>JBBSKB010000027.1:0-32023 GCA_038256725.1 Mycobacteriales bacterium | reverse complement strand
TGGTCGCCCTGGGCTACCGCGACCGCGACGTTCCCACAGGCCTGACACCCACCCCGGTCGGCAGCCTGGACCGGGAGCAGGCGGTGGAGAGGGTGCTGGCCCGGCTGGGCGCCGCCCGCTCGGCGTGGAACGCCGCCGACGTGCGCGGGGAGGTCGAACAGCTGCTCGCCGGCGCCGGCATCGTCACCGACCCGGCGGTGCGCATCGAGCTCGCCGAAGACCTCACCGCCCGCGCCCTGTCCCGGTGCCTGCCGCTGCTGGACCGCGACGGGCTGCCCGAGCACATCCGGGCCTGGACGTCGGCGCCGGTGCTCGCCGTCGAGGCCGACCTCACCGCCCGCTTCGCCTCCCGCGCCACCGGGCGCCCGACCGGCGTCCCGGACACCGACCTGACACCGCTCGTCGACCTTGCAGTCGGTGCCACGCGGCTAGACGCCGGACAGGCCGCGGCGGTCGCCGCGCTGGCCGGCCAGCGGCGCCTGGTCGTGATCGAGGGCGCGGCCGGCGCCGGCAAGACCACCACGCTGGCCGCCACCAGGAACGCGCTCGCCGAGCAGGGGCGCCGGCTGGTGGTCGTCACCCCGACACTGAAGGCGGCCAAAGTCGCCGCGGCGGAGGTCGGCGCGGTCACCGGGTCGGCGGCCCGGCTGGCCTTCCAGTACGGCTGGCGCTGGAATGCCGACGGCGCGTGGACCCGCCTGCCCGTCGGCCACACCGACCCTCTCACCGGCCGTCCCTATGCCGGGCCCACTGACGGGGTGCGGCTGCGGGCCGGCGACCTGCTCGTCGTGGACGAGGCGGGCATGCTGGATCAGGACACTGCCCGGGCCCTGCTGACGATCGCCGACGAGTGCCAGGTGCACGTCGCCCTGCTCGGTGACCGGCATCAGCTGCCGGCGGTCGGTCGCGGTGGCGTCCTCGACCTCGCCGCGACCCAGGTCGACCCGACCGAGCACCTGACCCTGGTCGGGGTGCACCGCTTCACCCGCACCGACGCCACCAGCCGCACCACACCGGACACCGACTACGCCGACCTGACCCTCGCGATGCGCGCCGGCGAGAACCCCGGGACGGTGTTCGACGCGCTCCTCGCCCGCGGGCAGATCCGGCTGCACCCCGACCCCGACCCCGAGGCGCTGCGGGAGGCCCTCGCCGCCGGCACGGCCGAGGACTACACCGCGGGGGAGCGCGTGGCCGTGGTGGCCGCCACCCGTGAACAGGCCGCCGCCCTCAACGCCGCCATCCGGGACCGACTCGTCACCGAAGGCCGGGTCGACGACCGGCGCGTGATCGTCACCGGGGCGGGGGAGCAGATCGGCGTCGGCGACCGGATCGCCACCCGCCGCAACGACCGTGACCTGCAGGTCGCCAACCGCGACGTGTGGACGGTCACCGGTGTCGACCGGCACGGCGGGCTGCTCGTCACCCCCGACGGCACACCGCATGTCACCCCCACCGGCGGCGAGTCTGCCGCTGTCACCCCCGCCGTCGCCCCGCCCGGGACAGGGGCGCGGGTGCTGCCCGCCGACTACGTCTCCGCGCACGTGGAACTGGCCTACGCAACCACCGCGCACGGCACCCAAGGCGACACGGTGACCGCCGCGCATCTGGTGGTCGGCGAGGACACCGGCGCGGCCGCGGCCTACGTCGGGATGACCCGCGGCCGTACCGCCAACACCGCCCACCTCGTCGCCACTGACGCCGCCGAGGCGCGGGAGCAGTGGCTCGCCGTCTTCACCCGCGACCGCGCCGATCTCGGCCCCGCCCACGCCGCCGAGCAGGCCGCTGCCGAGGCCGCCCGCTACGCACGGTCCCGACCACTGGAGGAGGTGCTGGACGAGCTGCGCGCGGTGTGGACGTCCGAGCAGCGCTGCCTGCAGCAACTTGCCCACTGGGAGCCGCAGCGCGACGCGCTGCGCAAGGTCATCGCGCTCGAAGCCCCGCAGGCCGGCGAACTCGCGAACCTCCAAGTCGCCCGTGATCAGACGGCGATCACCGCCGACCAGGCCAGGCGGCGGGCCAGCGATAGCGGGGCGGCTATCGACGCCCGCATGGAACAGGTCCGCGACACCCTGCTCGCGCGCTGGGACGGCGAACGTGACGCCGCGCGCGCGGCCGCACGAGTCATGCGCGATGGCCCGGGCCGGCTCGGCCTCCGCCGAGGCGCAGTGGCTCGGGCTGACGAGCAGCTCGCGGACTGGGCCGACCGCTGGCGCCCGCACGTGCCGTCCCTACCCGCCGAACCCGGTGAGCTCGCGCCGGTTGCCGGCTGGTTCGACGACCGGTCCGACCTGTGTGAGGCGTTCAACACCTCCGCGCGCCTGATCGCCGAATCCGCGCACCCAGAACACGCCCAGCTCTGCGCGGTCGCCGACGCCGCCCGGAACGCGCACGAGCAGGCCCGGCGCGCTCTGGCAGAGGCCAGCCACCGACGCGATGAGCGGCTGGACTCATTCGAGCCCGTGGCCTGGACCTCCGATCAGGCCGGCCGACTCACCGACCTCGACCGCGACATCTCCGCCACCCGCCAGGAACTGACCGACGCCCGGACGCGCATCGCCACCCTCACCGCCGAGCCAGCATTTCTTGCCCAGCCGCCCGACCGGCTGACCCGCGAGCGCGAGGCCTGGCGCACACGGCACTCGGCCGGCCTCGAGCAGCCCGGACCGGTGAGGTTGCGGCCAACCGCCCCGGTCCTGGTCGTTCCACGCCCCGAGACGGAGCTGCGCGGGCCATCCCTCGCCCGGCGTGGCACCACCCCAGACTTCGGACGATGAAGCCGCCGAGGTCCTTCGTCCCCCCTTTGCCACCCTGCGCTGCTGGCACCACCTGGGCACCGGCCCCCGCAGCTTCCGCCGCGGTCCGTCGCGTCCTCTACCGCCACGATGACTTGCAGGCGTGGGTCGACGAGCAGCTGGGTGGAAGTGCCACCGGCCAGCGAGCCGGCGAAGGGCGGCGGGCCCGCACTTTGCCGCCTTCGCCTCGTCGGACCTTTTCGGCATGCTCAGTGCAGAACCGTTCCGTCCCAGAAGCGACGACGCCGACCGCGTTCCAGGCCGCGTCGGAGACGTGGAGGAGTCAGTCATGGCGAGCGTCGAGAAGCTGGTCCGCAACGGGCGGACGACCTACCAAGCGCGATGGCGCGACGATCAGGACAGGCAGCGCAAGAAGTCGTTCACCAAGAAGGGCGACGCCGATCGTCACGCGGCCACGGTCGAGGCGGACAAGGTGCGCGGCACGTACATCGAGCCCTCGAAGATCACCGTCGCCGAGTACGCCCAGGCCTGGGCGGAGACTCGCCCACACCGGCCGACCACAGCACGACGGACCGAGATGATGATTCGGCTGCACTTCACCGGGACGAGGCTCGGTGGTCGGAGGCTCGCTGACGTGCGCCCGTCGGAGGTGCAAGCGTGGGCCACCGACCGGGGCAAGGTGCTGGCCCCGACCACGCTGCGACAGATGGTTGGGCTTCTGCGGAGCGTGTACGCGGCGGCGGTGCTTGATCGGCTCGTGGCGTCCTCCCCGGTCGTCCGGGTACAGCTTCCCCGGCACGAGAAGGAGCGGGTCGTGCCGCTCACCGTGGAGCAGGTCGCGGCGCTTGCGGCGGCGCTGCAGGAGCGGTACCGGGCCATGGTCGTCGTACAGGCAGGGCTCGGCCTGCGGATCGGCGAACTGCTGGCGCTGCAGGTGGAGAACGTCGACTTCCTACGCCGGACGGTGCGGATCGAGTGGCAGTTCACCGTGGGGTCGAAGGGCGAGCGGAGCGAGCCGAAGACGCCGCGATCGAAGCGGACGATCCCGGCGCCCCACGTCGTGCTTGATGCGCTCGCCGCTCACCTTGCCGCCTACGGTGCGGGTGGCGACGGGACGATCTTCACCACAAGGACGGGGCGCCCGCTCGGGCACGTCTACTACGGGTACAACTTGCTCAGCCGAGCGGCGACGAAGGCGGGGCTCCCCGAGGGGACCACGAGCCACGACCTGCGGCACCACTACGCCAGCGTGCTGCTGGCCGCCGGTGAGTCGGTCGTGGCAGTCGCCGAGCGGCTGGGGCACGAGGACGCCTCGTTGGTCCTCAGCACCTACGGCCACCTGATGCCGGGCTCGGACGACCGGACGCGGAGTGCCATCGACTCAGCGTGGGGAACGGCCCGTGCCTCTTGTGCCCCAGATGTGCCCCAGAGCGCGCGGGCGGTTGACTAGTCGGCCAGGTCCACCACCACCGGCGCGTGGTCACTCGCGCCCTTGCCCTTGCGTTCCTCACGGTCTACCAGCGCGTTTGTCACCCGGGCGGCCAGGGCGGGGGAGCCGAGGACGAAGTCGATCCGCATGCCCTCGCGGCGCGGGAAGCGCAGCTGGGTGTAGTCCCAGTAGGTGTAGACGCCCGGCCCGGGGGCCAGCGGGCGGACGACGTCGGCGTACCCGGCGTCGACGACGGCCTGGAAGGCGGCGCGCTCGGGCGGGGAGACGTGCGTGGAATGGGTGAAGGCGGACATGTCCCAGACGTCGTCGTCCTGAGGGGCGATGTTCCAGTCGCCGACCAGCGCGATCGGGGCCTGCGGCTCGGCGGCCAGCCAGTCGCCGGCGGCGGCGCGCAGGGCGGCCAGCCACTCCAGCTTGTACTGCAGGTGCGGGTCGGCCAGCGTGCGCCCGTTGGGCACGTACAGGCTCCACATCCGGACGCCGCCGCAGGTGGCGGCGATCGCCCGCGCCTCGGGGGCCGGGTCGACGCCCTCCTTTGGGGACCAGGACGGCATGCCCGGGAAACCGACCTCGACGTCGTCCAGCCCGATCCGGGACAGCACCGCGACGCCGTTCCACTGCGAGTGGCCAGCGTGCGCCACCTCGTAGCCCAGGGCGCTGAAGACCATCTCCGGGAACTGGTCGTCCCGGCACTTGGTCTCCTGCAGCGCCAGGACGTCGACGTCGTGCCGTTGCAGGAACGCGGCCACCCGGTCGGCCCGGGTACGGATCGAGTTCACGTTCCAGGTCGCCAACCGCATGGGGGCCGAGCGTACTTAGACCTGGACGGGCGTCTGCCCCTTGGCCAGCATGCGCGCGCGCATGCGCTCGCGGCTCTCGACGAACTTCGTCGCCTGGGCGTCCAGCCCGGTGAGGAACTCCGCCAGCTGCTCGCGGGCCTGCTCGCCCTCGGGGCCGAAGTCGCTGCGGTCGAAGACCTGCCAGGTGCGCAGGATGGGGCTGACGACCTCGTCGTGGTGCAGCCGCAGGTCGTAGATGCCGGCCTTGGCGATGATCGTGGAGTTCTTCCGGAAGTTCGCCATGTTCGCGCCGGGCATCTCGAAGTTCATGACCTCGTTGGCCACGGCCTTCATCGTCTCGTCCGGGTCGATGTCGAACGCCGCGGTGACCAGGTTGCGGTAGAAGATCATGTGCAGGTTCTCGTCGGTGGCGATGCGAGCCAGGAGCTTGTCGGCGATCGGGTCACCGGTGGCCTTGCCGGTGTTGCGGTGCGAGACGCGGGTCGCCAGCTCCTGGAAGGAGACGTAGGCGACCGCCTCGAGCGGGGTCTTGTCCCCCGAGTCGTAGCCGGAGGTCATGTAGTCCATCCGGGCCCGCTCCAGCTCGACCGGGTCCACGCCGCGGGTGACGACGAGGTAGTCGCGCAGCGCGACCCCGTGCCGCCCCTCCTCCGCCGTCCAGCGGCCCACCCACTGCCCCCAGGCGCCGTCGCGGCCGAACCGCGTGGCGATCTCCCGGTGGTAGCTGGGCAGGTTGTCCTCGGTGAGGAGGTTGACGAACATCGCGGCCTTGGCGGTCTGGTCCAGGCGCGACTGCTCGGGCGACCAGTCCTCGCCGCCGAGGAAGGCGAAGTTCCGGCCCTCGTCCCATGGGACGTAGTCGTGCGGGTGCCACTCCTTGGCCATCCGGATGTGCCGGTCGAGGTTCTCGGCGACCACCGGTTCGAGCTCGGTCAGCACCGCGGCCTGCGGGGACGTCTGGGACATGAGGACCTCCGGGACGAGTCGACCTGCGCCGTCGTAACCTACGCGGTCGTAACCATCGGGTCACGTACCCGGTGGGTGCCCAGCCGGCGTCGGGCGCACGCACCCCGGTGCGCGTCCGGCGTGTCGCCCGGTCGGGGGTACCGGTCAGGTGATGTCCCCGGGCGGCGGCCGGGGGCTCGCATCGGTGGGAACATGGCCGGGTGACCAGGGCCTGTACCGCGACGGCCCCCCGATGAGCGGGTCCCCACCGGTGGACGCCGCGCCCGAGGAACACCGCACGCCGCGCCGCGCCGGCAGCTTCCGCGCCACCCTCGGCTGGACCGTGCTCAACGCGCTCCTGCCCGGCACCGCCTTCCTGGCCGCCGGTCGGCGGGTGCTCGGCGGCGTCGTGCTCGGGGTCTTCCTGCTGCTCGCCGCCGGGGGTGCGTGGATCGCCACCGGTGGGCAGCGCTCGGCGGTCCGCGCGTCCGTGGACACCTCGTCGTTGCTGTGGATCGTGGCCGGCCTGGCGGTCGGGGCGCTGCTGTGGTGCGCCGTCGTCGTCGCGGGGTACCTGCTGCTCCTGCCCCGTGGCACCCCCCGAGGCCGCCGGGTCCTGGGCGGCGGGGTGGTGCTGCTGCTGGTGGCCGCTGTGCTGGCCCCTGCGGTGGTGGCCGGCCGGGTCGCGATGACCCAGCGCGACCTCATCGCCGAGGTGTTCACCGACGAGGGCCGTTCCGCGACGGTGGACGAGGACGAGCCGAACCCGTTCGGCAGCAAGGAGCGGGTGAACGTCCTGCTCCTGGGCGGCGACGGCGGCGAGGGGCGCGACGGCGTGCGGACCGACACCGTCATCGTGGCGAGCATCGACACCGACGACGGCGCGACGACGCTGTTCAGCCTGCCCCGGAACCTCGAGGACCTGCCCTTTCCCGCGGACAGCCCGCTCGCCGATCTCTACCCCGACGGTTTCGACGCCGGCAGCGAGAGCGAGAGCCTGCTCAACGCCGTCTACCGCAACGGCCCGGCGATGTACCCCGACGCCCTCGGCCCCACCGACAACGCGGGGGCGGACTTCCTGAAGCTCGGCGTCGGCGAGGCGCTGGGCATCGACATCGACTACTACGTGCTGATCAACCTCGAGGGCTTCAGCCGGCTGGTCGACGCGCTCGGCGGGATCACCGTCGACGTCAACTACTGGGTGCCGATCGGTGGGGAGCCGTCGCTGGGCACCCTGCCCGACGACTACATCGCCCCCGGACCGAACCGGTTCATGGACGGCGCCACCGCCCTGGCGTTCGCCCGGGGCCGTTTCGGGCTGACCGACTACGACCGGATGGACCGGCAGCGCTGCACCCTCGACGCGATCGTCGACGCCGCCGATCCGATCACCCTGCTGCGCAAGTACCAGCAGTTGGCCCGCACCACCAAGGACATCGTCTCCACCGACATCCCCCGGTCGGCGCTCGGTGACTTCGTCGACCTGGCGTTCCTGGTGAAGGACGCGGGCATCCGCAGCGTCGTCTTCGACGACTCGGTGATCGACCCCGCCTACCCCGACTACGACGAGATCCGCGGAGCGGTCTACCTGGCGCTGACGGGGGCGGTGTCGCCCGACGACGCAGTGGACGGCACCGACCGGCCGACGCCGTCGGCCCCGGCGCCGTCGACGGGGGCCGAGCCCGAGGGGTCGGCCGCCCCGAGCGACATCCGCGACGCCTGCGCCTACGACCGGGAGGCGGCCGAGCGGGCGCTGCTGGCGGGCGAGCCCCCGACGCGCGGCGGCTGACCGGCACCGAGCCCCCGGGACACTGCGCGGAGCCGCGCGAGAGGATGGGGGGCGTGCCCGCCGTCGACGTCCGCCCGCTGACCGCCGTCGACGACGCCCTGCGGGCCCAGCTGCTGGCCTGCTGGGTCGACGTCACCAACGCCGGCGGCGCGGTCGGCTTCGTGGCCCCGGTGACCGACGCCGACGTCGCACCGGTGCTGGACCGGTTGCTCGAAGGGGTCGTCTCCGGGCGTGACGTGCTGTGCCTGCTCACCGAGGACGGCGCGACGGCCGGCTTCGCGGCCCTCGTTGGCTCGACCTCCCCGCTGCGCCGGCACTGGGCGACCGTGCTGCGCGTGCAGGTCCACCCGTCCCGCCAGGGCACCGGGCTCGGCCGCGCGCTGATGGAGGGCGTGCACCGCATCGCCACCGAGCGGGGCTGGGAGTTCCTGTCGCTCAGCGCCCGCGGCGGCACCGGCGTGGACGGGTTCTACCGCGGCCTGGGCTACACCGAGGTGGGCCGGCTGCCGGGCGCGGTGCGCGTGGCGCCGGGCGACGACCGCGAGGAGATCCTGCTCGCCCGCCGGCTCTGACGGCCCGCGCCGTCGGGTCGGGGCCTGCTCTGGTAGACCCAGGCCCATGACCGCAGGATCGTCCGACCGCTCCCCGCGACGCACGCCCGAGCAGGACCGGGCCCGGCAGATCGCCCTGTTCGTCGTCGCCGTCGCCGTCGTCCTGCTGCTGTCGTCGGTGACCTGGTTCGGCAGCGCCCGCGCCGGCTGGGGCGTCGCCCAGGTGGTCGTGGGCGTCCTGGTGGGCGCTGCGGGCGGCGTCCTGTACCGGCGCGCCACCGGTGGCCGGTCGCGATAGACGCAGCGACAGGGCCGGGTTCCGGCGTCCGGGAGGGACGCCGGAACCCGGCCCTGTCGGCGGATCGACTCAGCTGCGGATCAGGCCCGGCGTCGGCTGTCGACGGCGTTCCGCACCGGACCCAGCGCGATGACCAGGCCGGCCAGGGCACTGAGGAGGTGCAGCCAGTTGTCCCCGGCGTTGATGTTGAGGATGTCCCACTCCTCGCCGATCGCGATCAGGCCGTAGATGAACGCGGCGCCGTAGCCGACGGCCAGCAGCCAGCCGAAGGTGCGGGCGCCGACCAGCGTCCGGGCCAGGACGATGCCGGCCACACCGATCAGGATGTGCACGACGTTGTGCAGCGGGTTGATCATGAACCAGAGCAGCATGTCGTCGCCGTGCTCGGTGACCGCGCCGTTCTCGTTCCCGGCGAAGTTGTCGAAGCCGGTGATGAAGAAGCCGATGATGCCGACCAGCAGGTAGATGACGCCGAACGCCATCGCCAGCAACTGCGGCCATTCCATCCCGCCCCGTGCCGTGCCGTTGCGATCCGCTGATGCGGCCATGCGTGCCTCCCGAATTCGATGCCGCCCGGGAGCGGCTGGAATCCGGTCGTACCCCCAGGTGAGGTGCGTGAACGCGGGTCACCCGGACGTGTGGCCGGATCGTGACCGGTCGGTCAGGGGCGGACGCGCAGGAGCTCGGAGGTGACGACGGCGGCCAGCGCGAGCGTCTTGTAGCCGACGTCGTCGAACAGGACGGTGATCCGGTCGTCCTCGACCCGCATGACGACGCCGTGGCCCCACTCGGTGTGCTCGACGGGGGTCTCGGCGGGGAAGGGGGTGTCGTGGTCGTCGGGGCCGGGGTGGTCCTGGGCGGAGCCGGACGTGCAGTTGTCGCAGTTCCCGCACGGCTCGTCGAGCTGCTCGCCGAAGTAGCCGAGCAGGAACTGTCGCCGGCACTCGGTGGTCTCGGCGTAGCCGCGCATCATCTCGACGCGGCTCTGGTCGACCTTCTCGTGGTGCTCGGCGAGCTCGCGGGCGGCTGCCGCGGCGGCACCGGGACTGGGAGCACCCTCGGCCGGATGGGCGCGCCCTCCTCGTCGATGACGACGGCCTCGACCTGCTCGGTCAGGACGCGGTCGAGCACACCGAGCTCCTTGCCGCGGGCGTCGGCGTGGTGGTCGACCTCCAGCCGGATCTCGGGCCGGTCGAACCCGGCGACGACGATCGCGGGCTCGGTCATGCCGAGGCGCTCGACGATCTCGGCGCGGACCGGCGGGGCGGCGGTAGCGGTGAGCGCCAGGACGGTGGGGGAGCCGAGCTGCTCGACGGCGCTCCCCAGGCGCAGGTAGTCGGGGCGGAAGTCGTGACCCCACGCCGACACGCAGTGGGCCTCGTCGACGACGAACAGCGCCGGTCGCGCGGCGGCCAGGGCGACGACGACGCCGGGCTTGGCGAGCTGCTCGGGGGCGAGGAAGAAGAAGCGGACCGTTCCGTCACGGAGGCCTTGCAGCGCCTCGCGCTGGTCGCCGGCCGACATCGTGGAGTTGAGCTGCGCGGCTCGGCCGGCCTCGGCTTCGAGCTCGGTGAGCCGGTCGACCTGGTCGCGCTGCAGCGCGATCAGCGGGGAGACGACGACGACCGGGCCGGCGAGCAGCTGGCCGGCGACCTGGTAGATCGCGGTCTTCCCGGCGCCGGACGGCAGCACGGCAAGGGTGTCGCGGCCACCCGCGACGGCCTGCATCGCCTCCTCCTGGCCCGGGCGGAAGGACTCGTAGCCCAGGACGTCCCGGGCGAACTGCCGGATGCGGCGGGTCCGCACGGCGGCGGTCGCCCCCGCGGGGTTCTCGTCGGCGCTCTCGGTGGGGAGCTCGGCAGTGGCGGACTCGGCGGTGGGGGACTCGGCGGTGGCGTGCGGCACCGGTTCCCTCTCCCCGGGGCCCGTGATCGACAAACCGTGCCGAGTTCCACCCGAGACCCGGCCGCCCGTCCGGCCCTAGGAGTCCCGGCTCCGCTGCCCCGGGAGGCCGGGCCGCACGTTCCCGCGGGAACGTTCCCCAGTCCCCCCGTTCCCCCTCCCTACGGCGGACGAACTCCCGGTGGTCCATCAGCACGCCGATCGCCCACGCCATGTCCAGTCGTTCGCTCGACGCCGACGCCGACGCCGGGCGGCGTTCCCGCGGGAACGTTGCGGCGAGGCCGGGCGCCGCGGGGGCAAGGCGGGGTTGGGGTGCCGCAGAGCGAGCGTGGGCGACGGGATCAGCTCAGGGGAGAGCGGCGCGGGCCGACGTCGGCGCGCTCGGCCGCGGTCCGTCCGGCGTGCCACCCGCCGGCGTCGACCGTCGCGCGGCTGCGGCTCGCCCGGACCTTCGGGAAGAGCTGCGCCACGGCGGCATCGACCGCCTCCCGTCGGGAGCGGAGCACCGGGAGCAGGTCGATCTCCCGCTCGGCCGCCGCGTCGGCGGTGGCGCGACGCCGGGCGTCCTGCAGCCGCTCGCCGATCCGGTGCGCGTACCCGAGCAGGAACGCCCGCCGGAAGATCCGCGGCGAGGCATGGGGGGTGGGGCGGGGGGAGTCATTGCGCCCGGCGGAGCGTTCCGCGACCGCGAGACCCTGCGCCACCTGGAGCAGCAGCGACGTGAACAGCAGTTCCACGGCGTCGAGGTCCGCCCGCCCGCCGATGATCGTGGCGATGCCCAGCCCCTGGTACCAGACCAGCCGGACGTCGTTGGCCTCCGCGACCGCGCCCAGGAGCTGCACCTTGGCCCGGATGTAGGGGTCCGCGACGTGCACCCGGCGCGTTCCGACGTCCCCGGCCGGCAGATCGCCCTGCAGCACCGCCGCATCGACCGCGTGCCGGGTCATCAGCTCCTGCGCCTTCGCGGTCAGCGTCTCCGCCTCCTCGGCGAACTCCGTCGCCTCGGCCTTGGCCAGCAGCCCGCGGATGACGCGCAGGGCGCGGTCCTCACCGGCAGCCGCGCCCGGGGCGGGCACGCGGCGCCGGGCGGCGCCCCACTGCGACGGCGGCGGCACCAGCAGCTCGATCCGCGCCGTGGACCGCAGCATCCCGAGCAACTGGAGCGCGATCCGCCAGGCCTCGACCGGGGACCGGCGCTCCGCCCGCTGCCAGCCGGCGACCGCCGAACCGTCCCGCGACCCCGCGAGGGCGCCGAGCTCGCGCAGCTGGCCGACCCAGGTGTCCGGCGCCCGCTCCACGGCCGACGTGCGACGCGCGTGCTCGGCGATCAGCGCGACGGCCAGCGGGACCGACCCGGCGGTCGCCTTCCGGCGGGCCGCGTGCGTGACGTCCGCCGGCTGCCAGCCACGCTCCCAGGCCCCGTCCAGCGCATCGAGCAGGCTCCGGGTGACCGAACCGTCGGCGTCGAGCTCGAACCCGTGCGCCACCAGGGTCGTGGCCAGCTCCGCCGTGGTCCCGGCGTCGGTGAGCAGGAAGGCCCGGTGCTGGAGCAGGTCTGCGAGCCAGGCGTCGTCGATCACGTGGGCATGCTGCCCCGTCCTGCCGACGGTGCGGCCGGCGAGGTTGTGGAGGGCGGGGCGCCGTCCACAACCGTCGCTAGGGTCTTGCTGTGGCCGCCACCTATCGGATAGCCGAGGCGGCGGCCCTGCTCGGGGTCAGCGACGACACCGTCCGGCGCTGGATCGACAGCGGCCGCCTCCCCGCCTCCCGGGACGGCGGCGGACCGGCCGTGGTGGACGGGGCCGACCTCGCCCGCGTCGCCGCCGAGATGCACGAGGCACCGGCACCCGGCGTCACCCGCTCGTCGTCCGCGCGCAACCGGCTGACCGGCATCGTCACCCGCGTCGTCCGCGACGCGGTGATGGCCCAGGTGGAGATCCAGGACGGCCCGTTCCGCGTCGTCTCGCTCATGTCGCGCGAGGCCGCCGACGAGCTCGGGCTCGAGGTGGGCGTCCGCGCGGTCGCGACGGTCAAGGCCACCCAGGTCAGCGTCGACGTCCCCTGACCGGTCGACCATCCGCACCTGCGGACCCGACCAGCAGCTAGTCTCCCGCTCATGCGGATTCTGCGTCCCCTGGTGGGTGCTGTGCTCGCGGTCGGCCTGGTCGCCGGGTGCGGTGGGTCGTCGGACGAGGCAGAGGTCGACCCGTCCGCGTCGGCGCGCGGCCTGTCCGGCACGCTGACCGTCTTCGCCGCCGCGTCGCTCACCGACGTGTTCACCGGACTCGGGAACCAGCTGATGGCCGACAACCCCGACCTGGACGTCCGGTTCAACTTCGCCGGGAGCTCGGCCCTGGCGACGCAGCTCACGCAGGGCGCCCCCGTCGACGTGTTCGCCTCGGCCAACCAGGCCCAGATGACCGTCGTCACCGACGCGGGCCTCGAGGACGGCGATCCGACGGTGTTCACCGAGAACGTGCTGGAGATCGCGGTGCCGGCGGACAACCCGGGCGACGTCACCGGCCTCGCCGACTTCGCGGACCCCGATCTGACGCTCGCGATCTGCGCGGCCGCCGTGCCCTGCGGTGCGGCCGCCGTGCAGGTGTTCGAGGCCGCGGGCATCACGGCGGCCCCCGACACGGAGGAGGAGGACGTGAGGGCGGCCCTGACCAAGGTGCAGCTCGGCGAGGTCGACGCCGCCCTCGTCTACGCCTCGGACGTGCAGAGCGCCGGCTCCGGCGTCATGGGGATCGATCTTCCGGAGGCCGACGCGGCGGTCAACGAGTACCCGGTCTGCGTCCTCGCCGATGCGCCGAACCCCGCGGCCGCCCGGGCGTTCGTCGACCTGGTGCTCTCCGACGCGGGCCGGGAGGCGCTCGCGGCGGCCGGCTTCCGGGCACCGTCGTCCTGACGCCCCGAACGGTCGTCGGGGCCACCATGGCCGCCGTTCGCAGGCGAGCCGGCCGACAGCGCCGCGGAACACGGACCCCTGCGCCGCTGATGATCCCGGCGGCCCTCGGCGTCGCGTTCCTGGTCCTGCCGCTGGTCGGCCTGGTGATCCGCGCGCCGTGGTCGGCGATCGGGCCCGCGCTGGCCGAGCCCGAGATCGGTCAGGCGCTGCGGCTCTCGCTCGTGTCGGCGACGCTGGCCACCCTCGTCTCGATCGTGCTCGGCGTTCCCATCGCCTGGGTGCTGGCACGCTCGCAGGCGCGGGGCCGGAGCCTGCTCCGGGCCCTGGTCACGGTGCCCCTCGTGCTCCCGCCCGTCGTGGGGGGCGTGGCGTTGTTCCTGGTACTGGGTCGGCAGGGGATCGTCGGCAGCTGGCTGGACGAGGCCTTCGGGATCACGATCCCCTTCACCAGCACCGCCGTCGTCATCGCCGAGACGTTCGTGGCGATGCCCTTCCTGGTCATCAGCGTCGAGGGTGCGCTCCGCGCCGCCGACGCCCGGTTCGAGGACGTCGCCGCCACCCTCGGCGCAGACCGGTGGACGACGTTCCGGCGCGTCACCCTGCCGATGGTCGCGCCGGGGATCGCCGCCGGCGCGGTGCTCTGCTGGGCCCGGGCGCTGGGCGAGTTCGGGGCGACGATCACCTTCGCCGGCAACTTCCCGGGGACGACGCAGACGATGCCGCTGGCGGTCTACCTGGCGCTGCAGCGCGATCCGGAGGCGGCGATCGTCCTCTCCCTGGTCCTGCTGGCCGTCTCGCTGGCCACGCTCCTGCTGCTGCGCGACCGCTGGCTCGGCCGCGCCGGGGTCGGGGTCGGGTCGTGAGCCTGTCGGCCCAGGTGCGCGTCCGGCGCGGGATGTTGCACGTGGAACTCGACGTCGAGGTCGCCGCCGGAGAGGTGCTCGCCGTCCTCGGCCCCAACGGCGCCGGAAAGTCCACGCTGCTCCGGGTCCTCGCCGGGTTGCTGCCGCCCGACGACGGCCGGGTCGAGGTGGACGGCGTGCCGTGGGACGACGTCGACCGCCGCGTCCACCTGGCGCCGCACAGCCGTCCGCTGGGCATGGTCTTCCAGGACGCGCTGCTGTTCCCGCACCTGTCCGTGGCCGACAACGTCGCGTTCGGGCTGCGCACCCGCGGCACCGGCCGTGCCGCGGCGCGGGCGGCCGCGGACGGCTGGCTGACGCGGGTGGAGCTCGACGGGCTGGGCGGACGGCGGCCCGCGGAGCTCTCCGGCGGGCAGGCGCAGCGGGCGGCGCTGGCGCGGGCGCTCGTCGGCGACCCGGCCCTGCTGCTGCTCGACGAGCCGCTCTCCGCGCTGGACGCCCGCACCCGGCTCACCGTCCGGGCGGTGCTCCGCCGGCACCTCGCCGCGTTCGCCGGAAGCACGGTGCTGGTCACCCACGACCCGGTCGACGCGATGGCGCTGGCCGACCGGGTCGTCGTGGTCGAGGAGGGCCGCGTGGTGCAGGCAGGCACGCCGGTCGAGGTGAGCCGGCGGCCGCGCACCGACTACGTCGCCCGGCTGGTCGGCCTCTCACTGCTGCCCGGCACGGGGCGGGGCCGGACCGTGCTGCTGGACGGCGGCGGCGAGGTGGCGGTCGCCGACGACGTGACCGGGCCGGTGTTCGCGGCGGTCCGCCCGGAGTCGGTCGCCCTCTACCTGGCCCGGCCGGAGGGCAGCCCGCGCAACGTCTGGCCGCTCCGGTTGACCGGCGCCGTCCCGCACGGGACGACGGTGCGCTGCGAACTGGAGGGTGCCGTGCCGCTGGTCGCCGACGTCACCGCGACCGCGTTCGCCGAGCTCGGCCTGGCCCCCGGCGCCGAGGTGTGGGCGGCGGTCAAGGCCTCCGAGGTGGCCGTCTACGCCCGCTGACAGAGGGCAGAAATGGCCATTTCTGCCCTCTGGGACAGTGGGCACCGTGACCTGCGCCGCCGTCGTCCTCGCCGCCGGGGGCGGCCGCCGCTACGGGATGCCGAAGGCGCTGGTCGAGTACGAGGGCAGCCTGCTGGTCGAACGGGCGGTGCGGACGGCGCGGGCGGCGTGCGACGTCGTGCTCGTCGTCCTCGGCGCACAGGCGGTCGACGTGTGGCGCACCGCCGACCTCAGCGGTGCCACGGTGCTGGCGAACGCGGACTGGGAGACCGGCATGGCCTCCTCGCTCCGGACCGGCCTCGACGGGCTGCGCGGCTTCCCCGGAACCGTCGACGCGGCGCTGATCACGCTGGTCGACATGCCGGGCCTGACGCCAGAGGCGCTGCGCGCCGTCGCCGTGCACGCCGCCCCCGGTGCGCTCGCCGTCGCGACCTACGACGGCGTCCGCGGCCATCCGGTGCTGCTCGGCCGCGAGCACTGGGCCGGGGTGATCGAGACCGCCACCGGTGACGAGGGCGCCCGGCGCTACCTGGCCGGCCGCTCGGGCGTCGGAGGCGGGGTGACCGAGGTCGACTGCACCGACCTGGCCGATCCGGTGGACCTCGACGTCCCACCGCCGGGGGTACCTTCGGCGCCGTGATCGCCCGAGTCGTCGACGAAGCGCTGTCCGTCGCCGAGCACGAGGACGCCGTCGCCGACGTGGCCGCCGGAGCCGTCGTCTCCTTCGCCGGGGTCGTGCGCGACCACGACGGCGGCCGGTCGGTGACCGAGCTCGAGTACGTCGGGCACCCCACCGCCGAGCAGGTGCTCACCGAGATCGTCGCGGAGTTCGCCGCCCGCGAGGGCGTGCACGCCGTCGCGGTCAGCCACCGGATCGGGTTGCTGGGCATCGGCGACGTCGCGCTGGCGTGCGCCGTCAGCACCTCGCACCGCGGTGCGGCGTTCGCCGCGTGCGCCGATCTCGTCGACGAGGTGAAGACCCGGCTGCCGATCTGGAAGCGGCAGGTCTTCACCGACGGCGAGGAGGAGTGGGTGGCCTGCCCCTGACGGTGGGATGCTCGCAGGCGTGACCCACCTCACCAGCCCGGAGGAGCTCGCGGCCGCGCTCGA
Organism: Mycobacteriales bacterium; assembly: GCA_038256725.1. Taxonomy (GTDB): domain Bacteria; phylum Actinomycetota; class Actinomycetes; order Mycobacteriales; family Geodermatophilaceae; genus Blastococcus. Next base: position 15,599 of record JBBSKB010000027.1, on the reverse strand, counting down.
GAGCACCGGCTATCTCCCCGACGAGGGCCTCGCCACCGCCGCCTACCTGGCGCTGGCGATGCACCGGCCGCTCTTCCTCGAGGGCGAGGCCGGCGTGGGCAAGACGGCGCTGGCCCACGCGCTGGCCGAGGTCACCGGCCGGCCGATCTACCGGCTGCAGTGCTACGAGGGCCTGGAGGCCAGCCAGGCGCTGTACGACTGGGACTTCGGCCGCCAGCTGCTGCACCTGCGCGCCGCGGAGGCCGCGCACGCCGCCGACAACCCCGACGCCCTCGAGGCCTCGCTGTACGACCGGCGCTTCCTGCTCGCCCGCCCGCTGCTGCAGGCGCTCGAGGACTCGCCGTCGGTGCTGCTCATCGACGAGATCGACCGCGCCGACGACGAGTTCGAGGCGTTCCTGCTCGAGGTGCTGTCGGACTTCACCATCTCGATCCCCGAGCTGGGCACCGTCCGCGCCGAGACGCCGCCGCTGGTGATCCTCACGTCCAACCGCACCCGCGAGGTGCACGACGCCCTCAAGCGGCGCTGCCTCTACCACTGGCTGCAGCACCCCGACTTCGACCGCGAGGTGGCGATCCTGCGCCGCCGGCTGCCCGACGTGACCGAGCAGCTGGCCCGTCAGGTGGCCCGGGCGACGGCGCGGCTGCGCACGCTGGACCTGCTCAAGCCCCCCGGCATCGCCGAGGCGATGGACTGGGCGACGGCGCTGCACACCCTCGGCGCCCGCGAGCTCGACCCGGACACCGCCGCCCGCACCCTCGGGGCCGTGCTGAAGTACCGCGAGGACACCGAGCGGGTGCAGCAGCAGGTGCAGGGGGTGCTCTCCGGTGCCTGAGACCAGCGCTCCGGCCCGGGACGTCGTCGACACCGTGCTCGGCTTCGCCCGGACGCTGCGGGCCGCCGGCGTGGCCGCCTCGCCGGACCGCGTCGAGGCGATGCTGGCCGCGGTGGGGCATCTCGACGTCCTCGACGCCTCCGACGTCTACTGGGCCGGCCGGCTGACGCTGTGCTCCTCCCCGGACGACCTGGACCGCTACGACGCCGCCTTCGCCGCCTGGTTCGGCGGCGAGCGGCCGCGGGCGCCGCGCGGCCCGGCGCCCGAGCTGCGCGTGGTCTCGACGATGGCCCCGTTGGACGCCGGCGAGGGTCAGGGCGAGAAGTTCTCCGGATCGGAGGAGCTCGCCGTGCAGGCCAGTGCCGCCGAGGTGCTGCGGCACCGCGACGTGGCCGAGCTCAGCCTCGCCGAGCGCGAGCACCTGCGCCGGCTGTTCACCGTGCTGCGACCGGCCGCGCCGATGCGCCCGTCGCGCCGACGCCGGCCGAGCCCGGCCGGCCCGGTCCACCCGGCGCGCACCGTGCGTCGCGCGCTGCAGGACGGCGGCGAGGTGACCCGCCTGCTGCACCGCCGGTCGGCCCCTCGACACCGCCGCGTCGTCCTGCTGGTCGACGTGTCCGGCTCGATGAGCCCGTACGCCGACGCGCTGCTGCGCTTCGCGCACGTGGCGGTGCGGGCCCGGCCGGCGTCCACCGAGGTGTTCACGATCGGCACCCGGCTGACGCGGGTGACCCGCGAGCTGCGGCTGCGCGACCCGGACCGCGCGCTGGTCGCCACCGGCTCGGCGATCCCGGACTGGTCCGGCGGCACCCGGCTGGGCGAGGTGCTCAAGGCCTTCCTCGACCGGTGGGGGCAGCGCGGCACGGCCCGCGGCGCCGTCGTCGTCGTGTGCAGCGACGGCTGGGAGCGCGGCGGCACCGAGTTGCTGGGCGAGCAGATGGCGCGGCTGCGCCGCCTGGCGCACGCCGTGGTGTGGGTGAACCCGCACAAGGGCCGGGAGGGCTACGAACCGCTCGCCGGAGGCATGCGGGCGGCGCTGCCGTCGGTGGACGTCTTCGTGGCCGGGCACAGCATGGCCGCGTTCGAGGAGCTGTCGGGAGTGATCCAGCGTGCGTGATGTCCTCGAGGACCTGATCGGTTGGTGGCAGGCGGGCGAGACGGTCGGCATGGGCACCGTGGTCGCCACCTGGCGGTCGGCGCCGCGGCCGGCCGGCGCGTCGATGCTCGTCGGTCCGGACGGGACGGCGGTGGGCAGCGTCTCCGGCGGCTGCGTGGAGGGCGCGGTCTACGAGGAGGCGACCGACGCGGTCGGGACCGGCGAGTCGACCCTGCGGCGCTACGGCGTCAGCGACGACGACGCCTTCGCCGTCGGACTGACCTGCGGCGGGATCATGGACGTCTTCGTCGAGCCGGTCTCGCGGGAGTCCTTCCCCGAGCTCGGCGAGGTCAAGGAGTCGGTCGACCGGCACGAGCCGGTCGCCGTCATCACCTGCGTGAAGGGTGGGGACGACCGGCTCGGCCGGCGGATGGTGCTCTGGCCCGACCGGGCCTCGGGCAGCTTCGGCCTGCAGCGCCTCGACGACGCCGTGGCCGCCGACGCCCGCGGGATGCTCGTCGCCGGCCGCACCGGGATGCTGCACTTCGGCCACGACGGCGAGCGTCGCGGCGACGACCTGGAACTGTTCGTCAACTCCTTCGCCCCGCCGGCCCGGATGGTCGTGTTCGGCGCGATCGACTTCGCCGCCGCGGTCGCGCGGGTCGGCTCCTTCCTCGGCTACCGGGTCACGGTGTGCGACGCCCGGCCGGTGTTCGCCACGCCGAAGCGCTTCCCCGAGGCCGACGACGTCGTCGTCGAGTGGCCGCACCGCTACCTGCAGGGCGAGGTCGAATCGGGCCGGATCGACGAGCGCACGGTGCTCTGCGTCCTCACCCACGACCCGAAGTTCGACGTCCCGCTGCTGGAGGTCGCCCTGCGGCTGCCGGTGGCCTACATCGGAGCCATGGGCTCGCGGCGCACCCACGAGGAGCGGCTCGAGCGGCTGGCCGAAGCCGGCCTGTCGGCGACGGAGATCGACCGGCTGTCCTCCCCCATCGGGCTGGACCTCGGCGCGCGCACGCCGGAGGAGACCGCCGTGTCGATCGCGGCGGAGATCATCGCCGGACGCTGGGGTGGGTCCGGCGAGCGGCTGACAGGGGGCGACGGGCCGATCCACCGCACCGCCGACCGCTGACCTGCGCGGGGACGCGCCGGTAGGTGTGGCCCAAGTCACTCCGAGGGGGTAAGACTCGGGGGGACGAGACCCGGTCGGTTTCCGGGCCCACACGCAGCAGCGATCCGAGCGGAGGATTCGTGACCCAGATTTCGGTGCGCGTCGACGGGGCGGCCTACACGGACGACGTCGAACCACGCACGCTGCTCGTCCACTACCTGCGGGAGCAGCTCGGCAAGGTCGGCACCGTCGTCGGCTGCGACACCAGCAACTGCGGAGCCTGCACCGTGCACCTGGACGGCGAGGCGGTGAAGAGCTGCACGGTGCTGGCGGTCCAGGCCGACGGCAGCGAGGTCACCACGATCGAGGGCATAGCGGGGGGCGACGGGGCGCCCGACGGGACCCTCCACCCGATGCAGAAGGCGTTCCACGAGCTGCACGGGCTGCAGTGCGGCTACTGCACCCCCGGGATGATCATGGCGTCGATCGATCTGGTCGGGGACAACCCGGACCCCAGCGACCACGAGGTGCGCGAGGGCATCGAGGGCAACCTCTGCCGCTGCACCGGCTACCAGAACATCGTCCGCGCCGTGCAGCAGGCGGCCGCCGAGATGCGGGGGGCGGGGGCATGACCGCCGTCGAGGACCGGCCCGCGACCGCGGGCCCGGCCAAGGAGGTCGGCCAGGCGCGCAAGCGCAAGGAGGACGCCCGGCTGATCACCGGGAAGACCACCTGGACCGACAACATGGTGCTCCCCGGGATGCTGCACCTGGCCGTCGTCCGCAGCCCGGTCGCGCACGCGAGGCTCGGCGCGATCGACGTCGAGGCCGCCCGCTCGGCGCCGAACGTGGTCGCCGTGTTCACCGGCCGGGACCTCGCCGAGGAGCAGGGCTCGATCCCGTGCGCCTGGCCGGTGACGCCGGAGATGGTGAACCCCGGGCACCCGCCGGTCGCCGTGGACGAGGTCAACCACGTGGGCGAGGCGGTCGCCGTCATCGTGGCCCGGAGCAAGACGGCCGCGCAGGACGCCGTCGAACTGGTCGACGTCGACTACGACCCGCTGCCCGTCGTCCTCGACATGGACCGCGCGCTGGCCGACGGCGCCGCCCTGACCCACGACCACGTGGCGTCCAACGAGAGCTTCCGCTGGATCTTCGACGCCGGCGACGCCGGAACCGGTTCGAGCACCGACGAGGCGTTCGCCGCCGCCGACGTGGTGGTCAGCCGGCGATTCGTCCAGCAGCGGCTGATCCCGGCGTTCATGGAGCCGCGGTCCACCGTGGTCCAGCCCCAGGGCGACAACTACACGATGTGGTCCTCGACCCAGGTGCCGCACATCCTGCGGATCATGCTGGCGATGACCACCGGCGTCCCCGAGCACAAGCTGCGGGTCATCGCCCCGGACGTCGGGGGCGGGTTCGGCGGAAAACTGCAGGTCACGCCCGAGGAGGTCATCACGCTCCTGGTGGCCAGGCGGCTCGGCAAGCCGGTCAAGTGGACCGAGACCCGCAGCGAGTCGCTGATGAGTGCCCACCACGGCCGCGACCAGATCCAGTACGTCGACATCGCGGCCGACCGCGAGGGGAACGTGCTCGGCCTGAAGGTGCACATCCTCGCCGACATGGGGGCCTACCTGCGGCTGGTCACCCCGGGCGTGCCGATCCTGGGTGCCTTCATGTACCCCGGCATCTACAAGTTCCCGGCCTACCGGTTCGACTGCCAGGGCGTCTTCACCAACAAGACGCCCACCGACGCCTACCGCGGGGCGGGCCGGCCCGAGGCCACCTTCGCCATCGAGCGGATCATGGACGAGCTCGCCGTAGAGCTGGGCATGGACCCCCTCGAGCTGCGTCGCAGGAACTGGATCAACGCCGAGGAGTTCCCCTTCGCGACGGTCGCCGGGCTCGAGTACGACAGCGGGGACTACGAGCAGGCCACCCGGCAGGCGCTGGAGCTGCTCGGCTACGACGAGCTCCGCGAGGAGCAGCGCCGCCGGCGCGAGTCGAACGACCCGGTCCAGCTGGGCATCGGGTTCTCCACCTTCACCGAGATGTGCGGCCTGGCGCCCTCCCGGGTGCTCGGCTCGCTCTCCTACGGCGCCGGCGGCTGGGAGCACGCCTCGATCCGGATGCTGCCCACCGGCAAGGTCGAGGTCATCACCGGCTCCACCCCGCACGGGCAGGGGCACGAGACGGCGTGGAGCCAGCTCGTCGCCGACGAGCTCGGCGTGCCGTTCGAGGACATCGAGGTGCTGCACGGCGACACCGCGATCTCCCCGCGCGGCCTGGACACCTACGGCTCCCGGTCGCTGGTGGTCGGCGGGGCAGCGGTGGTCACTGCGTCGCAGAAGGTCGTCGCCAAGGCGCGCACCGTCGCGGCGCACCTGCTGGAGGCCAGCGAGGACGACCTGCAGTTCGAGGGCGGCACGTTCTCCGTGCGGGGCACGCCGGGCAGCGGCATCTCCATCCAGGAGATCGCGCTGGCCACGTTCGCGGCGCACAACTTCCCCGACGGCGTCGAGCCGTCGATCGACGCCGACGCCACCTTCGACCCGGTCAACTTCTCCTTCCCGCACGGCACGCACATCTGCGCGATGGAGGTCGACACCGAGACCGGCATGGTGTCGATCCGCAAGTACGCCTGCGTCGACGACGTCGGGAAGATCGTCAATCCGCTGATCGTCGAGGGCCAGGTGCACGGCGGCCTCGCCCAGGGGATCGCGCAGGCCCTGTACGAGGAGGCCGTCTACGACGAGGACGGCAACCTCACCACCGGGACGTTCGTCGATTACCTGGTCCCCTCGGCCGCCGACCTGCCGCACTTCGACACCGGCAACACCGTGCACGAGGCGCCCGGCAACCCGATCGGCGCGAAGGGCGTGGGCGAGGCGGGCTGCATCGCCTCCACCCCCGCCGTCGTCAACGCCGCGCTGGACGCCGTCCGCCACCTCGGGGTGTCCGACATCCTGATGCCGCTGACCCCCGAACGCGTCTGGCGGGCGATCCACCGCGGCGGGGACGGTGGAGACCGAGCTCCGGCAGGCACCAACGCCTACGGCGGCGCCCAGACCGAGACCACCGCCGGCGTCTCGACGCCCGAGTCGCGCCTGGGAGGCGACCGATGATTCCCGCGGCGTTCGACTACGTCCGGCCCAGCACCGTCGACGAGGCCCTCCGGGCGCTCGCGGACGGCGGCGAGGACGCCAAGGTCCTCGCCGGCGGGCAGTCGCTCATCCCGGTCATGCGGCTGCGTCTCGCGGCCCCGGCGCTGGTCGTCGACCTGACCCGGGTGACCGAGTTGCGCGGCGTCCGGGACGACGGCGACGCGCTCGCGATCGGCGCGATGACGACCCACTCCGACATCATCTCCGACCCGCTGATCCGGGAGTTCGCCCCGCTGATCGCCCGGGCGACCGAGACCGTCGCCGACCGGCAGGTGCGGCATCGGGGGACCTTCGGCGGTGCGCTGGCCCACGCCGACCCGGCCGGTGACCTGCCGGCGGTCGCGCTCGCCCTGGACGCGCAGTTCGTGCTCGCCGGCCCGGGCGGGCGGCGCACCGTGCCCGCAGGGGACTTCTTCGTGGACTACCTGACCACGGCGCTGGCGGAGGACGAGCTGCTGGTCGAGGTGCGCGTGCCCAAGCTCGCGGGCTCCTGGGGCATGCACTACGAGAAGTTCAACCGGGTGGCCCAGGCCTGGTCGATCGTCGCCGTCGCGGCGGCGGTCCGCCGGGAGAACGGGCACATCGCTGAGGCACGGATCGGGCTGACCAACATGGGCCCGACCCCGCTGCGGGCGACCGCGACCGAGCAGGCGCTGGCGGGGGCGGACGCGGGTGAGGCCGCGATCGCCCAGGCCGCGCGGCACGCCGCCGAGGCCACCGCACCCAGCGACGACCTCAACGCGCGGGCCGACTACCGTGCGCACCTGGCCGAGGTGCTGACCCGTCGGGCGGTCACCGCGGCCGTCGGGCTCTAGGCCAGGAGGTCCGCGTGCAGCTGGAGAACTCGTTCACCGTCCCCGTTCCCGTCGACGAGGCGTGGCGGGTGCTGCTCGACATCGAGCGCATCGCGCCGTGCATGCCGGGCGCCGTCCTGGACTCGGTGACCGGCGACGACTTCACCGGTCGGGTCAAGGTGAAGCTCGGCGTGATCACCATGACCTACCAGGGCAAGGCGTCCTTCGTGGAGAAGGACGAGGCAGCCCACAAGGCGGTCATCGACGCCCGTGGCAAGGACCAGCGGGGCAACGGCACCGCCGCCGCACTGGTCACCGCCTCGTTGGCGGCCGAGGGCGACAGCACGCGGGTCGACGTCGTCACCGACCTGAACATCACCGGTCGACCGGCCCAGTTCGGCCGCGGCGTCATGACCGACGTCGGCAACAAGCTGCTCGGCCAGTTCGCCGACAGGCTCGCCGCGCAGCTCGGCGAGGGCGACCGCGAGCCCGAGCCGCTCGCGGTGCCCGATGCGGCACCGGTCGCGGAGGCGGTGCGGTCGGTCCCCTCCATCCCGCGCCCGGTGGAGGAGCCCCCAGCCACCACCCCAGTCACCACCCCGGCCCGCACGCAGCCGGAACCGGAGCCGATCAACCTGCTGGAGGTGGCCGGCGGTGCCGCGGCGGCCCGCTTCGCTCCGCCCGCGGCCGGCCTCGCCGTCCTGCTCCTGGTCCTCTGGTGGGTGCGCCGCCGGCGCTGACGGGGGCTTGATCGCGCACAACCGAATGTGAGATAACGGGAATGCGACGGTCCTCTGTCGCGCTGCTCCGGGCGTTCTCGCGCCGGGCGGGCGACCGGATAGGGGCGACATGCAGCGGCCGTACAGCGACCACGTCCTCGCGACCATGCCGGTCGGGTTCATGGCCGTCTCCGCGGACTGGGTCATCACCCACGTCAACCCGGCGGGTGAGCAGTCGCTGCTGCTCGACGCGAGCGACCTGGTGGGGCGGGACTACTGGGCCGCCTACCCCGCCAACCTCGACAGCGAGTTCGGCCGGACCTTTCGCGCCGCGATGGGCGACCGCGTCGTCCGGGCGATCGAGTCCTTCTACCCCGAGCCGCTGAACCGCTGGTACGACGTGCAGGCCGTGCCGGTCGACGACGGCGGCCTCTACTTCTACTTCTCCGACGTCACCGAGCGCCGGGTCGCCCAGGACCGACTGGCGCTGCTGGGCCGGGTCGGCGCCGAGCTCGCCGGAACGCTCGACATCACCGCCGCAGCGGCGCGCGTCCCGGAGCTCGTCGTCCCCGTCCTGGCCGACGGGTGCCTGGTCACCGTGCTGGACGACGACGGGCGGCCCCAGGGTGTCGGCTCGTGGCACATCGACCCGGCGGCGCGTGCCCTGGTCGAGCGGTACGCGCAGGTCAGGCTGGCGGACCTGCCTCCGGCCGCGCCGCTCCTGCGGTCCCTCGACGACGGACGGGAGATCGGCCTCTCCGGAGCCCGGATGCTCGAGTTCCTGCCCGCCGGCGAGGCGCGCTCCCTGCTCGAGGAGCTCGGGCTCGGGTACGGGCTGACCCTGCCGCTGCGAGGGCACAGCCGGGTCGTCGGAGCGCTGACGCTGCTGCTCCCCGGATCGGAGCCGCCGGGCGAGCGGCACGTGGCCACCGCGCGGCAGGTCGCCGACCGCATCGGTCTGGCCCTGGACAACGCCCGCATGTTCGACCAGCAGCGCCAGCTGGCCGAGGGGCTGCAGCGCAGCCTGCTCACCGCGCCGGTGCAGCCCGAGCACGCCGAGATCGTCGTCCGCTACACCCCTGCCGCGGAGGCTGCTCGGGTGGGCGGGGACTGGTACGACGCGTTCGTCCAGCCCTCGGGGGCCTCGATGCTGGTCATCGGCGACGTCGTGGGGCACGACACCGAGGCCGCCGCGTCGATGGGCCAGCTGCGCTCGCTGCTGCGGGGCATCGCCACCTACAGCGACGGCTCACCGGCCGAGGTGCTCCGGGGGCTCGACGGCGCCATGACCCAGCTCCGGGTGGACACCTACGCGACCGCCGCGATCGCCTGCTTCGAGCCCGACGGGACCTCCGGTGGGGTCCGGATGCGCTGGTCCAACGCCGGGCACCTGCCGCTGCTGATCATCCACCCCGACGGCACGCTCGCCGAGCTGGGTCCCTGGCAGGGGGACCTCATGCTGGGCGTCGACCCCGCGACGCCGAGGCGGGAGTCGAGCGTCCGGCTCAACGAGGGCTCGACGGTGCTGATGTTCACCGACGGCCTCATCGAGCGGCGGTCCCGCGACCTCGACACCGGGATGGCGCGGCTGCGCGAGATCGCCGGTGAGCTGGCCGGCCGGTCGCTCGGCGACCTCTGCGACCAGATCATCGAGCGGCTGGTGGACGGCCGGGCCGAGGACGACGTCGCCCTGGTCGCGATCCGGCTGCGCGCCCGCCGGGACTAGCGGACGCCGGCATCCCCGGCTTGGCACCCGGGCAGCGGTGGCGGGTCCATCCCCGCCGCCATGAGGGTGCTGAGCATGCGCGCGGCGGCTTCGACGACGCGCAACTCGCGCACCGCACTGCGCGGTTTGGCGCGGAACGCCACCCCGCACAGCGTGCCGAACAGGCTGCCGTCGGCGCGCACCAGCGGCACCCCCACGTAGGCCGCCACATCGGCGATCGAGCCGGTGGTGCGCGAGGCGTACGCGGGGACGGCTGCGGTGACCGTGGCCAGCCGCGGCGCGCGGCCTTTGGTCATCTCGCGGCAGAAGCTGCGCTCCCACGGCAGTTCCATGCCCGGTGCGGCGGCGCCCGCGGGGTGCGCCATCAGGATCACCTGCCGCTCGTCGACGACCTGGGTGACGAGCCAGACGTCCCAGCCCACGTACCCGGCCAGGAACGCCAGCGCCCCCTCCGCCGCCGAGCACCAGTTCCGCCACGGGGCGACATCGCTGACGGGATCCGGAACCATATCGTCACGTTCCGCCGTCTCGTGCTCGGCGTCAACCGCGCCGCGCATCGGTCAGCGGACGCCGGCGAGCCCCTCGTCGTCGGGCTTCTCGTCGTGCGAGGAACTGCCCTGCTCGAGGGCGTCCTCCTCGGCCTGGGCCTCCATGACGTGCGCCTCGCCGGCGACCGTGGCCGCGGCGTCACCGTGCGATTCGCCGTAGACCTGCTCGGCGCGGCCCAGCAGTTCTTCCGCCTTGGCCTTGGCCTTCCCGAAGATGCTCATGCGCCCATCCTCCCGTGGGTCAACCGCCGGCGAACGGGGGGAGGACATCCACCACCGCCCCGGGTATCAGCTCCGACGACCGATCGCGGGTCTGCGTTCCGTCCACGAGGAACGAGCAGGCCGTGAGCACCTTCGCCATCCGGGCACCGTGCGCGTCGACGATCTGGCCGACGAGCTGGTCGAGGGAGGCGGCGTCGCGGGTCTCGGTGTCGACGCCGGAGACCGCCCGGGCCCCGGCGAAGTAGCGCACGGTGACGGGCACGCTCACCCCCCGATGGCCGACATGGGCCGGGTCGGCTGCAGGAAGCTCGGGTCGTCGATGCCGTGCCCGGGCAGCTTCCCGATCGTGGCGATCCGCCAACGGTCGGCGATCTCCTGGTCCGTGGCGCCCTCGCGCAGCGGCGTCCGCAGATCGGACTCCTCCCGCGCGAACAGGCAGTTGCGGATCTGCCCGTCGGCGGTCAGCCGGGTGCGGTCGCAGCTGCCGCAGAACGAGCGGGTGACCGAGGCGATGACGCCGACCGTCGAGGGGCCGCCGTCGACCAGCCAACGCTCGGCGGGCGCCGAGCCGCGGGCCTCGGTGTCCGGGGTGAGGGTGTGCGCGGCCGACAGCCGCGCCAGGATGTCCTCGGCGGTGACCATCTCGCCGCGGGTCCAGGCGTGGTGGGCGTCCAGCGGCATCTGCTCGATGAAGCGCAGCTGGTAGCCGTGCTCCAGGCAGAAGTCGAGCAGCGGAACGGCGTCCTCCTCGTTCATCCCGCGCAGCAGCACGGCGTTCACCTTGACCGGGGTGAGGCCGGCGCGCCGTGCTGCGGCCAGCCCGGCCAGGACGTCGTCGAACCGGTCGCGGTGGGTGAGTTCCTTGAAGCGGGCGCGGTCGACGGTGTCCAAGCTGACGTTGATCCGGTCCAGCCCCGCGGCGGCCAGCGCGGGCGCCACCCGGGCGAGGCCGATGGCGTTGGTGGTGAGGCTGACCTCCGGGCGCGGCGTGAGGGCCGTCGCGCCGGCGACGATGCCCACCAGACCGGGCCGCAGCAGCGGCTCGCCGCCGGTGAACCGGACCTCCTCGATGCCGAGGTGCTCCACTCCGATGCGCACCAGCCGGACGATCTCCTCGTCGGTGAGGACCTCGACCTTCGGCAACCAGTCCAGGCCCTCGGGCGGCATGCAGTAGGTGCAGCGCAGGTTGCAGCGGTCGGTCAGCGACACCCGGAGGTCGGTGGCGACCCGTCCGTGCCGATCCACCAGCCCGCCGGAGCCGGGCGTCGGCGCTGCGGCGGGCGAGGCGCGCCGGACCACCGGGTCGGGGAGCTCGGCGCCGGTCATGGCCCGAATGTAGCCGCGACTGCGCCGAAATGCGGTGCCGTCGCCCACCGGCCCCCGGCTAGGCTCCCGGAGCCACCCGAGGGACCGGCGGAGCTCCGGGCCCGCACTCGCCCGTGGCCAGGAAGCGCGAGAGCCCGTGTCACCCCGCACCGTCTTCGGCCCCTACCTCCGACTGTTCGCCGTACCCGGGTCACGGGCGTTCGCCTTCGCCGGCTGGGTCGCCCGCCTGCCCGCTCCGATGCTCGGACTGGGCGCCGTCCTGCTGGTGGAGGAGGCGTCCGGCAGCTACGGCCTGGCCGGGGCCGTCTCCGGAACGCTGGCGCTCAGCTTCGCGGTGGCCGGGCCGCAGTGGGCCCGGGCCATGGACCGCCGCGGTCAGGGCGTGGTGCTGCGGCTGGCGATGGTCGCGATGGCCGTCGCCGGTGTGGCCTTCGCCGTGGCCGTGCAGCTGGATGGGCCCCGGTGGAGCTGGTTCCTGCTCGCCGCGTTGACCGGTGCGTCGGCGCCGAACGTGGGCTCGATGGTGCGGGCGCGGTGGTCCGCGGCGCTGGACTCCTCGGGCCGGCAGACCGCGTTCGCGTTCGAGGCCGTCGTCGACGAGGTGGTCTTCGTCATCGGCCCGCCGCTGGTCACCCTGCTGGCCACGCTGGTCGCGCCGGCGGTCGGCTTCCTCACCGGCATCCTGCTCGGCGTCGCCGGCGGCTTCTCGCTGGCCGCGCAGCGCGGCACCGAGCCGCCGCTGCACCCGCAGGAGCGCTCCGCCACCGGTCGCCGCCGCTCGGTCCTGACACCCACCCTGCTGGTCGTCTCGCTCACCTACCTGGCGGTGGGCGCGGTGTTCGGCGCCCTCGACGTCGTGGTCATCGGGTTCGCCGAGGCCGAGGGCGCCAAGGCGCTCTCCGGCCTGGCGCTCGCCGTCTTCGCCGGCGGCAGCCTGGTCGCGGGGCTGGTCTACGGGCTCGCCCGCCCGGCCCGGTCGCTGGCCGTCCGATTCGTGGGGACGGCGGTGGCGTTCGGGTTGGCCGCCCAGCTGCTGTGGGCCGTGGGCTCCCTTCCGGTGCTCGTGCTCTGCGGCTTCCTCGCCGGGCTGACGATCGCGCCGGTGCTGGTGTCGGGCACCTCGCTGGTCGAGTCGCGGGTCGGCCGGAGCGTGCTCACCGAGTCGCTGGCCTGGACGATCACCGGCTTGACGCTCGGGGTCACCGTCGGCTCCGCGCTGGCCGGGGCGGCCGTCGACTCGTGGGGAGCGCAGCAGGCGTTCGCGGTCCCGGCGCTGGCCGCGGCCATGGCCGGCGTCCTCGCCCTGGCCGCGGCGCCGCTGCTGCGGGAGCGGGCGGGTGTGGCCCCGGCGACCCCGGTGGAACGGGTGAACTCGGCAGCGCAGGGGTAGCCGGGGGAAGGCCCGATCGCGCACGACCCGTCGCGCGGGCCCCCCGTCGAGAGGACACCCTGTGGCTGTACCCACCATCGCTCTGAACAACGGCGTCGAGATCCCCCAGCTGGGGTTCGGCGTCTACCAGGTCCCGCCGGAGGACACCGCCGACGTCGTCGGCCAGGCCCTCGAGGTCGGCTACCGGCACATCGACACCGCCGAGATGTACGGCAACGAGAAGGGCGTCGGCGAGGCCATCGCCCGCTCCGGCATCGACTGCAGCGAGATCTTCGTGACCAGCAAGCTGAACAACGGCTTCCACCGTCGCGACGACGCCCTGCGCGCGTTCGACCGGTCGCTGGCCGATCTCGGCACCGACTCCCTCGACCTGTTCCTCATCCACTGGCCGCTGCCGGGCATCGACGTCGACTTCGTCGAGACCTGGAAGGCCATGGAGGAGATCTACGCGGACGGCCGGGCCAGGGCCATCGGCGTCTCGAACTTCACCGCCTCCCACCTGGGCCGGCTCTTCGCCGAGACCCAGGTGCGGCCGGCGGTGAACCAGATCGAGGTGCACCCCTACCTCGCGCAGGACGAGCTGCGGGCCTTCGACGCCGAGCACGAGATCGTCACCGAGGCGTGGTCGCCGATCGCGCAGGGCAAGGTGCTCGGCGACCCGGCCATCGTCGCGATCGCCGAGCGGGTGGAGCGCACACCCGCCCAGGTCGTGCTGCGCTGGCACGTGCAGCGCGGCGACGTCGTCTTCCCGAAGTCGACCTCCCGGAAGCGCATGGAGGAGAACGTCGCGCTGTTCGACTTCGAGCTCGACACCTCTGACATGGCGGTGCTGACCGGCCTGGACCGCGGCGAGCGCACCGGCCCCGACCCGGACACCTTCAACTACATCCCGGGCTGAGCCCCCGGCGGCCGTCGCCCGCCGGGTGGGGGCAGGAGCTGGTCCGGAGGCTGCATGCTGAGCGCTGCCCGGACCACGGCCAGCAACGTATCGCCGTCCATGCCGGCAGCCCGGCTCTGCGCGACCAGCTGGGACGCGCTCCGGTGCACCGCCGCCGCCTCCATGGCGTCGGCCACCGCGGGTCGCGCGACGACCACGGTGCCGGTGCGCCGCCTCCTGGTCACCAGTCCGGCCGTCTCCAGCTCGGCGTAGGCGTGGGCCACCGTGCCGATGGCCACGCCCAGGTCCGCGGCGAGCGCGCGCATGGTCGGCAGCCGGGCGCCGCCGGCGAGCACCCCGGCCCGTACGTACCCGGCGATCTGGCTGCGGATCTGCTCGAACGGCGGGGTCGGTGACGTCAGGTCGACGGTGAGATCGGGCGTCACCAGCTCAGCCGACCGCGACGGCCGGGGAATCCGCCGGGATGCGTGGCGCCGGCAGGCAGCAGACGACGGCCGCGGAGAGCACGGTGAGGGCGCCGGTCACCATCAGGGCGACCGAGACCGGGCCGAGCCACGACGGCCCGATGTCGGGCATCGCCTGGCCGGAGATGAACAGCAGGCCACCGGCGTCGACCAGCAGCGCGGTCAGGGCGCCCCGGAGCACCCGGTGTGCCGATGCCCGGCGCAGCACCTCCTCGATCCGGGTGTCCGCCGTGACCACGGCCGGACGGTTGGCCACCAGCCAGAGCGCCACCAGCGCCAGCCCGATGACCGCCAGCAGCCCCATGGCGGCCGGCCGGCCGTAGAACCACCCCGGGAAGGGGCTCGCGGACTGGGAGACCGCGCCCGGGCCGCCGTCGCCGACTGTGTAGGTGAAGCTGCGCCCGTCCGGGCTCGCCAGCGCGCCGCCGACGACCACGACCAGCGCCGCAACCACGCCGGTGACGGCGGCCGGCAGCAGCAGTCGCCGGGGAGCGGCGTCCAGCAGACCGCGGCGCGCCAGCCGCGCGCGTCGCACAGCGCCGAGCGGACGGGGCCAGGTCAGCTCGCCGACGGCGAGGACGGCCGTGTGCACCACCCCGTACACGACCGGTGCCAGCAGGACGGCGATGCCCAGTTGGCCGGCGCGGCCGGTGCTCAGCGCCTGGTTGGTCGCCGTGCCGAGGCCGGCCACCAGACCGAGGGTCTGCGCCAGCGCCGAGGTCAGCGCGGCATGCCTGCGGGCGGCGGCGACCGTGCTCTCCGCGCTCGGCGGTGAGCGGCGTACGACGGCCGCACCGGCTCCCAGGGCGATCGCGAGGGTGAGCGTGAACAGCAGGGGGAGCAGGGCCATGGCGGCATCCGATCACTCAATGAACCAAGTGATCGAGACAATGGGCCGTCGGAGCGCGTCCGTCAATCGCCGATGCGGCGGTGTGTCGATCCCGCCCCGGGCATACTGCGTATGCATACTCCGTATATGTCCATCCGACACGGTCTCCTAGCGCTCCTGGAGCGCGGTCCCAGCCACGGCTACCAGCTGCGCGCCGAGTTCGACGCCGCCACGGGAGCGACCTGGCCCCTGAACGTCGGGCAGGTCTACACGACCCTCGACCGCCTCGAGCGCGACGGTCTGGTCGCCCAGGACGGCGAGCCCGACGCCGACGGGCGCATCGCGTACCGGCTCACCGAGGCCGGCCACGCCGAGGTCAGCGGCTGGTTCGCCTCGCCGGTCAGCACCCGGTCCGCCCCTCGCGACGAGCTGGCCATCAAGCTCGCCCTGGCCGTGACCACGCCGGGTGTCGACG
>JBBSKB010000026.1:0-32220 GCA_038256725.1 Mycobacteriales bacterium | reverse complement strand
CGTCCGTCATCTCCTGCAGCAGCGCGGCGCGGCCCTCGGCGTCCAGCGTCCCGGCGTCCACCAACGCGTTCAGCGCGATCTTGATGTTGACCTCGTGGTCGGAGGAGTCGACGCCGGCGGAGTTGTCGATGGCGTCGGTGTTCACCCGCCCGCCGGCCAGGGCGTACTCGATCCGGCCGTGCTGGGTGAGGCCGAGGTTGCCGCCCTCCCCGACGACCCGGGCGCGCAGCTGTCCGCCGTCCACCCGGACGGCGTCGTTGGCCTTGTCCCCCACGTCCGCGGCGCTCTCGCCCCGCCCCTTCACGTAGGTGCCGATGCCGCCGTTGAAGAGCAGGTCGACCGGCGCCAGCAGGATCGCGCGGATCAGCGCCTCCGGGCTGAGCGAGCCGACGGCGCCGTCCAGCCCGAGCGCCTGGCGCATCGGCGCCGACACCGGCACCGACTTCGCCGTCCGCGGCCAGACTCCGCCGCCGCCGCTGATCACGCCGGTGTCGTAGTCGGCCCACGACGAGCGCGGCAGCGCGAACAGCCGCCGCCGCTCGGCGAAGGACGTCGCCGCGTCCGGCGACGGGTCGACGAACACGTGCCGGTGGTCGAAGGCCGCGACGAGCCGGATGTGCCCGGACAGCAGCATCCCGTTGCCGAAGACGTCACCGGACATGTCGCCGATGCCGACGACGGTGAACTCCTCCCGCTGCACGTCGACGTCGAGTTCCCGGAAGTGCCGGGTGACCGACTCCCAGGCGCCGCGGGCGGTGATGCCCATCGCCTTGTGGTCGTAGCCGACCGAGCCACCGGAGGCGAAGGCATCGCCCAGCCAGTAGCCGCGCTCGAGCGCGATGGAGTTGGCCAGGTCGGAGAAGGTCGCCGTCCCCTTGTCGGCGGCGACGACGAGGTAGGTGTCGTCGCCGTCGTGCCGGACGACGCGCTCCGCCGGGACCACCGCGCCGGGGGCCTGCCCCCCGGTCGCATAGTTGTCGGTGAGGGACAGCAACGCCCCGATGAAGATCTTGTAGCAGGCCTGCCCCTCGGCCAGCTGGGCCTCGCGCGAGGGGTCGGCCGGTGGCCGCTTCACCACGAAACCGCCCTTGGCGCCGGTCGGCACGATGACGGTGTTCTTCACCATCTGGGCCTTGACCAGCCCGAGCACCTCGGTGCGCAGGTCCTCGCGGCGGTCGGACCAGCGCAGCCCGCCACGGGCCACCGCACCGAAGCGCAGGTGGATGCCCATGACCCGCGGCGAGCTGACCCAGACCTCCCGCGCCGGCCGTGGTTCGGGCAGGTCGGGCACCGACGCGGGGTCCAGCTTGAGCGCCAGCACGGGGTACGGCGGCGCGGACATCGCGTAGTACGTCGTCCGCTGGGTGGCGGTGATCGCGGCCAGCAGCGAGGAGAGCACCCGGTCGGCGTCGAGCGAGGCGACCTCGCCGATCGACTGCCGGAGCGAACCGGCGAGCACCGCCTGCCGCTCCTCCCGCCGGCCGACCACCCGCGTGGAGAAGCGCGCCTCGAACAGCGCCACCAGCCGCGACACGACGTCGGGGTGGGCCGCCAGCGTCGACTCGACGTAGGCCTGGCTGAAGGGCAGCCCCGCCTGGCGCAGCCACTGCACGTAGGCCCGGACGACGCCGACCTGGCGCCAGTTCAGCCCGGCGAGCAGCACCAGCGCGCCCAGACCGTCGTCCTCGGCCACGCCACGCCACACCGCGTCGAGCGCGTCGGTGAACCGCTCGGGCAGCGACCGGAGCAGGGGGAGGTCCACGGCCGGGACGGCGACGCCGAAGTCGTAGATCCACGACAGCGGCGCACCGATCCGGTCGATCTCGTAGGGCCGCTCGTCGACGACGGAGACGCCCATGTGCTGCAGCAGCGGGAGCACGTCGGAGAGCAGCAACCGCTCCCCCACGCGGTAGACCGTGAGCCGCCGCTCCCCCGGGCCGGCGCCGGCCGGCGTCCACAACCGCAGTGCGAGCTGCCCCTCGGTCAGCCCGTCGAGCCGGGCGAGGTCGTCGACGGCGCGCTCCGCCGGGAAGTCCTCCTGGTACGCCGCCGGGAAGGCGTCGGCGACGCGGGCGAACAGCCGCTCCCCCTCCGCGCCGTGGCGGGCGGTGAGTGCGTCGGAGAGGTCGTCGGTCCAGCTGCGGGCCCTGGCTGCGAGGTCGGTCTGCAGCGCGTCGGCGTCGACGGCGGCCGGCATCGTCGGCCCGGTGCGGCTGACCGGCAGGCGGACGACGAAGTGCAGGCGGGCCAGCACCGACTCGGTGGACCGTGCGGTGAACTCGATGCTCGTGCCGCCGAGCCGCTCGAGCAGCAGCTGCTGCATCGCCAGGCGGACGGCGGTCGTGTACCGGTCGCGGGGCAGGTAGACGACCGCGGACCAGAACCGGCCGGTCGGGTCCTGCCGCAGGAACAGCCGGGTCTGCCGGCGCTCCTGCAGGTGCAGGACGGCGTCGGCGACCGGCAGCAGCTCGTCCGCGCCGAGCTGGAACAGCTCGTCGCGCGGATAGGTCTCCAGGACCTGCAGGAGCTCCTTGCCGGTGTGGCTGTCGGCGGGCACGCCCGAGCGGGCGATCACCTCCGCGACCCGCCGCCGCACCAGCGGCACGTCCAGCACGCCGGCGGTGTACGCCGACGAGGGGAGGAGCCCGACGACGCGGTGCTGGCGGGTGCCGTCCGCGCCTGGGAGGGTGACCGCGATCAGGTCCAGCCAGGCCCGGCGGTGCACCGACGCCCGGATGTCGGCCTTGGTCACGGTGACCAGGTGCCGGCCGGGCACCTGCGCCCCCTCCGGGGTGGGCGCGGTGGCGTTCCGGTCGGGGTCGCTGCGCAGCACGCCCAGCCCGCTGCCAGGGACGGGCCGGGCGGTCGGTGGCTCCTCCGCGGTCCCCCCGGCCAGGTCGACGTCGCGGGCACCGAGCAGGACGATGTTGCCCCCGGCCAGCCAGCGCAGCAGCGCGGCCGCCTCGGCCGGATCGTCGGCGGGGTCCGCGGGCACGACGGGTGCGAGCCCGTCGAGCGTGGCCGCGAGCTCCAGGACCCGGGCGCGCAACCGGGCCTCGTCCTCGTGCACGGCGCGGACGTCGTCGAGGACGGTGCGCAGACCGGCGACGAGGTCGCCCTCCGACTCGTCGTCCAGCGGGCCGTCGAGCACCACCGCCATCCACGACTCGGCGAGGGCGTCGGGCCCGCACCCCTCCGGCGTCGCACTGTCGCAGAAGGCGAGCAGCCGCCCGCGCAGGTCGCGGCGCACGACGAGCACCGGGTGGATGACGTGGGCGATCGCGACGCCCTGCCGGATGACCTCGGCGGTGACCGAGTCGACCAGGAACGGCATGTCGTCGGTGACCAACCGGAGGACGGCGACGCCGTCCGGCGAGCGGACGACGTCCACCAGCGCCGCCCCGACCGAGCGGGTCCGGGCAGCCGCCACGTGGCCCAGCGCCAGGGCGGCGAGCTCGCGCGGTGCGCGGGCGAGCACTTCTGCCGGGGGTTCGCTCCAGTAGTAGCGGCGCAGCAGCGCCGGGACGTCGTCGGCGGTGCAGCCCGCCGGGTACGCGGCATCCCGGCCCAGCTCGGTGACGGCTGTGCGGGCCGCGTCGTCGAGCAGGCTCCGCTTCTCCTCGCGGGCGGATTCCAGGGCGGCCAGCTCGGTCAGGGAGCCGGGAGTGCTCGCCATGCCCCGGACGCTACTGCGCCCTGGGTGCCCCGGCTCGGCGACCGGCGGGGCTCAGCGGTCCAGGACCTGGTCGGCCGCCCAGCCGGCGATGGCCAGGATCAGGCCGCCGATGACCGCGGTGCCGAACCCGTCGATGGTGAGCCGGTCGGTGATGGCGGCCGTCAGCCCGAGCAGGGCGGCATTGATCACCAGCAGGAACAGACCCAGGGTCAGCAGCACGAAGGGCAGCGACAGCAGCCGCAGCACCGGGCCCGCGAGCGCGTTGACCACGCCGAAGATCAGCCCGATCCACAGGTAGGTGCCGTACTCCCCGAGCGGTCCGTCGAGATTCGGGTCGACGTCGAGGCCGGGGAGGACGTCGAAGTAGGTCAGCCCGTAGAAGACCGCGCCGAGGATGACCACCTTGAGCAGGAACTTGATCACGGCGCCGACGCTAGCGGTCCGCCGTCCCCGGCTGGGGGACATCGGGTCACCGCGGAGCGATAGCTCCCTCTACCGGTCTCTCGCCCGTCCGCTAGAGAGCCCTAGAAGGTGCTCGACGCCCGGGGGGCTCACCCGACGAGCAGCACCCCGCCGAGCGAGATCGAGGCGACGACCGCAGTCGAGACCGCGGCCAGCGCGACCGGTCGCGGGCCCACCCGTCGCAGGTTCTCGATGCGCACCCCGCAGCCCAGGGCGAACATGGCCGCGCTGAGCAGCGCGGTCTCCGCGATCCGAGCGCTGTCGACCACACCCGCCGGCACCAGACCGGTCGAGCGGAGGGCGACCATGGCGATGAACCCGACGACGAACAACGGCACGAGGGGAGCCGCAGGGCCGGTCGCCCCGTCCCGGCCGGCCGCGCGCCGCTGCCGCCAGCCGAGCACCGCCATCACCGGGGCCAGCATCAGCACCCGGGCCAGCTTCACCGTGACCGCGGCCCCCAGCGCCGTCCCGCCGATGGCGCCGCCGGCCGCGACGACCTGGGCCACCTCGTGGATCGAACCACCGGCCCACAGGCCCCCGTCCTGCTCGGACAGCTGCAGGGCTCCGGCCAGCGCCGGGACCAACGGGATCATCAATGTGCCGAAGAGGACGACCAGCGCCACGGCGGTGGCGACCTCCTCCTCCTCGGCATCGACGACGCCGTCGACGGCGGCCACCGCTGCGGCCCCGCAGATGGAGAACCCGCACGCCACGAGCAGCGCCTGCGCGGGGCTCACCCCCATCCACCGGCCGGCGAGCACGGTCAGGGCGATGCCGCCGGCGACGACCGCCACGACGACGCCGATCATGCCGGCACCCAGGCCGAGGACGTCGGCGAGCAGCAGTTGCACCCCCAGCAGGACGACCCCCAGCCGCAGCAGCCGTCGGGCGGCGATCGCCAGCCCGGGCTCGACGACCGCTGGCAGCGGTCGCACGTTGACCAGCACGACACCGAGCGCGATCGCCACCAGCAGCGGGCTGACGGCGGGGACGAACACGTGGACCACGGACGCGGCCGCCGCTCCGCCTGCGCAGAGGGCCAGCCCGGGCAGCAACCTGGACACCCGGGCGGCGAGATGCTGAGCCATGACCCGATGCTCGGCCGCCTCCGGTGGTCGCGGTAGCCGAGGATCGGCCATGGACCCATACCGTGGCGGCATGGCTGGTACTCGATCGTGGCCCGAGCTCGATCTGCTCGCACTGCTCGTCGCGGTGTCCGAGTGCGGCAGCATCGGCGCCGGGGCGCGCTCGGTCGGCATGGCGCAGCCGCACGCCAGCCGGCAGATCGCCCGGTTCGAGCGCAGCGCGGGCGTTCCGCTGGTGCACCGCTCGACCCGTGGATCGAGCCTCACCAAGGAAGGCGCGGTGCTCGTCGACTGGGCGCGCGACGTGCTGGACGCGGCCGAGCGGCTGCAGAGCGGCATCGAGGCGCTACGGGCCCGCACGGACACCCGGCTCGCCGTGGCGGCCAGCATGACGGTGGCCGAGTACCTGATCCCGGCGTGGCTCACCGAGGTGAGGCGACGCCATGCCGATCTCGGCGTCGCGCTGGAGGTGCGCAACTCCAGCGACGTGCTGGCCGGGGTGGACGCCGGCAGCTACGACGTGGGGTTCGTCGAGTCGCCGAACGTCCCTCCCCGCTTCCACCGGGTCGAAGTGGGCCGGGACGAGTTGGTCGTCGTGGTCCCCCCCGATCATCCGTGGGCCCGGCGCACGCAGCCCGTCCACGCCGACGAGCTGGCCCGGACCCCGCTGGTGGTCCGGGAGGAGGGCTCCGGCACGCGGACGGCCCTGGAGGCGGCGCTCGCGCCATGGCCGGTCGCATTCCCGGCCCTGGCACTGCCCAGCAACGCCGCGGTGCGGTTGGCCGTCGTCACCGGCGCAGCACCGGCGGTCCTCAGCGCACTCGCGGTCGAGTCCGCGCTCGCCTCCGGGCAGCTGCACCGGGTGCCGGTCAGCGGACTGGACCTCGTCCGCCCCCTCCACGCGGTCTGGACCGGCCCGCGACAGCTCGTGGGCCCGGCCGGTGAGCTCGTGCAGATCGCCCGTGCCACGGCAGCCACGCGCACCCGGGACTGAGCGCCGGCAGGTTCCCCGGCGCGACCGGCTACCCGCCGGTGGTCCGTGGTGGTCCGTGGCCGGCCGACGTGCCGTCGGTGACCTCGACCTCGTCCTCCCACGGCACCCGGTAGTTCCCGGCCGCCAGGTCGGTCATGAACGTGTACGGGCAGTCGGTGGCGCCACCCCGCACCGCGACGTACCCCCGGTGGCCGAGCTGGTAGATGTTGTTCTCCACCCCCCAGCTGCGCCGGGCCGCGTCGGCCCGCGCCGGTACCACCTCCCCGGTGACGATCCGGTCGGGCGAGTTGTCGCCCTGCTCGACGACCGTGCCGTCGACGTCGCAGATCATCGCTTCCCCGATGGACCAGATGCCCGTGCTGTCGGCGCCGGTCAGCGCGACGGATGCGGTGTAGGCCAGGTTGGTGAAGGCGTTGACCTGGTTCGTGATCCGCCAGGAATGCCGGATCGGATCGGTGTACCCGGCGGTCCGCAGGATGACGTTCGCGCCCTTGTACGCGGCCTCCCGCGCCATCTCCGGCAGGTTCCCGTCATGGCAGATGATCAGTGCCAGGGTCGAGCCCGCCGGCCCGGCACACACCGGGATGCCGAGATCTCCCGGCTCCCACGGCTCCAGCGGGACCATCGGGTGCATCTTGCGGTAGTAGAGGGCGATCTCCCCGTCGGCGTCCACGATGATCCCGCTGTTCCAGGGTGCACCGTCCGGGTTGGGCTCCATCAGGGAGAAGCAGCCCCACACCGAACTGTCCGCGCACGCTCCGCGCAGCCGCTCGATCTCCGGCCCGTCGAGGCGGCACAGCAGGTCCTCCCGGCGCCAGCTCTCCGGGTCGAGCCCGTTCAGGCCGTACTCGGGGAAGACCAGCAGGTCCAGCGTCGGCATGCCCGCCTTCGCCCCGGACACCATGCCGGCAACCTTCTCGGCGACGGCCGTCAGATCGGCCGGTTCGCGGATGATCGGCACCTGCTGCTGGACCAGGCCCAGCACCATCGCCCCCTCCGACGGATTCAGGCCACCCAGACCGGTCATGCGTCCCCACCCCCACCGAGCGGCCGCCGCGACCCGTCCGCGGCGACTCTCGTCGGCCCTACCCCGCGGAGTGGGTCCCTACCCTGGGCGGATGCCGTCCGATGATCGCGCCTTCCCCCGCTGGCTCGATCGCGGAGCCGGTCTGGCGGCCCGGTTGCTGCTGATCCTGGGCGCGGTCGCCGCGATCCTGTGGATGGTCCTGCAGGTCACCATCATTTTCACCGGTGTCGTCCTGGGCTTCGCGGTGGTGTCGCTGCTGTGGCCGGTCGCTCGCTGGCTCCGCAGGCACCGGGTCCCGGCGGTCCTGGCCGCCCTGCTCAGCGTCGTGGCCTTCCTCGGCGCCTTCGCGCTGCTGTTCTACTTCGTGATCGTCCAGGTGGTGGGCAGCATCCCCGACCTCGTCGCCGCCGGTTCCTCGCTCGCGGACTCGTTCGCCGACTGGGCATCGGACCTGCCGCTGAGCCGGGACTCCCCGGTCGTGGACGACGTCCTCGGTGACCTCGAGTCCTCGCTCGGCACCGTTCTCGCCGGGCTGGGCAGCGGCGTCCTGACCGGCCTGGGCGCCGTGGGCAACGTCGCCACCGTGTTCGCGGTCGCCACCTTCTTCGCCATCTTCGCCCTGACCGGAGGGGACTCGCTATGGCGGCAGACCGTCGCGCTGCTCCCCGTCGAGACGCGGGATCCGGCCACGGACTCGCTGCGGGCCGTCATGGGGACGACGGGGGGCTGGTTCTACGCCTCCACCCTGACCGGGCTGATCGACGGGCTGTTCATCGGCGGCGGACTGCTCGTGCTCGGCGTGCCCCTCGCTGTGCCGATCGGCGCGCTCACGTTCGTCCTGGGCTACATCCCGATGGTGGGCGCGACGCTCGCGGGCGCCGCCGCCGTGGGCCTCGCGTTCCTGTCCGGAGGGTGGACCACCGCCCTGTGGGCCCTGCTCATCGTCCTGGCCGTCCAGCAGATCGAGGGCAACGTGCTGTCCCCGCTCCTGCTGTCCCGGGCCGTCGACTTCCCGCCGCTGATCACCCTGCTGCTGACCACAACCGCCGCCGCGGCGTTCGGAATGGTCGGGCTGTTCCTCGCGGTTCCCGTGGCGGGGGCGATCGTGGCGGCGGGCACCACTTACCACCGGGGCATGCAGGAGAGCCGCCCCGCCCGCGCTCAGAGCGGCGCGACCTGACCGAGGCCGAGCGCGGTCGAGCAGGTGCGGCCCTCGTCGATGTCCTGCGGCTGCAGGTAGATGGTGGAGGCCGTCACATTGCTGCCGGCGTTCGTGGGCTCGACCTCCCCGGTCGCCGCACCCGCGGCGCCGGAGGGCGAGATCTGGAAGCGGACCACCCGGGTGAACTGGCAGTCGATGGCGACCGACTCGATGCTGAAGGCCGCCGGCGGCCGCTCGCTGCCGCGTCCGATGACATCCAGCCCGCCGGCACCGGTCGACCCCTCGATCAGGTCGATCCCCGAGTCGTCCTGGATCTCGGCGGCGTCGTTCTGCCGGTGCCGATGCCCCGAGTTGGTCTGCCGGATGCGGTCCCCCAGCAGCGTGCGGGCCTCCTCGGCCATCACCGGCCCGTGGGTGGCGACGATGTCGAGGAACGGCCGGTCGTCGACGTCCTCGTCCGTCAGCGGTGCCAGCGCCTCGGCCGCGATCTTCCGTTGGAGCGGCCCCACCACGGAGCCGACGTCCGAGCCGTAGACCCCCGGGCCGCCGTAGGTTCGGGGGTCCGACATCCCGACGATCGTCAGCCCGTAGGCCTCGATGACACCGGCGGTGATCTCGTACCCGTCACCGGTCGATCGCTTGTCCCCGAGCACCGTGACGCCGGGGATCGACCGCATCACGTCCACCGTGTCCGGGGAGTCGTGGTTGCCCGCCACCCACAGCATCGGGGTCTCCGCGGTCACGGCGCGCAGCGCATCCAGGTAGGTGGGGGTCAGCTCCATCGCCGTGCCGAACTCGCTCTCGTCACCACTGCTGATGATCAGGTCGACGCCATAGCTCTCGGCGTAGGCCTGGACGAGGGGATAGTTCGGCCCCAGGTGCATGTCGGCGATGAACATGATCCGCAGCGCGGTCGCCGGCGCCCGCGAATCGTCGATCTGGTCCTGCAGGGATGCCTGCAGTCCGACGACCGACGCGAGCACGTCGGTCACCTTCGACTCCTGGGTGTAGTAGTCCGCGAGCTGGCCCGGGAACAGCTGCGCGGCGGCCAGGGTCCCGGTCAGCCGCGACTGGCGCACCCAGTCGGGGTTGTAGGTGACCCAGCCGTAGCCGACCACGACGCTGGTGGCGACGACCGCGACGCCGGACTGGCGCAGCCGGTGCCGGAACTCGTCGGGCCGGCGGGGCCGCCCGCGCAGGTACCGCACGGACATGTTCACGGCGGCCGCGGCCAGCAGGCCCAGCACGATCCCCAGGAGCACCTCACCCACCAGCCAGACCAGGATCCGTGGCAGCTGCTCGGTGGCGTCTTCCTGCAGCCGCTGCGCGAATCCGACCCGATCCTCGCCGGCCGCCCGCGCCAGTTCCAGGATGTCCACGTTCTCGGGCGTGATGTGCACGCCGACCGGTAGCCCGCTCAGGTCGGGGAAGACCCAGTTGCCCAGGGTCGTGTCGGCCGACAAGCCCGGACGGGTGAGGAGGCTGCCTTCCACCCGGAAGGGAACGCCCTGCACCGTGGCGTGATACGGGAAGGAGTGCACGAGGGCGGCCGCCCCGGCGACAGGCAGGGTGAGCCGCAGCGCCCAGCGGGCCAGCCCGGCGAGGAGGGCGGCCAGCACCGCGAGCACCCGGTGGAGCAGGTCGGTGCGATCCGCATCCCCCTCCGGCGCTTCGAGCGGCTCGTCCGGCCCGCGGTCGCGCGGGTCGTCACCGGGCACGTCATCGGAGGAAGGCACTCCCGCATCATCCCAAGGCCAACCGCCCCCCGGCTGGTCGGACACGTATCGACCGGACGACGGTCGGACGACACGTCTCGGCCGTTCTAGGGATCTCTACCGGTTGCCGTAGACGAGCCCATACGCTGGTCGACATGGATCCCGTGCGGAACCCCTACGCCCCCGGCGCCGGTCAGCGCCCTCCGGAACTGGCCGGCCGCGACACCGAGCTCTCGGCCTTCGACGTGGTGCTCGAGCGGATCGCGCACGGCCGACCCGAGCGCTCCCTGGTGCTCACCGGGCTGCGCGGCGTCGGCAAGACGGTGCTGCTCAACCAGCTCCGGTCCGCAGCGATCTCGCGCGGCTGGGGAACCGGCAAGATCGAGGCCCGCCCCGACCAGTCCCTGCGCCGACCCGTCTCCTCCGCGCTGCACATGGCGCTGCGCGAGCTGGGGCCGCGGCACGGCGACCAGGAGTCGGTGGCCGAGGTGCTGGGCGTGGTCAAGGCCTTCGCGCAACGGGGCACGCCGGTCGACGCGAAGGTCCGGGACCGGTGGCAGCCGGGCATCGACGTCCCGGCCGCGACCGGTCGGGCCGACTCGGGCGACATGGAGATCGACCTGGTCGAGCTGCTCAGCGACGCCGCCGGGCTGGCCGCCGACATCGGCAGCGGGATCGCGCTGTTCATCGACGAGATGCAGGACGTGCAGCCCGACGACGTCTCCGCCATCTGCGCCGCCTGCCACGAGCTCTCCCAGCAGGGCGCACCGCTGATCGTCGTCGGCGCGGGGCTCCCCCACCTGCCCGCCGTGCTGAGCGCGTCGAAGAGCTACTCCGAGCGGCTGTTCCGCTACCTGCGGATCGACCGGCTGGAACGCGACGCCGCCGACCGCGCGCTGATCGCCCCGGCCGAGCGCGAGGGCGTGGAGTTCGCCCCCGGCGCCCTGGACGCGCTGTACGAGGCCGCGGACGGCTACCCCTACTTCGTCCAGGCCTACGGCAAGGTCACCTGGGACGTGGCCGCCGCCTCCCCCATCACCGCCGACGACGTCGCCATGGCCGCCCCGGTCGCCGAGACCGAACTGGCGGTCGGCTTCTTCGGCTCCCGCTACGACCGTGCGACGCCGGCCGAGCGCGAGTACATGCACGCGATGGCCGAGCTGGGCGGACCGGGGGGTGCGCCGGTCGCGACCTCGGAGGTCGCGGTCTCCCTCGGCCGCAAGCCCGCCTCCCTCTCCCCCGCGCGGGACTCGCTGATCAAGAAGGGGCTGGTGTACTCGGCCGAACGCGGCCAGATCGCGTTCACGGTGCCGCACTTCGGCCGCTACCTGCTGCGCCACCCCGACTAGCGGGGGTTGACGACCGGTCGGCACGGGCACCGGACGCCCCGTGCCGACCTGGGTGGAAGCGGGGTTGTGGGGGCTGCTCGGCGGGGGCGCGCTGGTCGTCGGTGCGCTGATCGCCTGGCTCACCCCCGTTCCGGTGAAGGTCGTCGCGTCGGTGATGGCCTTCGGCTCCGGCGTCCTCATCTCCGCCGTCGCCTTCGACCTGATGGAGGAGGCGGCGGACACCGGCGGGCTGCCGGCGACGGCGGCCGGCTTCCTGGGCGGTGCGGTCGTCTACCTCGCCGCGAACCTCGCCCTCGCCCGCCGCGGAGCCCGGCACCGCAAGCGGTCGGGAGGGCAGCAGCCGTCGGAGGCGCAGCAGTCCGGCAGCGGTGCCGCCATCGCGATCGGAGCCCTGCTGGATGGCATCCCCGAATCGGTGGTGCTCGGTCTCGGTCTGGTGGGCGGGGGCTCGGTCAGCCTGTCGGTGCTGGCCGCCGTCGTCATCTCCAACGTGCCCGAGGGCCTGTCCAGCGCCGCAGGCATGAAGCGCGGTGGGCGCTCGGCCCGCTACGTCTTCGGCGTCTGGGGCAGCATCGCGGCGGCCAGCGGGCTGGCGGCGCTCCTCGGGTTCGCGCTGCTGGGCGGCGCGTCGCCCGAGGTCGAAGCGGTGATCACAGCGGTGGCCGCCGGGGCGATCCTCACCATGATCGCCGACACGATGATCCCCGAGGCGTTCGAGGACGCCCACGCCTGGACCGGGCTGATCACCGCACTGGGCTTCCTGACCGCCTTTGCCATCAGCCTCGCCTGACCGGGGTTCCCACCCTGGAGGCTTCAGGCAGAACCACCTTCGTAGGAGCACCGCAGGAGGGCCGTCCCCGGAGCCGCCTCCGGGCGAAGGCTGCCGCGAACGGCGCGTCAGAACGGTGGCGGGTCGTCCGCGGGGTCGGGCGGTGAGGGTGGCGGCTCGGGTGGTCGCATGCCCGGTGGCCGGGTGGTGCGGGTGATGCCCGACGGGCTGGTGACGTGCAGCGTGCCGTCGGTGTCCATGCGGAACCGCCAGCCGCGGGCGAAGGTCTTCAGCCGGTGGTGGGAGCGGCAGGCGCAGCAGAGGTTGGTGCACGACGTCCGGCCGCCATCGGCGTGCGCCACGACGTGGTCGAGGTCGGTCCACCCGACCCGTTGCCCGCAGTTCGGCATCCGGCAACGGCGGTCCCTCGTCTTCACGAACCGTTGCTGGGCTGCCGTGGGCTCGTAGCTGTCGGCGTCTGCCGGCCCGCCCAGCACCGGGCACTCGCAACCCTCGTCCGGGTGCTGAGGGCAGC
Organism: Mycobacteriales bacterium; assembly: GCA_038256725.1. Classification (GTDB taxonomy): domain Bacteria; phylum Actinomycetota; class Actinomycetes; order Mycobacteriales; family Geodermatophilaceae; genus Blastococcus. The sequence continues at coordinate 19,443 of JBBSKB010000026.1, read as the reverse complement.
CCTTCGCCGCGAGGCGGGCGAGCTCGGCGGCGGTCACCGAGGCCAGCAGCTGCCCGCGCTCGTCGGTGAGCGCGAACGTCAGCGACCCGCCGGCCGGTGCGCCCAGCCCGAGCGCCTCCACCCGGCGCAGCAGCTCACGCAGGTGCGCGGCGGTGATCGCGAACCCCGCGACCTCGCCACCCCGGCCGCTGACACCCTCGAGCCCGTCCAGAGCTGCGGTCACCGTCAGGCGCACCGACACCCCGCCCAGGCCGTGATCAGCCGGCCGCAGGATGAGCATCGAGTGGATCGCCGCGCGGATCTGCCCGATCGGCCGTTCATCGCCGTCGGCCTTGGCCATCGCAGCCAGCTGATCGATGACGGCGTAGCAGGCGGCCGCCTCCTCCGCGCTCATCTCGGCGGTCAGCGCGGCCATCCCGTCCGCTGTCGGGTAGGTGCGCACGTCGGCGGCCCGCTGCGCTTCCGCGCGCCGTTCCTCCACCGCGTCCGCGTCCAGCTCGGCCAGCAGCTCCAGGGCCCTCTCCCGGAGGCGGGCGAGCGACAGCTGCCCCGCCTCCGGCAGCAGCACCGCCTCCACCGCCCGGGCCAGCTCCGGGGCCGCTCCCTGCAGCGCGTCGGCGAGCACCCCGGCGCGGCGCTCGTCGACCCCACCCCGGCGCAGCGCCCTGAACGTGGCCGGCAGGTCGTCCCGCCAGGTGAACGCCCGTCGAGCCCGGAACGCCGCCGTCCCCCGGCCCAGGTTGATCGCGTGCGCCACCTCGTCGGGAAAGAACTCGCTGACCCCGGCGAACTCCGGGGCGGTCTTCCGCCAGCTCCGCCGGCGGGCGCCCGGTGTGCCGGGCGCCGGGTCCTCGGTGTCGGGCCGCAGCTCGGCCAACCTCAGGATCAGCTGCGCCTCCCGCGCGGTCTGCCGCGCGCGATCCCGCTCGATCCGGGCCAGCTCCGCGACGACCTGCCCGTCATCCAGCCAGCCGGCAGGCAGGTCCAGGTGCGCCTCCGGCTGGGCACCCACCCAGTCGATCAGCACCCCCTCCACCACGGAGGACCCCGCCAACGTCTGCACACCCCGAAGCTACGGGCCACCTCCGACAGTTCTCAGGGGGTCGGCAGCCCCGCCGGCAGGACCTCGGGGCCGGCCTCGGCCGGACGTCCCACGCCCAGCGGGTGCACCCTGACGGCCAGGACGGCGACGTCGTCCTCGACGTCGGGTCCGAGCATGCCGGCCAGCAGCCGGTCGCAGAACTCGTCGAGGGGCAGCCCCGCCGAACGGGCGACCAGGTCGCGCAGCAGGTCCCGACCCTCGTCCAGGAGCATGGTGCGCCGCTCGAAGAGCCCGTCGGTGAACAGCAGCAGGGTGCTGCCGTCGGGGAGCGGTGAGACGGCGTCGGCGCGGGCGCCCAGCCAGCCGATGCCGACCGGCGGCCCGATGGGGGCGCCGAGATCGATCACCGTGCCGTCCTCCAGCAGGAGCAGCGGATCCGGGTGCCCCGCCGTGGCCCACCGGAGCTGCCGGGCGGGCCGGCCGTCGCCGTCGACGCCGAGCTCGATCCGGGCGACCAGCGCGGTGGCCATCGCGGGCACGTCCAGGCCGACCATCGCGTGGTCCACCCGGCGCAGCAACCCGGCCGGCCCGTCGCGCCGGTCGTAGCCGATGCCCCGGACCAGGGTCTTGACCTGCCCCATGGCCGCCGCGGCCTCGATGTCGTGCCCCATGACGTCGCCGATCACGAGGACCGTGTCGCCGTCCGGCTGGAGGAAGGCGTCGTACCAGTCCCCGCCGATGGCGATGCCCTTCGTGGCCGGCCGGTACCGCACCACCAGCTCCAGGGAGGCCGGTTGCACCGGCGGCGAGAGCAGGCTCATCTGCAGCCGCTCGGCGACTTGCTGCTGGGCCGCGACGAGCCGGGCGTTGTCCAGGGCGAGCGCGGCGCGCCGGGACGCGATCTCCGCCGTCTGCAGCTCGGCGTCGGTGTGCGGGCCCCGCTCGGGGCCGTTCACCAGCGTGACGCCGCCGAACACCTCCCCACGGCCCATCAGTGGGTAACCGGCGACGGCGGACGGGCGCAGCGGCGCCAGCGCCTCGCGGGCTTCCTCCACGAGCACCATGGACCGCACGATCTCGTCGGTGAGCCGGGGGATGATCACGGGCTTCGACTCCCGGAGCATCGCCGGCACGGGGGCGGTCGCGTCGTTGGTGGCCACGCGCAGGTCGGCGTACCGGTGCATGTGCGGCGCCATCTCCGGGTCTCTGTGCGCGCGGCCGACGTCCCGGCGCCTCCCGTCGGGGTCGACGACGCTGACGATGCACCAGTCGGCGAGCTGCGGCACGACCAGGTCGGCGAACCGCTGGACCGCCTCGTCGGTGTCGAACGTCGAGGTCATCGCCAGGTTGATGTCGCCCAGCAGCATCAGGTGCCGGCCGGCCTGCTCGCGGGCGTCGACCGCGGCGACGCGCTCCTCGGCGATGCGGTGTTGCTCGGTGACGTCGTCGTAGGTGACGACCAGGCCTGCGCCGGTGAGGAAGGCATCGGCGCGGAACCACTTCTGCAGCGGCTCGAACCAGGCCTCCGTGCCACCCGTTCCGCCGGTCCGCCGCACCTCGCGGTAGAGCGCCTCGAACGGACCCCCGACGGCCTCCGGGAACTCGGCCCAGATGTCGCGGGCGATCAGGCCCTCGACGGTCCGGTTGAGCACCTCGGCGCCGGCTGGATTGACATAGCGGAACCGCCAGACCTCGTCCAGGACGAACATCGGTCGGTGCATGCCCTCGACGGCCTGCAGCAGCAGGTCACCCGGCATGCGGGCCGGCTCCTCCGGGATCACGGCGACCACTGTGCCGCATGGGGAAGCGGGAGCAGAAGCCCGACGCCGGGCGGTTTCCGACCGGTCCTCCTGGGCATGCCCCGGGGGTCCGACAGTGGACGATCGAGGGGGAGGCATGGCGCGTCGACTGACCTGGCCGCTACGACCGTTGCCGGACGGTCGCGGCGATGAGTGGCAGATCCGCCTGGTCGTCCTGGCGGAACTGCCTGCCGCACGGGCGGGGCTGCGCAGGTGGCTCGGGGAGGCCGGTTTCCCGCCCGACGCCGAGGATTCCTCCAGTGAGGAGCTCGTGCTCGCCTTCGACGAGCTCGCCTCGAACGCGCTGCGGCACGGCGAGTGCCCGGTCGTGGCGACGGTGAGCCCCGGCTCCGGCGGGTGGCTGCTCGACGTGAGCGACCGAGCCCCCGACGCGATGCCGGCACCGGTGGTCGACCGAGACCCGGCCTACGGCGGTATGGGGCTGCAGCTGGTGGCGCGGCTCTCGGTCGCGCGCGGCTGGCACGTCGCCACCGGCGCCAAGCACGTGTGGGCGTGCCTGCCCAGCGCCGGGGGGCGCGTTTCCGTCCCGGCCTGAGCAGCACAGCGCCCGGGGCGGTGGGAACGCGAGTTCCGGCACCGCCCCGGGGCCTGCGTGGGACTACGGCAGGACGAGCGAGAGCGCACCCTTGCCGTAGGTGGGGATCTCGATGGTCAGGTCGACCCGGTTGAAGGCAGCGAGCATGCCCGCCAGGTCACCGGGGAGCTCCTCTCCCGGCGCGTAGAGCTTGTGCAGCTTCGAGTGCGGCGCGCCCTGGGTGTTGAGCAGCGCCGCGAGGACGTTGACCACCTCATGCAGCGCCTCGACCTGCATGCTGGTCAGCTCGCCGTCCTCCTCGACGGCGTCCTGGCAGCCGCCGGGGGGCAGCAGGGCCAGCGCGCCACCGGTGTAGGCGGACGCGCCCAGATCCATGACGCACAGGGCGTTGACGTCCATGCCGGGGTCGACGTAGACGGCGACGGCCACGGGCCGGTCCGGCGTCGGGGTCACCGGGGAGCCGGGGGTGACGTTCACGGGCTTGCCCACCAGGCCGGTGAGCATGTCGCGGACGTCCTTGGCCGCCGGCAGCGGGATCGTGCCGGTGGTCATGCGATCACCCCGCTGAGGGCTTCGGTGAAGGTGTCCTCGTTGAACGGCTTGGCAATCAGGAACAGTGCGCCGGCGTTGGCCGCCTTCTCGCGCATCTCGGGGGAGCCCTCCGAGGTCACGAAGCCGAAGGGGACGGTGGAGCCGGCCGAGCGCAGCGCCTGGAGGCACTCGATCCCAGACATGTTCGGCATGTTCCAGTCCGACAGCACCAGGTCGGGCTTCTCGGCACCCACCTTGGCGTAGGCGTCGGCGCCGTCCTCGGCCTCGACGATGTCGTGGTCGTCGAAGCCGGCCTGCCGCAGGGTGCGGATGACGATCTGCCGCATGACGCGGCTGTCGTCGGCGATCAGGATCTTCACAGCGGTACCTCGGTCTTTCGGCGGTAGGTGCGGGGTCAGGGGACTGCGGGGAGCGGCGGGAGCGCCCCCTGCACGGAGATGGAGAGCGGCTCGCCGCGCCACTGGAGCTCGATGCGGCACAGGTCGTCGGGGTTGCGGAGGGCCGGGGCCTCGCCCACATCGGGCAGGCTCAGGCCGGAGGAGCCGGGCAGCGCCGCTTTGACGTTGCCGCCGACGACGTTGGCGATCTCGCCGAAGGCGTCGGCGACGTCCTCGTCCTCGAGCACCTCGGGGGAGTGCTCCTGGAGCAGCGCCCGGGTGAGCTCCTCGGCGGTGCGCCGCCCGGTGGTGAGGACGACGCTCCCGGTCCAGGGCCCGACGACGTCGACCCAGCTGGAGACCGGGTCGGCCACGGGCCCACCGGGCAGCGGGACGAGCACCTCGTCCTCACCGACCAGGGAGATCCACGCCTCCTGGGCGATCGACTCGATGGTGGCCTCGTCGATCAGGTCGGTGATGACCGGCCGCGTGTCGCTGGTCCGGCGCCGCACACCGCTGTCGAGGGTGGTCACAGCATGGCCTCCTGGGGGAGCAGGCCGAGCAGCGCGAGCTTGCCGCGGATGGCGTCGGCGGTGAACGGCTTGATGACGTACTCGTGGGCGCCGGCGGCCAGGGCGCGCACGATCTGCGTGTGCTCGCTCTCGGAGGTGACCATCATGATCGTCATCGAGCGCCAGCCCGGGTTCGAGCGGACGGCGGAGACGAACTGCAGCCCGTCCATGACCGGCATGTTCCAGTCCACGCAGACGAGGTCGGGGAGCGGGTCGGCGGCCAGGCCCTCGAGCACGTCGAGGCCCTCGCGGCCGTGGCCGGCCTGCAGGGTCTCGTAGCCGAGCCCCTCCAGGATTCCCGAGACGATCCGGCGCATCGCGCGCGAGTCGTCGATCACCAGAGCACGCATCACTTCCCCTTCAACGGGCGGTAGGCGGAGCTGCGGCCGACGACGACCCGCTCCCAGGAGTCGTCCACCCCGAGCGTGGTCTCAGCCGCGCCGAGGAACAGCCAGCCGTCGGGGCGCATGAGATCGCGGACCCGGCGGAGGATCGCCTGCTTGGTGGGCAGGTCGAAGTAGATGAGCACGTTGCGCAGGTAGACCACGTCGAACGGGCCCATCCGGGGCAGCGGTGCCGCCAGGTTGCACTGGCTCGCCGTCACCATGCGGCGCAGCGCGGGGGCGACCTCCCACTCGCTGCCGGCCCGCGTGAAGTGGCGGACCAGCATCGGGGCGGGCAGACCGCGGTTGACCTCGAGCTGGCTGAAGCGGCCGGCACGGGTGCGCTCGACCATCTCCCGCGAGATGTCGGTGGCGGTGATCGACACCCGTGACGCGGCGTTGGGCAGCGCGTCCTCGAGCAGCATCGCGATCGTGTACGACTCCTGGCCGCTGGAACAGGCCGCCGACCAGATCTGCAGCCGCTCGTTCGGCCCGCGGGCGCTCAGCAGGGCCGGCATCACCGTCGAGGAGAGCGCGGTGAACGGATCGCCGTCGCGGAACCATGAGGTCTCGTTGGTGGTGAGGGCCTCGACGATCCGGCGGGTGCTGTCGGCGTCGGGGCGGACGCGCACCTTCTCGACGAACTGGGAGACGTCGGCGAGGCCGGCCTGGCGGGCGATCGGCAGCAACCGCGCCTCGACCAGGTACTCCTTGCCGGGCTGGAGGACGATCGCGCTCTCCTTGTGCACCAGGTGGCGCACCCAGTCGAAGCTCGTCGTGGTGAGTGTCATCGGGTCCCTCCGGACAGGACGGCGCGGCCGGGAACCGGTGCGGTGGCGGCGGAGACGGTCCGGATGGACGGGACCCCCGACAGGTGGCGCTGGATCGCCTCGGCGATCCGGTCGAGCGGCAGGATCTCGTCGGCGAGGCCGGCCTGCGCCACCGCTCCGGGCATGCCCCAGACGACGGAGCTGGCCTGGTCCTGGGCGACCACCGTGCCGCCGGCGGCGCGGATCTCGCCGGCACCGTTGCGGCCGTCGGACCCCATGCCGGTCAGGACGACGCCGAGGACGGCGCCGTCGTAGGCGGCGACGGCCGAGCGGAACAGCGGATCGACGGCGGGGCGGCAGAAGTTCTCCGGCGGTCCCTGGTGCAGCCCGGTGGTGTGCGTGCCGCGACCGGGCCGGACGACCAGGTGGTGGTCGCCGGGGGCCAGGTGCACGGTGCCCGGCTGCAGCGGGACGCCGTCGGTGGCCTCCACGACGCGCAGCGCGCAGAGCCGGTCGAGGCGCTGGGCGAACTGGCGGGTGAACACCGGGGGCATGTGCTGGACGATCAGGATCGGCACGGGCAGGGACGCCGGCAGCTGCGGCAGCAGCTTGGCCAGGGCCTCGGGGCCACCGGTCGAGGACCCGATGACGAGCACGGCGGGCCTCTTGCCGGGGCCGGTGCGCGGCGCGACCGGGGGAGGGGGAGCGATCCGGGCGGTCGGGCGGACGGGGGTGACGAGGCGGCCGGTCAGTGCCTTGATCTTGGGGATGAGCTGCTCGCGCACGCTCTCCATGGACTGCGCGACGCTGCCGACGTTGGCCGGCTTGGTGACGTAGTCGTTGGCGCCGGAGGACAGCGCGTCGAGGGTGGCGGTCGCGCCGCGCTCGGTGAGCGTGCTGAACATGATGATCGGGATGCGGTTGCGGGCGCCGCGGATCGCGCGGACCGCCTCGATGCCGTTCATCTCCGGCATCTCGATGTCCATCGTGATCAGGTCGGGCTTGAGCTGCTCGAGCTTGCTCACGGCGACCTTGCCGTTGACGGCGGTGCCCACGACCTCGATGCCGGGGTCCTCGGACAGCACGTCGGTCACGATCTTGCGGACGACGACCGAGTCGTCGACCACCATCACCCGGATCGGGTTCACGTGCGTCCTCCTGGATTCCTGCCGGTGTGCAGCCCGACAGGACTGGTCACTGCAGCATCGGCACCGATTCCCTGCTTCTCGAGCGGGGCCGGTCGTGCTTCAGCGGTGCTTTCCGGGGCTTTCCCGTCGTCACATCCGCACCATGAGCATCGGCGGCACCAGGCAGGAAGGAAAGGCGACGGACCCAACCGTTACACAATTCCGAGATGACCGTACGAATGGCGTCGCAAAAGCATCTCGATGTTTTGTCGACATTGCGGGGACGGTCACCGCGCGCCATTCCGGGACGCGCCTCAGGCGGTGCGGGTGAGGGGAGCGCGCAGGACGGTGAGCGCACCCTCGTCCAGCAGGTCGCCCATGGCGATGCCCTGGACGCAGCCGGCGACGGCGTTCCACGCCCCGGCAGCGCCGTCGTGCCGGTCGAAGCCGCCGTCGACGAAGGCCTGGACGGCGTGCAGCTGCGCGGTGGCGAGCACGCGGATGCGGCCGGAGACGTGCGCGGCCCAGGACGCCTCGTGCATGGCGGTCGCCCACGGGCGGCGCTCGGCGCGGCCCTCGTCGACCGCGGCGCGCCAGCGGGCCCGGCCGGCGTCGTCCAGGCTGCGCAGTCCGTCCAGGAAGGCGGTCAGCTCGGCCCCGGCCGCGCCGAGCTCGAGGCTCTCCGGGCCCGCCGGCGGGGCGGTGTCGGCCACGCGGTCGAAGGAGGCGGTGAGCTCCCGGCGCACCAGGGGCGGGAGCACCCCGGCCGCCCAGTAGCCGATGGCCGCGTCGGCCAGCACGTCGGCGGCCTCGGCGAGCAGGTCGGCGTCCAGCAGGCCGGCGGCCGGGTGCTCGGCGCCCAGCACGTCGTCGCGGAGCAGCCGCTCGAGGGTGGGGGCGTCGCCGATGGTGCCCTGCTCGAGCTGCTCGACCAGGACGGCGGCGCGGTCACCGGCGGCCCGGGCGCCGGCAGCGGCGGTGCGCACGTGCGGCACGGCCACCGCCATCTCCCGCGCCCGGCGGGAGCGGACGGCCAGGGTCAGCCGCTGGTCGCGCTCCAGGCCGCGGGCAGGGTGGGCGGCGCCCAGCCGGCCGAGCGAGACGTCGTCCGCCTGCAGTGCCGAGAGGAGCACCCCGGCCACCGCCCGGCCGGCGGGCACGCGGACGAGGTCGAACCCGAGGGTGGCGGCACTGACCAGCGTGTACGGCACAGTGCGCCTCCGAGCGGCAGGGTCGTGGAATGCCCATGCTGGCGGTGATCGCGCCGGAACGCCACGCGACCGTCACCCCATGGCAGGAGCCTGCCGGGGTGACGGCCGCGTGTCCGGTGAAGATCCGTCACCGGTCGGTTGCAGTCAGTTACGAAGCGCTGACCGCCTTGTGCACGTCCAGCGCCAGCAGCAGCTGCCCGTCCAGCTTGTAGGCCCCCCGGATCAGGTCGCGCGACTGGCCCTCGAGCGTGTCCGGCGGCGCCTCGAAGTCCGCGGCGTCCACGTCGACGACATCGGCGATGGAGTCCACCAGCAGGCTCACCGCCTCACCGTCCAGGCGGACGACGATGACGACGGCGTCGGTGCCCTCGGGGCGGGCCGGGCGGCCGAGCCGCTCGCGCAGCTCGATCGCCGTCACCACCTGGCCACGCAGGTTGATCAGGCCGGCCACGGCGCTCGGCGCCAGCGGCACGCGGGTGAGCTGCTGGCTGCGCAGCACCTCCTGCACGTGCTCGACCTCGACGCCGTACAGGTCGCCGTCGAGCCAGAAGGTGGCCAGCTGACCGCTGGTGGCCGAGGCCACCGAGCCGTCGCTGGTCACGTAGTCGGTCGCGGTCACGTCAGACCTCCAGGTAGGAGCCGGGAACGCCGGCCGGCGTGAGGGCGGTGGGGTGGGCCGGGTCGGCGGGGGCCGCCAGGGCGGCTGCGGGTCGTCCCGCGTAGAAGGCCGGGTCGGCCGCGAGGATCGCGGCACGGACGTCGAGCAGCTCGGTCACGCGGTCGCCGAGGACGGCGGAGCCGAGCAACCCGAGGTCGTCGATGTCGCTGCGCACCGCGGACTCGCCGTCGACGATGTCGAGGATCTCCTCGACGACGATCGCCACGCTGCGCCCGTGGTCGGCGTAGACGATGACCTCGAGGACCTCGCGGTCGTTCTCGCCGTAGGCGCCGAGGTGCCGGTCGAGCCGGACGATCGGGAGGATGGCGCCGCGGTACTGCACCACCTCGCGGTTGCCGACCTTCTCGACCGCGTCGGCCCGGACCTGCTCGAGCCGGGTGACGGTGTCCAGCGGGATCGCCACGCGCCGGCCGCCGCCGATCGAGGCGAGCAGCATGCGCTGGCGCTCGGTCTCGGCGGCCGCGGCGGAGCTCACCGAGGCGCGCGACTCCTGGCGCTCGGCGGTCTCGGTCCGCAGGGCGCGGCGGGCGAGGGCCTGCACGTCGAGGATGAGGGCGACCGTGCCGTCCCCGAGGACGGTGGCGCCGGAGTACAGCCCGATCTGCTTGAGCTGGCCACCGACGGCCTTGACGACGATCTCCTCGGTGTTGATGACCCGGTCCACGACGAGGCCGAAGCGCCGGCCCTCGGAGCGGAGGACGGCGATGACGACGTGGCCGTCGTGCCGCTCGGAGGTCAGGCCCAGGACGTCGGTGAGCCGGACGAGGGGGAGCAGCTCGCCGCGGAGCCGATAGACCTGCGCGCCACCGACCTCCTCGACGGCGTTCGAGGCCTTCTCGGCGTCCAGGCTGACCAGCTCCTGCAGGCTGATCTGCGGGATGGCGTAGCGGTCGGTGGCGCACTCGACGGTGAGCGCCGGGACGATCGCGAGGGTCAGCGGGATGCGCAACCGGCAGACGGTGCCGAGGCCCGGGTCGGACTCGACCTCGATGGTGCCGCCGATGGACTCGATGTTGGTCTTGACGACGTCCATGCCGACGCCGCGGCCCGAGACGTTGGTGACCGCCGCGGCGGTGGAGAAGCCGGGCAGGAAGATCAGCTGCAGGATGTCCGACGGGCTCATCCGGCCCAGCGCGTCAGGTGTGATCAGGCCGCGCTCGACGGCCCGGGCCCCGAGCTTGGCGGGATCGATGCCGGCACCGTCGTCGGCGACCTCGACGACGACCTGGCCGCTCTCGTGGCGGGCCCGCAGGGTGAGCACGCCCTCGGGGGCCTTGCCCGCCTTCTGGCGCGCCTCGGGGGTCTCGATGCCGTGGTCGACGGAGTTGCGCACCAGGTGGGTCAGCGGGTCCTTGACGGCCTCGAGCAGGGTCTTGTCCAGCTCGGTCTCCCGGCCCTCCATCTCCAGGCGCACCGCCTTGCCGCACGTCTGGCCGAGGTCGCGGACGACGCGGGGCAGCTTGGACCAGATGTGGTCGATCGGCTGCATGCGCGTCTTCATGACGCCCTCCTGCAGCTCGCTGGCGATCAGGTTCAGCCGCTGGGAGGCGCGGATCAGATCGGTGTCGGTCTGGCGCGCGACGTTCTGGACGATCTGGTTGCGGGTCAGCACGAGCTCGCCTACCAGCAGCATCAGCTCGTCGAGCAGGTCGACGTCGACCCGGATGGTGCTGTCGGCGACGGCCCGGCGGGGCTGGCCGCCGGTTCCCTCGGCTACGGGCGCCTCGTGGTCGGCGCTCTCCTCGGGCAGGGTGTCGAGCACGGCGGGGGTCACGTCCTCGATGAGCTCGTCCGCGGGCACGGGGGCCGGCGCGGGGACGGCGGCCTTAGGTGAGTTGGTTGCCGCCTTGTCCGCGACGGGTGCCGGCACGGGCTCGGCAGCGGGGGCCGGGGTGTCCTCCATCGCCGCGGTGACGGCGGCGACCGAGCCGGAGACGTCGACGGAGCCCTCGCCGCCGTTGGCCTCGATCGAGGCCAGCAGGGCGCGCACCGTGTCGACCATCTGCAGCAGCACGTTGGTGCGGTGCGGCGTCAGGGCTAGCTCGCCGTCCCGCAGCCGGGACAGCATGTTCTCCCCGACGTGCGTGACCTCCTCCAGCCGGTTGAAGGCCAGGAAGCCGCTGGTCCCCTTGATCGTGTGGATGGTCCGGAAGATGCTGGACAGCCGCTCGCGGGAGTTGGGCTCCTGCTCGAGGGCGACCAGGTCGGAGTCCAGCTGGTCGAGGTTCTCGTGGCTCTCGACCAGGAACTCCTCGACGATGTCGTCCAGACCGTCCACGGGGTGTCTCTCTCTCTGCTTCGCAATCGGGACGCAGTCGCCCCGCTGGGGTTCTCGGCGCGGCGGGCGGCGGATTCAAGGTGAATCGCGCCGCCCGGCCGCAGCCGTCCGGATCGTTATCGGCACCCGATCCCCCGAGGGGGACCGCGGTGTTCAGTAGGTGAAGCGGCCGACCGTGGTGCGCAGGTCGGCGGCCATCCGGGACAGCTCGTCGACCGCCGTCCGGGTCTGGGTGAGCGCCTGGGTCGTGGAGTCGGCGGCCGTGGAGACGCCGCTGATGTTCTCCGCGATCTGGCCCGAGCCCGAGGCCGCCTCCTGCACCGAGCGGGACATCTCGTTGGTGGTGGCGGTCTGCTCCTCCACCGCCGAGGCGATGGTGGTCTGCCGGTCGGCGATCTGGGCGACGATGCTGGAGATCTCCTCGATGGCGGCGACCGCGGCGCTGGTGTCGCCCTGGATCGACTGCACCCGGCGGGCGATGTCCTCGGTGGCCTTCGCGGTCTCCTGCGCCAGCTCCTTGACCTCGTTGGCGACGACGGCGAAGCCCTTGCCGGCCTCACCGGCCCGCGCGGCCTCGATGGTGGCGTTGAGCGCGAGCAGGTTGGTCTGCTCGGCGATCGAGGTGATCACCTTGACGACGTTGCCGATCTCGGCGGAGGACTCGCCCAGCTTGGTGACGGTGGCGGTCGTCTTCTCGGCGGCGGTGACGGCGCGGGCGGCGACGTCGCTGGCCTCGGCCGCGTTGCTGGCAATCTCGCGGATGGAGGCGCCCATCTGCTCGGCCCCCGCCGCGACGGTCTGCACGCTGCGGCTGACCTCCTCCGCGGCGGCCGACACCACGCCGGACTGCGCGCTGGTCTCCTCGGCCGAGGCCGATATCTGGGCGGAGGAGGCGGAGAGCTCCTCGGAGCTGGCGGCGACGGCGTCGGCGGAGCCGGCGACCTCGCCGAGGACGGCGCGCAGGTTCGCGACGGCGGCGTCGAGCGCCTGCCCCATCCGGCCGAGCTCGTCGTTGGTGGTCAGACCGCTGGACCGGGTGAGGTCGCCGGTGGCGAGGGCTTCGGCCACCTCCTGGACCCGGCCGACACCGCGGGCGATCCCGCGGGCGACCGCGATGCCGAGGGCCAGTGCGACGGAGACGCCCACGACGAGGACGACGATCGCCAGGGTGCGCTGCGCGACGTACTGGTCCTGCGCCGCGGCCGAGGCGGCGGCCGCGTCGGCCTGCTCCATCGACCGGACCTCCGCCAGGTTCTCGTCGGCCGCGACGGCGAGAGGGGCGACCGTGGCCTCGCTGGCGGCCCACCACCCGGCGTAGTCCATGTTCAGCGCGAGCGGCCCCAGCACGGAGCGGGCCGCGTCCACGTACTCGTCGAAGGCCGCGGCGGCCCCGTCCACGAGCGCCTGCTTCTCGGGCGTGGGGAAGGACTCGGCGTATGCCGCGGCGGCGTCGTCGAACTCCTCCGCGAGCCCGGGGATGGTCTCCGCGTTGATGAGCGCGCTGTCCGAGTCCAGCGGGGTGAGCACCGCGTTCCGCGTGGCGATCCGCACGCGGGCGAGCGCGTCGCTCATCTCCGCAGCCGCCTCGAGCCCCGCGATGTTGCTCGCGTACAGCTGCCGGCTGGTGTCGGCCGAGGCACCCAGGGCGGAGATGCCCATCACGCCCACCCCCACTCCGACGAGGGCGGCGGCGCCGACGGCGGTGAGGGTCTTGGCGCTGACCCCTCGATCGCCCCACCAGGTGCGCAGCGACCGGGAGGACCCCGGGGTGGTCGTCGTACGGGGGACGGCGCTCATGACGGTTCTCCATGACGAAAGGGACGGGGGCGAGGCGGCGGACGTCGACGCGCGGGGCGGCCGCTGGAACCTGCCGCCGCAGAATGCGGGTGACGGGATGAACGTAGAGCCGGCGACGTTTCGGACGACTCCATTCCGTTGCGTGTCGGAATGGCTGCGGATATTGGTCGACCAGCACTTTTCAGGTGTCGACTTGGCGCCATTGTGCCGACGTTCGAAGACGAGCGTGCGCTCCGCACACGACGACGGGGTGGCGGCCGGAGATCGGCCGCCACCCCGTCGCGGGTGGATCTGGGTGCTTCCGAGTCAGCTCAGTAGGTGAACCGTCCGACGGTGGTGCGCAGGTCCGCGGCCATCCGGGACAGCTCGTCGACGGCGACCCGGGTCTGCGACAACGCCTGCGTGGTGGAGTCGGCCGCGGCAGAGACGCCGGTGATGTTCTCCGCGATCTGACCGGAACCGGAAGCGGCCTCCTGCACCGAACGCGACATCTCGTTCGTCGTCGCGGTCTGCTCCTCCACCGCCGAGGCGATGGTGGTCTGCCGGTCGGAGATCTGGGCCACGATGGTGCTGATCTCCCCGATGGCGGCCACGGCCGCCGACGTGTCTCCCTGGATGGCGCTGACCCGCCGGACGATGTCCTCGGTGGCCTTCGCGGTCTCCTGCGCCAGCTCCTTCACCTCGTTGGCGACGACGGCGAAGCCCTTGCCGGCCTCACCGGCGCGGGCGGCCTCGATGGTCGCGTTGAGCGCGAGCAGGTTCGTCTGCTCGGCGATCGAGGTGATGACCTTGACGACGTTGCCGATCTCGGCGGAGGACTCCCCGAGCCTCGCGACGGTGGCCGTCGTGTGCTCCGCAGCGGCGACCGCCCGCGCAGCCACCTGGCTGGCTTCGGCGGCGTTGCTGGCGATCTCCCGGATCGAGGCACCCATCTGCTCCGCGCCGGCGGCCACGGTCTCCACCCCCCGGGACACCTCCTCGGCCGCCGCGGACACGACGCCGGACTGGGCGGAGGTCTCCTCCGCCGACGCGGCGATCTGTGCCGAGGAGGCGGACAGCTCCTCCGAGGAGGCGGCGACGGCGTGCGCCGAGTCCGCCACACCGGAGAGCACCGCTCGCAGGGCGAGCTGCGCCGCGTCCAGGGATGCGGCCATCTGGCCGAGTTCGTCGCGGGCGTGGACGCCGGTGGCCACGGTCAGGTCGCCGCCCGCGAGAGCCTCCAGAGAGCGCTTGACCGCCGTCACCGGCCGGGTGATCGACGTGAGCGTGACCCAGCTGACCAGGCCGATGACCAGGATCCCGGCGCCGGCGATCAGCAGGCTCAGCAACTGCGTCCGGGCGATGGCGTCCTCGAGACGGACCGCCCCGCGGGCGCTCTGCGCGGCGAGTGACTCCTTGGCCGCGTCGACCGCGTCGTCGGTGAGGTCGTTGGCGACCTGGATCTCCTCCCAGCGAACCTGCGCGGCAGCCGGGTCGGCGACCGCGAGGTCGACGAACGCGCTGATCGCGTCGGTGTAGGCGCCGTAGTTCCCGGCCAGGCCGGCCACGGCCGCGGCCGGCTCTCCGGTCAGCTCGATCGTGGCCAGCTCCGCGAGCAGGCCCTCCGGGGTGGCGATGTCCTCCGCGAGCTCCGGCAGCTGCTCGGCGGGGTTCTCGCGGACCAGGGCCTTGTAACCGTCGACCTTGAGCTCGCTCGCGCGGGTGTCGAGCTGCAGGACCAGCTTCTCGGCCTCGTTGAGGTCCCGCACCTCCGAGCTGGCCGCCCGGACCGAGGCGTTGCCGAGGAGCATCGCAGCGATGACCCCGCTGCACGCGAGGACGACGACGCCCAGCAGGACGCCGAACTTGACGGCCAGGGGGCGGTCGGCGAACCAGCCGGAACGCCGCGCGGCGCGGGGGTGGGCGGTGTAGGACACAGGAGTACCCCTGACGAGTTGTGCGCGGCGAGAGTCACCGGGCGGAATGCGATGAGTGTGGTGACTCCAGCCCCGTGCGCCCCGCACATTTCGTCGCATTTCCGAAATCGTGATGCATGACCCTGGTCAGGGCGCGACGGCAGGTGATTTGTCGACCCGGGGGAATGGCAGTTCCGTCAACGGAATGGCCGCGAAAAGGCCAGGTCAGGCGAGCAGTGCAGCCAGGGACCCGAGCATCGCGACGGCGGCGGCGGGATCGGGCACCCGGTGATGGGCGACGGTGACCCCGTCGCCGATCTTGACGGTCACGTCGTCCGCGCCGAGCGCGCGGAACGCGTCCTCGTCGGTGACGTCGTCGCCGAGGTACAGCACGGCCGCCGCACCGAGCTCGGCCGCCAGGCGCCGCACCGCCGAGCCCTTGTCCGCGTCGGTGACCGCGACCTCGAGCACGTCCTTGCCCGGCTTCAACGTCAGTGACGAATCCACCAGCGCCCGCGCGTCCTCCAGCAGTGCGGCCGCGGCGTGCCGGTCGGACACCTGGCGCACGTGCACCGCCACGGCCGCCGGCTTGACCTCGAGGCGGGCGCCGGGGGTCGCCGCGACCAGCGCCTCCAGCCGCGCGGCGAGGTCGTCGCGCCGGGAGGCGAGCTCGCCGGTCAGCGGCCCGTCGAACTCCGCGCCGTGGCTGCCGATCCAGCGCAGCGTGCCGGTGAGCCCGCTGGTGCGCTGCAGATCGGCCAGGCCGCGCCCGCTGACCAGCGCGACGGTGACGTCCGGAACCGCGGTGAGCCGGGCGAACACGTCGGCGACGCCCGGTTCGGGCACCGCCTCGGACGGCACGTCGACCAGCGGGGCCAGCACGCCGTCGTAGTCGCTGGCGATGAGCAGCGGCCGCCGGGCGGCGAACGCCTGCAGTGCCGCGCCGAGGTCGCCGGGGAGCCCGCTCATCCCTGGGCTCCGCCGCGACCGTTGGACAGCGGCGTGGACTCCCGCCCCGCCGCACGCCCGGTCGGCTGGCCGCTGGCCTGGTCGTGCAGCGCGCGGAAGAACGACGTCGCCCAGTGGTCCAGGTCGTTCTTGGCCAGGTGCCGGCGCATGGCGCGCATCCGCTTGGCGCCGTCGGTCGCGTCCATCCGCAGCGCGCGTAGCAGCTGGCTCTTCACGCCGGCGATGTCGTGCGGGTTCACCAGGAACGCCTGCTTCAGCTCGGCCGCGGCACCGGCGAACTCGGAGAGCACCAGGGCGCCACCCAGGTCGCCGCGCGCGGCCACGTACTCCTTGGCCACCAGGTTCATGCCGTCGCGGTAGGGCGTCACGAGCATGACGTCGGCGGCGCGGTACAGCGCCGCCAGCTCCTCGCGCGGCATCGACTGGTTGAAGTAGTGCACCGCGGGGCCGGCGATCGAGCCGAAGACGCCGTTGATGTGACCGACCTGCTGCTCGATCGTCTCGCGCATGTGCACGTAGTGCTCGACGCGCTCGCGGCTGGGCGTGGCCACCTGCACCAGCACGGTGTCCGGCGCCTCGACCGCGCCGTCCTCGAGCAGCTCCTCGAACGCGTTGAGCCGGAGGCTGATGCCCTTGGTGTAGTCCAGCCGGTCGACGCCCAGGATGATCTTGGACGGGTTGCCGAGCTCCTCGCGGATCTCCTTCGCCCGGGCCAGCACCTCGGGGGAGCGGGCCAGCTCGTCGAACGCCGCGACGTCGATCGAGATGGGGAAGGCCTTGGCCGCCACCGTCCGGCCGTCGTACTCGACGACCTGCCCGCGGGCGGGCAGGTCGTGCAGCCGGCGGGCGAGCTGGACGAAGTTCGTGGCGGCGGCCGGCCGCTGGAAGCCCACCAGGTCCGCCCCGAGCAGCCCCTCCACGATCGCCGAGCGCCACGGCAACTGGGTGAACAGCTCGTAGGGCGGGAACGGGATGTGCAGGAAGAAGCCGATGGTCAGGTCCGGCCGCTGCTGGCGGAGCATCGCCGGGACCAGCTGCAGCTGGTAGTCGTGCACCCAGACGATCGCGTTCTCCGCGGCGATCTCCGCCGTCCGCTCGGCGAAGCGCTTGTTGATCTGGACGTAGGTGTCCCACCAGTTGCGGTGGTACTCCGGCTTCTCGACGACGTCGTGGTACAGCGGCCACAGCGAGGCGTTGGACATGCCCTCGTAGTAGCGGTCGACCTCGTCCTCGGAGAGCGCGATCGGTACCAGCGACATGCCGCCGGACTCGAACGGCTCCGGCGCCTCGCCCGCCGCGCCGGACCAGCCGACCCAGGCCCCACCGCGGCCGGCCACGAAGGGCTCCAGCGCGGTGACCAGGCCCCCCGGGCTGCGCTGCCAGCGCGTGCTGCCGTCGGGGTCGGTGACCTGGTCGACGGGGAGGCGGTTGGCGACGACGACGACGGGGCTCTCGGCCCCGACCTGCTCATCCGTGGGATCGGTCATACCGAGCGCAACCCTACCGACACGGCGCCGTCAGAGCAGACCGGCGATCCCGTAGGCGGCCCCGGCCGCACCGATCCCCAGCAGGAGCGTCCCGCCCAGGTAGGCCGCGGCGGTGCCGGGGCGCCGCTGCTCCCCGAGCCTGACGACGTCGGCACCCAGCGTGGAGAAGGTGGTGAGGGTGCCGCAGAAGCCGGTGCCGACCAGCGCCAGGAGCCAGGCGGGCACCCCGCCCACCCCCAGCAGGAAGCCGAGGACGGCGCTGCCGGCGACGTTCACCGCCGCCGTACCGACGACGGAACCATGGCCCCGCCGGGCCACGGCGAGCCGCTCGGCGAGCAGCCGGAGGGGCGCGCCGGCCATGGCGCCCACGACGACCAGCAGCGGCGTCATCCGGGCGCCTGCCGCAGGCGGGACCGGCCGGTCATGACGCCCAGCGCTGCTGCACCGACGCCACCGACCACGGACACGACCACGTACCCCGCCGCCAGCTGGGGGCGCCCGGCGTCGGTCAGCTGCACGGTCTCGACGGCGAGGGCGGAGAAGGTGGTGAAACCCCCGAGGACGCCGGTGCCGAGGAAGGGCCGCAGCCAGGGGGACCCGGGGGAGCGGGCGAACACGAGGCCGAGGAGCAGCCCGAGGACGAGGCAGCCGGTGAGGTTGACCAGCAGCGTCGCCCAGGGCCAGCCGGCGGCGTCGTGCGGGAGCGCTTCGGCGATCCCCCAGCGCCCCAGCGCGCCGAGCCCACCGCCCAGGGCGGCGGCCACGTAGCCGATCACCGAGTCCCCCTGTCCGCCGGCGCGGTCATCGGGCAGCATGCCACCGACGAGGGCGCACGACGGCGTGGCCCCGGGCAGCAGAGGAGAAACCGTGGGCCCGCTCTCGGGAGTGCGTGTGGTCGAGTTCGCCGGGCTGGGGCCGGGGCCGTTCTGCGGCATGCTGCTGGCCGACCTGGGCGCCGACGTCGTCCGCATCGACCGGAAGGGGAGCGGCGGCGGCCTCGGTGCGACGTCGCTGCTGGACCGCGGCAAGCGCTCCATCGCCCTGGACCTCAAGGACCCGGCCGACGTCGAGGTGGTGCGCGCGCTCGTGCGGCGCGCCGACGTGCTGCTCGAGGGCTTCCGCCCCGGCGTCATGGAGCGGCTGGGCCTGGGGCCCGACGCGCTGCTGGGGGAGAACCCGGCGCTGGTCTACGGCCGGATGACCGGCTGGGGCCAGACCGGCCCGCTGTCGCACAGCGCCGGACACGACATCGGTTACATCGCGCTCACCGGCGCCCTGGGCGCCAGCGGACGGCCGGACGAGCGACCGGCGCCGCCGATGAACCTGCTCGGCGACTTCGGCGGCGGGGGAGTGTTCCTGGCGCTGGGCGCCCTGGCCGCACTGCTGCACGCCCGGACCACCGGGAAGGGCCAGGTCGTGGACGCCGCGATCGTCGACGGCACCGCCGTCCTCACCACGATGATCCACGGGATGCTCTCGACCGGCGCCTGGCAGGACGAGCGCGGGGAGAACCTGCTCGACACCGGGGCGCCGTTCTACGACGTCTACCGCTGCTCCGATGGTCAGTTCCTCGCCGTGGGCGCGCTGGAGCCGCAGTTCTACGCCGCCCTGCTGCAGGGCCTGGGCGTCGCCGGGGACGAGACGTTCCCCGACCGGTACTCACCCGAGCAGTGGCCGGCGCTGCGCGAGCGGTTCACCGAGCTGTTCGCCAGCCGCACCCGCGACGAGTGGTGGCAGGTCTTCTCCGGCACCGACGCCTGCGTCGCGCCGGTCTGGTCGCTGCTCGAGGCGACCGAGGACGAGCACAACCGCGAGCGCGGGGTGTTCGTCGAGGTCGACGGCACGGTGCAGCCCGCCGTCGCCCCGCGGTTCTCCGTGACCCCCGGCGCCGTCGGCTCGGTGCCGAAGGCCGGGCAGCACAGCGACGAGATCCGCGCGGAGCTCCGCCT
>JBBSKB010000025.1:0-32708 GCA_038256725.1 Mycobacteriales bacterium | reverse complement strand
TGGAACACCTGGATCTGCACGGACGGCTGGTTGTCGTCGGCCGTCGTGAAGATCTCGGAGCGCTTCGTCGGGATCGTGGTGTTGCGCTCGATGAGCTTGGTCATGATCCCGCCCTTGGTCTCGATGCCCAGGGACAGCGGGGTGACGTCCAGGAGCAGGACGTCCTTGACCTCGCCGCGGAGCACACCGGCCTGCAGCGCGGCACCGATGGCCACGACCTCGTCCGGGTTGACGCCCTTGTTGGGCTCCTTGCCGCCGGTCAGCTCCTTGACGAGCTCGGACACCGCCGGCATGCGGGTCGAGCCACCGACGAGGACGACGTGGTCGATCTGGCCGACCGAGATGCCGGCGTCACGGACCACCTGGTTGAACGGGGCGCGGGCGCGGTCGAGCAGGTCCTGCGTCATCCGCTGGAACTCGGCGCGGGTGATCGTGACGTCGAGGTGCAGCGGCCCGTCGGCGCCGGCGGTGATGTACGGCAGGTTCATGTTCGCCGACTGCGCGCCGGACAGCTCGATCTTGGCCTTCTCGGCGGCCTCGCGGATCCGCTGCATCGCCAGCTTGTCCTTGGACAGGTCGATGCCGTTGGACGCGTTGAAGGTCTTGACCAGGTGGTCCATGACCTTCTGGTCCCAGTCGTCGCCACCGAGGTGGTTGTCACCGGCGGTGGCCTTGACCTCGATGACGCCGTCCCCGATCTCGAGCAGGGAGACGTCGAAGGTGCCACCACCGAGGTCGAAGACGAGGATCGTCTGCTCGGTCTCGCCCTTGTCCAGGCCGTAGGCCAGCGCGGCCGCGGTCGGCTCGTTGACGATGCGCAGGACGTTGAGGCCCGCGATCTCACCGGCCTCCTTGGTGGCCTGGCGCTGGGCGTCCTCGAAGTAGGCCGGGACGGTGATGACGGCGTCGGTGACGGGCTCGCCCAGGTAGGTCTCGGCGTCCCGCTTCAGCTTCTGCAGCGTGCGGGCGCTGATCTCCTGCGAGGTGTACTTCTTGCCGTCGATCTCGTCGGTGGTCCACGTCGTGCCCATGTGGCGCTTGACCGACCGGATCGTGCGGTCGACGTTGGTGACGGCCTGGTTCTTCGCCGACTGCCCGACGAGCACCTCGCCGTTCTTGGCGAAGGCGACGACCGAGGGGGTGGTGCGCGACCCCTCGGAGTTCGCGATGACCGTGGGCTCACCGCCCTCGAGGACGGTGACGACGGAGTTGGTGGTGCCGAGGTCGATACCGACAGCTCGAGCCATGGAGATGGCCTCTCTTCCGTGTGCGGGGGTGGTGCTGGTCCGTGTGGGGAGTCGAGCGCCGCCAGCTTGCGCGTGGTCCGCTCAACTTTCCTGCCCACCATAACGGCAGGGTGCGACGACGTGTTCCCACCCCCACCCGTTCCCCGCTGTCGCCTCCAGCGCACGCCCCGACCTCGTGGTGTGGCGGCGGACCTCGCGGTCGACACCGCGGTCGGCAGCCACACCGCGCGGATGAGGCGGCTCCGCGCGGTCGAGGTCCGCCGGTTGTCCACAGCCCCGCCCCGCGAGAACGCCCGGACGCCCGACACTTCCGCCCGTGCATCCACTCCTGCGCGCTGCGGCTGATCGGCAGCTGGGCCTCTTCACCGCTCGCGACGCCCGCCGTGCCGGGTACGAACACGGCGAGATCCGACACCTGTGCAGCTCCGGGACCTGGGTGCGTCTGCGCCGCGGCGTGTACGGGGTCGCCGAGGAGGTCGCCGCCGCACAGGCGTCGGGACGGCGGCACGCGCTGGCGTGCACGGCCGTCCTCCTGGACCTCGATCGACCCGGGGCCGCCGTCAGCCATTCATCGGCGCTCCGGCTGCTCGGCCTGCCGGCCCGCCGCGCGCTGCTCCCCGACCTGGTGCGGCTCACGGCCCCGGACCTGTGGCGCCGCGGCAAGGGCTTCGTGGTCAACCAGGCGCCGCTGCCCCCGGGGGACGTGACGACCCGCGGGCCGGTGCGACTCACCACGCCGGCCCGCACGCTCGTCGACTGCGCGCGGGAGTGGCCCCTAGAGGACGCGGTCGTGGCGATGGACGCCGCGCTGCTGAAGCGCGCCGTCTCCCCTGCCGGGCTGGCCGCCGCCGTGACGGCCGCGTGGTCATGGCCGGGGGCACCGCGCGCCTCGCGCGCCGCCGGCCTCGCCGACGGGCGGGCCGAGTCGCCGCTGGAGACGCGGGGGCGGCTGCGGATCATCGGCGCCGGGTTGCCCGCACCGGAGCTCCAGGTGGAGATCCACGTCGCGGGGCGGCTCGTCGGGGTCGCCGATGCGTGGTTCGAGGAGGCGGCCGTCGCGGTGGAGTTCGACGGGCAGGTCAAGTACACCGACCCGTGGCGGGGCCGCGCACCGGAGCGCGTGCTGTGGGAGGAGAAGCGGCGCGAGGACCAGATGCGGGCCGTGGACATCCGCGTCGTGCGGATCGTCGACGAGGACCTCGACGCGGGCTGGGGCCCCACCGAGGACCGCCTGCGCTCGCTGTTCGCGGTCCCCGGGCCGGCGGTGCGGCGGTTCACCACGGTGGCCCGGTCGAGGGGTGTCGTCCGCGCCGGATGACCTCGCCCTCGCGCTGTGGCAGCCGGCCGCGCGGTCGACGCCGAGGGTCCCTGCCACACCGCGCGGATGAGCTCGCACCGCGCCCGCTGCAGAGGTCCGGGAGGGAGGGGCGGCGGTCGTGATCGCCGCACTCCTCTCGGCTCCGAGTAGCCTGCGGGCGCGCCAGCTATCGTGCGATCCGTGTGGGCACGCCGTGCCCACATGCGTTCCGCGCGCCGGTCCTCCGACCGGCGACGACGACGGCGCGTGCACCACCCACAGCTTCGCCGTCGCCGAACGGCACGGGAGTACCGACGCCGGCAGGCGTGCGGGGGAGGAAAAGATGACGGGCCCGCTGCAGGTCGTCCTGGGGACGATCAGCGTCCTGTTCCTGATCGTGTCATCCGTGATGGCCTACCGGGCCGTCCGAGCCATCGTGCGGATCATCCGCACGGGCCAGCCGGACGGCACCCGCTTCGGTCCGGTGAAGAGCCGGCTGAAGACCTTGGCCATCGAGTCGCTGGGGCACACCCGGATGCTCAAGTGGTCGTCCATCGGGATCGCCCACTGGTTCGTCTTCGTCGGCTTCTACGGGCTGTTCCTCACGCTCGTCGAGGCGTTCGGCGAGGTGTGGAACCCCGAGTTCCACCTGCCGCTCATCGGCAACTGGGGCATCTGGAACCTGTTCGCCGAGATCATCGGCACCGGCACGATCCTCGGGATCGTCTACCTGATCTTCCGGCGCCAGAAGGACCACCCGCGCCGCCTGGGCCGCAAGAGCCGCTTCGCCGGCACCAACGAGGGCCGCGGCTACTTCGTCGAGGCCATCGTCCTCACCGTCGGCATCGCCATCCTGCTGATCCGCGCGCTCAAGGTCTCCTCCGACCTGACCGACGCCCCCGGCTGGTCGCACCCGGTCTCCAGCCTGCTCGCCAACGTCCTGCCGGACAGCCCCGACCTGCTGACGGTCGTCGCGTTCGTCAAGATCGTGGTGAGCCTGACCTGGCTGGTCGTCATCAGCCGGATCCTCAACATGGGTGTCGCGTGGCACCGGTTCAGCGCGTTCTTCAACATCTACTTCAAGCGCAACGCGGACGGCGCCCCGGCGCTCGGCCCGCTGCTGCCGATGAGCTCCGGCGGCAAGCTGATCGACTTCGAGGACCCGGGCGAGGACGACACCTTCGGTCGCGGCAAGATCGAGGACTTCACCTGGAAGGGCATGCTCGACTTCAGCACCTGCACCGAGTGCGGTCGTTGCCAGAGCCAGTGCCCGGCCTGGAACACGGGCAAGCCGCTCAGCCCGAAGATGCTGATCATGGACCTCCGCGACCACCTCTACGCGAAGGCCCCCTACCTGCTGGGTGCCCAGACGGCGAGCGAGACCGCGCCGGACTACAACATCCTCGCGCCGAGCGACGAGCAGGTCTGGGCCAGCGGTTACGCCCGCATCGAGGGCACCAACGACGAGCAGGCGCACCGCCCGCTGGTCGGCACCCTCGAGGAGGGCGGGGTCATCGACCCCGACGTCCTGTGGGGCTGCACCAACTGCGGCGCCTGCGTCGAGCAGTGCCCGGTGGACATCGAGCACATCGACCACATCAACGACATGCGTCGCTACCAGGTCCTGATCGAGAGCAACTTCCCCTCCGAGGCCGGCGTGATGCTGACCAACCTGGAAAAGCGCGGCAACCCGTGGGGCATGGGCGGCAACGTCCGCGAGGACTGGATCAAGGAGCTCGACTTCGAGGTGCGCATGGCCGACGGCCCGCTGCCCCACGAGGTGGAGTACCTGTTCTGGGTCGGCTGCGCCGGCGCCGTCGACGACCGCGCCAAGAAGGTCACCAAGGCCGTCGCGGAGCTGCTGCACACCGCGGGCGTCGAGTTCGCCGTCCTCGGCAACGGGGAGACCTGCTCCGGTGACCCGGCCCGCCGCCTGGGCAACGAGTTCGTCTTCCAGCAGCTGGCCATGGAGAACGTCGAGACCCTCAACAACGTCTTCGAGGGCCGCGTCCCCGGCACGCGCAAGATCGTGGCCACCTGCCCGCACTGCTTCAACTCGCTGGGCAAGGAGTACCCGCAGGTCGGCGGCGAGTACGAGGTCATCCACCACACGCAGCTGCTCGGTCAGCTGATCGAGGAGGGGCGGCTGGTCCCGGTCACCCCGATCGACCGCAAGGTGACCTACCACGACCCGTGCTTCCTGGGCCGGCACAACAAGGTCTACACGCCTCCGCGCGAGATCCTGGACTCCGTCCAGGGCCTCTCCACGCAGGAGATGCACCGCTGCAAGGACCGCGGCTTCTGCTGCGGTGCCGGCGGTGCGCGCATGTGGATGGAGGAGAAGATCGGCAAGCGGATCAACGTCGAGCGCACCGAAGAGGCGCTCGAGCTCGACCCCGACGTCATCTCCACCGCGTGCCCGTTCTGCATCACGATGCTCAGCGACGCGCTGACCGCCAAGAAGCAGAACGGCGAGGCCAAGGACCACGTCGAGGTCCTCGACGTCAGCCAGATCCTGCTGCGCTCGATGCAGCCGGTGGCGGCGGGCGTCCAGGGCGCGGCCTCCGGTGCCGACGTCGGCACCAAGGCGGACGACGTCGTCGGGCTCGACTCCCCGGCGACGGAGCACGACTCCCAGTAAGGCATTCCGCTCCGCCGACGGCGCGCGAACCCCTGCGAGGGGTTCGCGCGCCGTCGCCGTTCCGGGAGAGGACCATTTCCCGCGTGACCCGCACCGCCGCCGCGCCCCCCACGACCGGACGAAGCGGCACGGGCCTGGTGCTCATCGGGACGGCGATCGTGCTCACCGGCCTGAACCTGCGGACGGCGGTCACGAGCGTCGGCCCGGTGCTCCAGGAGATCGAGCGGGGCCTGGGCATCTCCAGCGGGCTGGCCGGGGTGATCACCACGGTGCCCGTGCTGTGCTTCGCGGCCATCGGGTTCGCCGGGCCGTCGCTGTCCGCCCGCTACCGCGACGCACACGTCCTGGCCGGCGCCCTGGTCGCCATGGTCGCCGGGCTCGTGCTGCGCAGCCTGGCCGGCGGCTTCCCGCTCTTCCTCGCCGGGACGGCGGTGGCCATGGCCGGTGGCGCCCTGGGCAACGTGCTGCTCCCCGGCCTCGTGAAGCGGTACTTCCCCGGGCGCACCGGCCCGCTCGTCGGCGCCTACAGCACCGCGCTGGGGCTCGGCGGCGCTGCCGCGGCCATCGCCGCGCAGCCGATCTCCGACGCCGGCGGGGACGACGGGTGGCGGTGGGCGCTGCTGGTGTGGGCCGTCCCGGCGGTGGTCGCCGCGGCCGTGTGGCTGGCGGTGCCGGCCTCGCCGGGCGCCTCGCGCGGCACGCACACCGCCGTCCGCATGCGGGCGCTGGTGCACAGCCCGACGGCGCTGGCCCTGACGGTGTTCTTCGGCGTCCAGGCGCTGCAGGCCTACGTGGTCATCGGGTGGTCGGCCCAGTACCTGCGGGACTCGGGGCTGACGGCGGCGACGGCGGGGCTGCTGCTCGGTCTGAACTCGGTCGTCGGCCTGCCGCTCAGCGCGGTGATCCCCTCGCTCACCGTCCGGCCGCGGCTGCAGCGCCCGCTGCTGGGCACCTTCGTGACCGCCTACGTGGTCGGCTGGGTCGGGTTGTGGCAGGCACCCACCGCCGCGCCCTGGTTGTGGATGACTCTCATCGCGGTCGGGATGGGCACGTTCTCCATGGTGCTCACGCTCATGGGGCTGCGCGCCCGCAGCCCGGAGACGACCGCCGCGCTGTCGACCGTCGTCCAGGGCTGGGGGTACGTGATCGCCGGCTCCGGGCCGCTGCTGGTCGGCGTCCTCCGCGGCGCCACCGGCGGCTACACCGGGATGTTCGTCCTCGTGCTGACCGGCGTCGCGGTCCTCGCCGTCGCCGGATGGTTCGCCACCCGGCCGGTGTACGTCGACGACGAGGTGGACCGGTCCGTCCCGGGCTGGTCGAGGGCGGGCTCGGCACCGGGCACCCCGGCGGAGCGTGGCACCGGGGAGGTGCTGGAGAGCGCCGGGGCCGAGGCCCCGGCGAGCGCCCAGGTCACTCCGGGCGGCGGGTCTCCGCGCGGGTGAAGTTGCGGTAGGACCGCGACGGCGTGGGCCCGCGCTGGTCCTGGTAGCGGGAGCCGTAGACCGCCGAGCCGTAGGGGTGCTCGGCCGGGCTGGTCAGCCGGAACATGCACAGCTGGCCGATCTTCATCCCCGGCCACAGCGTGATCGGCAGGTTCGCCACGTTGGAGAGCTCGAGGGTGATGTGACCGGAGAAGCCCGGGTCCACGAAGCCCGCCGTCGAGTGGGTCAGCAGCCCCAGCCGGCCCAGCGAGGACTTGCCCTCCAGCCGCGCCGCGATGTCGTCGGGGAGGCTGATCACCTCGAGCGTCGAGCCGAGCACGAACTCGCCGGGGTGCAGCACGAACGGCTCGTCACCCTCGGGCTCGACGAGCGTCGTGAGGTCGTCCTGCTGCTCGGCCGGGTCGATGTGGGTGTACCGCGAGTTGTTGAACACGCGGAAGAAGCGGTCCAGGCGGACGTCGATGCTCGAGGGCTGCACCAGACCCTGGTCGTAGGGCTCGATGCCGAGGCGTCCCTCGGCGATCGCGGCCGTGATGTCGCGGTCGCTCAGCAGCATGGCGCGCAGTCTAGGGAACGTCCCGGCCCACTCCGTCCGGGTGAAGCCGTTCAAGCCCGGCGGCGGGCCGGCCGATGCGAGCGCGATGACGCCTGCCGGCGCCCTGCGGGGTGCCGGTTCCGCCCGGCCGACCGGCGCGGTGTGCTCACCTACGCCAACGACGTCTTCCTGCGGGTCAGCGGCTACGAGCTCGACGAGGTGATCGGGCAGCCGCACAACCTGACCCGGCACCCGGACATGCCGGGCGCGCCGTGTTCGCGCCGCTCTGGGAGACCACCGAGGCGATCGCCTTCCCGGCCGGCCGGGCTGCGCCGCTAGCCGCCTCTAGCGTGGCGGCGTGCCCCTACCCGTCCTCGAGCCTGCGGCTCCCCCGGCCCGGCGCCGGGCGTGGCCGCCGGCCCTCCGGCTGCTCCTGGGCGAGCCGGCCGGCGCGCTGTGCGCCGCCGCCCTGGCCCCGGCCGGCGGTCGGCCGACCCGGCTGCGGGCCACCGGCGCGCCCCTGCGCCCCGACGGCGCCGCGACGGTCCGGTACACCGCCGAGGTCACCTGGGCCGACGGACGGCGGACGCGCGAACTGCTCGTCGCCGCGGTCGGCACCGCGATCCCGCCCGGCGCCGCGCTCCTCGACGGCACCGTGGACGGGATGCCGGTCCCGGTCGGGATCTGGCGGTGGCCGGACGACCCAGCCCTGCCGGCCCTGGCCTGGGCGGCCCGGGCCCCCGCGGTCGCCACCCGGTTCCGGGAGCTCGGGCTGACCGACGGTCCGGTACGGGTCCGGGTGCGCTCCCACCGGCCGGGGCGCCGCGCCGTGCTCGAGGCGACGACCGGCACGGGGCCGCTCTTCCTCAAGGTGGTCCGGCCGGCCGCCGCCGCCCGGCTGGTCGACGCGCACGCCGTCCTGCGCGGGGCGGTGCCCGTGCCGCCCGTGCTGGGCTGCACCGGGGACGGCGTCGTCGTCCTGGCGGGCCTCCCCGGGACGCCGATGCGGGCGCTGCTCGCCGGGGACGGCACCGGCCTCCCCGACGCCGCGACGCTCGACGCCCTGCTGGACGCGCTGCCCGCGACCGGGATGCCCGCCGCCGTCCGGCGCGGGAACGCGCGCGAGCGGATCGGGGACCACACGGCCGTGCTGGGCCTGGTCGCACCGGAGCTGCGGCCCCGGCTCGAGCGGCTCGGGGAGGCGCTGAGCGCGGCGGATCCTGGCCGGCACCCCGAGGTGCCGGTGCACGGCGACTTCTACGAGTCCCAGCTCCTGGTCGACGCCGGCTCGGTGGTCGGGCTGCTCGACCTCGACACCGTGGGCCGCGGGCACCGGATCCACGACTGGGCGACCCTGCTCGGGCACCTGGTGCTGCAGGAGTCGCTCCTGCCCGCGCCGGCGGCGGCCGCCCGGTACCGCGCGGATCTCGAGGCGGCGGCGCTGCGCCGCTGGCCGCCGGGCGAGCTGCGGCCGCGGGTGGCCGCCGTGCTGCTCGGCCTCGCGACCGGGCCGTTCCGGGTGCTGCAGCGGGACTGGCGGCTGCGCACCGGCGCCCGGATCACCCTGGCCGAGGCGTGGGCAACCGCCCCTCCGGCCCGCACCGGCTCCCGGAGCAGGAGGGCCACCGTGTAGTCTCGCGGCGATCGCTCGCTCGGCGTCACGCCGAGGAGCTGCACGGCAAACGTGCAGGTCAGAGCGGTACGCGGGTGTAGTTCAATGGTAGAACATCAGCTTCCCAAGCTGACAGTGCGAGTTCGATTCTCGTCACCCGCTCTCTCACTCTCTCCGCCGCTGCCCGGGCTCCGCATCGCAGCCCGGTGACTGGCCAGTCACGATATGCATCGGCACTCCGATCACCGAGGGTTCGCCCGCCGTCACCGCACTACCGACTTCGGGCTGCGGGCCCTTGGTCCCTGGGACGGCGGTTCCGGAGAAGACACGATCCCGGTATGAGCCAGCACCGGTTCCCGGGCGTCGTTCCCGAGCGCCCCGAGGTCCAGGCCCCCGACTCCTTTCCCGCCTCCGCTCCGGCCGGCACCCAGCCCGTGGTCGAGCACCTGCAGCTCATCCCCCTCCACCCCCGCCGGCAGAGCCCCTGGCTCCTCGTCGAGGTCGACGGCACCCCCGAGGGTCACAGCGCCCTGGTGTGGGCGGTCCGCGAGGCCGCGCGCCGGGAGGCCACGGTCGTGGCCGTCGCCGTTCCCGACGCCCCGGACGGTGACCCGCTGGACGGCACCGCTCGCCTCCCGGCGCGCACCCAGGACGCTGCCCGCGACCATCAGGAGGCGCACGTCCTGCGGGCCGTCGCCGAGACCGGCTTCAGCGGCCGCATCCGCACGGCCGTGCTCGAGCGCCCCGTGTTCGAGGCGCTGGACGCGGCCATGCACGGCGCGGACCTGGTCATGGTCGGCGCCGGCGGCAAGCGGGTGCTCCGCCCGGCCGTCCCCCGCCAGCCCCTCCGCCGCGTCGCACGTGGCGTCTGAACGGGGGCCGGACACCACGCCGCACCCTCTACCCGCCTCGGGCGGGCACCCCTACCGTCGGGCCGTGACCCCGCCCGACGGAGCGGGGGGCCGGTGAGCGAACCCCCGCGCACATCACCCGAGCTCGCCGCCGCGGTCCGGGCGGCCGCCTCCGGCAGCCACCTCGAGGCGACCCTGCACGAGGTCGTCCGCGCCGCCGTCCGTCACGTGGACGCGACGTACGGCGCGCTGGGCGTGCTCAGCGTCGACGGCCGGCGGCTGGACCGGTTCGTCATCGAAGGCATGGACGACGAGGACCGGCAGCGCATCGGCACGCCACCCACCGGCGAGGGGTTGCTCGGGCTGCTCGTCGCGGAGCCGGTCGCGCAGCGCCTGGACGACCTCGCCGACCACCCGGCCTTCCGCGGGTTCCC
Organism: Mycobacteriales bacterium; assembly: GCA_038256725.1. GTDB lineage: Bacteria > Actinomycetota > Actinomycetes > Mycobacteriales > Geodermatophilaceae > Blastococcus. The sequence continues at coordinate 22,649 of JBBSKB010000025.1, read as the reverse complement.
CGACGGGCACCCCCCGATGCGGTCGTTCCTCGGAGTCCCGGTCTCCGTGGGGGATGCGGTCTTCGGCAACCTGTACCTCACCGAGAAGCGCTCCGGCGGCACCTTCACCGACGCCGATGTCGAGGTGGTGGAGTCTCTGGCCGCGGTGGCCGGCCTGGCCATCGAGAACGCCCGTCTGCTCGAATGCGCGGAACGGCGGCGGGCCTGGGCGCAGGCCGGGATGGACATCTCGACCACGCTGCTGGCCGGCGGCGATCCCGTCGAGGTGCTGCGCAACGCGGCTCCGCGGGTGGCCGAGCTGGCGCTGGCGGAAGGCGTCGGCGTGCTCGTCCCGGTGACCGGCGACGACCAGGCGCTGCGCGTGGTGGCCGCGGTCGGGCCGCAGAGCGACGAGTCCGAGGGGATCCGCGTCCTGCTGGGGGACGGGCCACTGGGCACGGCGCACCGCAGCGGCGTCCCCGTGATCGTCCCGGACATCGCGACCCTGCCGCCGGGGAGCTTCTCGCCCGAACTGGTGGCCGAACTCGCCACCGACTACGGGCCCACGATGCTCATCCCGCTCGGGGGGCCGCCCGCACTGGGCACGCTCACCATCATGCGTCGCCGTGGGGCACCCAGCTTCGAGCCCGAACTGCTCGACCTCGCCGCGGCCTTCGCCACCCAGGCGACGGTCGCGCTGCAGCTCGTGCGCAGCCAGCAGCGGGAACGCCGCCTGCAGGTGCAGGCCGACCGCGACCGCATCGCCCGCGACCTGCACGACCACGTGGTGCAACGGATCTTCGCCACCGCCCTGGCACTGGACCGGATCGGCCGCTCCCTGGAGACGGAGTCGCCGGACCTGGCCGCGCGACTGGCCGAGCGGGTCGACGAGCTGGACGGCACGATCTCGCGCATCCGGACCTCCATCTTCGAGCTCCAGCACGAGGACGCCTCGCCCGAGGGTGTGCGGCACCGGCTCGCCGACGTCGTCCGCTCGGTCCTCGACGGCCACGCACTCCGGCCGGACCTCCGGGTGCACGGCGAGGTCGAGGAGCTGCCGGACGAGCTCGTGCCCGACGTCGTCGCCGCGGTGCGCGAGCTGCTGACCAACGTGGTGCGCCACGCCCGCGCCGACCGCGTCACCGTCACGGTCACGGTCACCGACGCCCTCCGGGTGCAGGTGACCGACGACGGCCGCGGCCTGCCCCCGATCACCGTGCGCAGCGGCCTGGCCAACCTCGCCGACCGCGCCGAGCGGCGCGGAGGACGGCTCACCGCGTCGGGCGGCCCCTCGGGCAGCGAGGTGGAGTGGTCGGTGCCGCTCGCGCGCTGAACGCCCCGGTCAGTCTGCGGGGAGGTCCCGCAGCTGCGTGGCGAGGATCGCCGCCTGCGTCCGCCGCTCGAGCCCGAGCTTGGCGAGCAGATGACTGGTGTAGTTCTTGACCGTCTTCTCGGCCAGCCCCATGCGGTCGCCGATCTGCCGGTTGGTCAGGCCCTCCCCGATCAGCCGGAGCACGATGCCCTCCTGGTCGGTGAGCAGCTTGAGCCGGTCGCCGCCCGCGGGCGCGGGCCGCGGACGGGGTCGTGCCGCGGGGAGCTCCTCCAGCAGCGTCCCCCCGGCGGCCACGGTGTGCACGGCGGCGACGAGTGCCGGCCCGCGCACCTGCTTGAGCAGGAAGCCCGTCGCACCGGCCAGCACCGCCGCATCCCGCGCCTCGGGATCGGAGAAGCTGGTCAGCACCAGGCAGGGCAGCCCCGGGATCCGCTGCCGCAGCGAGCGGCAGAGGTCCGCGCCGCTGCCGTCGGGCAGCCGCATGTCCAGGACGACGACGTCGGGACGGACCGCGGGTACGCGGGCCAGGGCCTCGGCGACCGACCCGGCCTCACCGGCCACGACCAGGTGCGGGTCGTCCTCGAGCACCTCGGCGACGCCCCGGCGAACCACCTCGTGGTCGTCCACGAGGAACACGCGCACGGTGGCCCGCTGATCCATCCCGACCACCTCCCCCGCCCGCTGTGACCCGGGACACAGAGCGTAGGCGGTGTCAGGCGGGGAGCAACAGCGCCGCGTACAGCGTCAGGCCCGGACCGAACGCCATGGCCACCACCGGGCCCTCGACGTCGGCCATCTCCTGCAGGACCAGGAGCACGGTGGCGGACGAGCAGTTCCCGTGCTCGGAGAGCACCCGACGGGAGGCCGCCATGTGCTCCTCGGCCAGGCCCAGCTCGTCACGGACGACGTCGATGATCCGCGGCCCGCCCGGGTGGACGGCCCAGCCGGCCACGTCCTCGACCCGCAGGCCGGCCCCGGAGAGCAGCTCGTCGACCACCTCGCCCACGTGCTTGGACAGCACCTCGGGAACCCGCGGGGACAGGCCCATGCGGAAGCCGAGGTCGGTGACGTCCCAGGTCATCAGGTCAGCGGTGGAGGCGTCGGTGCGGGCGACCACGCCCGCCAGCCGGCGGCCCCGGCCCGCACCGGGCTCGACGACGACGGCGGCCGCCGCGTCGGAGAACAGCGCGTGCGCCACGACCTGCTCCAGGTCCCGCGCCGCCGGCTGCACGTGCAGGCTGGTGAGTTCGCAGCAGAGCAGCACCGCCGGCCGGGAGCGCGCGGCCACGAAGTCACCCACCGCGGCCAGGCCGGGGATCGCCGCGTAGCAGCCCATGTGGCCGATCAGCAGCCGCTGCAGCCCCGCGGGCATGCCCAGGTCGCTGGCCAGCCGGATGTCCAGGCCCGGGGTGGCGTACCCCGTGCAGGTGGCGACGGCGAACAGCCCGACGTCGCCGGGTGCCAACCCGGCCGCGTCGAGCGCGCCGGCGACGGCCTGCTTGCCCAGCGGCAGCGCCTCCTGGACGTAGCGCTCCATGCGGGCGCCGGTCCCCCACGCGCTGAGGTCCTCCTCCAACGGGTTGGCGACGGCATGCCGCTGCCGGACGCCGGCGCCCAGGAAGATCCGCTTGGCGGCGCGCACGCCCTCGTAGTGGGCGGCGAAGAAGCCGTCCCAGGCCGCCTCCTGCTCGAGGGCTGCGGGCAGGGCCGATCCGGCGCCGGTGAGGACGGCGTCGCTCACGGCTGGGCCTGGGCAGCGCGCGGGCTCGGCGTCATGTCCCCGACGGTACGTGCGGCGCGGGCCCCGTGCCCGTCCGGCGCTTGTGCCCGTACCCGGCGAAGACCACGGCAGTGGAGCGGATCGGCTTCATCCGCACCCCCGCTCTGCGCCCCAGCAACCAGGCGGCGGCGTCCCGCACCGACGGCCGCAGGCCGACGAGCCGCAGCTCGAGACCGAACCGGTCCGCGGCAGCCAGCAGGCGGGCCCGGTCGACGAAGAGCGCCGGGTCGTGGATGCCCGGGGGCGGCCCGCCGGGCAGCCGCTCCCCGACGGTGACCATGAGCAGCCGGCCGATCCGGGTGTCGGCGAGGGCGTCGATGACGAGCGCACCGCCGGGGCGCAGCAGCCGGGCGCACTCGGCGAGGACGGCGACGTCGTCCGCCACGTGCTCGAGGATCTCGCCGGCGACGACGACGTCCGCGCAGCCGTCGGCCAGCGGCACCGCCAGCACCGAGCCGCGCACAGCGCGGACCCCGTGCCCGGCGGCGACGCGCAGGCCCGCCGCACCCAGATCGACGCCGACGTGCCGGTGGCCCAGGCGGGCGACGTAGGGAGCCATGAGCCCACCGCCGCAGGCGAGGTCGACCAGCACCGACCCCGGCCGGTCCGCAGGCGGGATGTGCTCGGCGCGGGAGGCCGCCAGCCAGTGCAGCGCGGCGAACCCGCCCGAGGTCTCCCACCACTGGTCGGCCAGGGCGTCGTACTGGGCAGGGTCGTTGCGGGGCAGCGGTGTCACGGAGGCGGGGTCAGCCCTTCTTCAGCGGATCGTGGCCCCAGTTCATCAGGGAGTACCGCCAGTCGGACGTCTCGACCTCCTCCTTCGTGGGTTCCTGCGCCAGATGGCGTCGCACGTAGCCGTGCACCTTCCGCATGTGCGCGAGGTCGTCGTCGGTCAGGTCGTCCTTCTTCGTGCGCAGCAGCTCGACGATCCGGCGGCCGGACGCGTGCCCGGTCGACTCTCCGCTGATCGCGTCGGAATCCTCGGCTGCCATCGGTCCTCCGCTCGGGTCGTCGTCCTCGGGTACCGCCGACAGGACGTACGGAAACGGGGGTCTGGTACTGCTGGTCACCCACCGCCCACCCATGGAGGTCCCGTGTCCGTCACCGTCGTCGGCAGCGTCAACGAGGACGTGCTCGTCGCCGTCGACCGGCTGCCCGGCCGCGGCGAGACCGTGGTCGGCCGGTCGGTCACCCGCGCGCCCGGCGGCAAGGGCGCCAACCAGGCGGCGGCCGCGGGCCTGCTCGGGCCCGGCGTCCACATGGTCGGCCGCGTGGGCGAGGACGCCGCGGGCGACCGCCAGCTGGCGGCGCTGGCCGGCTCGCGGGTCAACGTGAGCCGGGTGCACCGCACCCCGGGGCTGCCCACCGGCACCGCGACGATCCCGGTCGAGGACGGCAGCGGCGAGAACCTCATCGTCGTGCAGCCGGGCGCCAACGAGGCGCTCACCCGCGAGGACGTCGACGTCGAGCCGGTGCACCGCGCGGACGTGCTGCTGCTCCAGCTCGAGGTGCCGATGGAAACGGTGGTGGCCACCGCTGCCGCCGCCCGCGGCACCGTCGTCCTGACGCCCGCGCCGCCGCAGCCGCTCCCGGACGCCCTGCTCGCCCGCGTCGACGTCCTGGTCCCCAACGAGCACGAGCTGGTGCAGCTGGCCGGGGCCGGGCCGGGCGACCGGACGCCGGCCGAGCTCGCCGCGCTGGCCCGCGGGCTCGGTGGCGGCGCCGTCGTGGTCACGCTCGGCGCGCGGGGCGCCCTGGTGGTGCCGGCCGACGACGGCCCGGCCCTGCTGCAGCCGCCCCCGGAGGTGCAGCCGGTCGACACGACGGGCGCGGGCGACTGCTTCACCGGCGCGCTGGCGCAGGGTCTGGCCGGCGGCGAGGAGCTGCCTGGGGCGGTCCGGTACGCGGTGGCCGCCGCCGCGCTCTCGACCACCGGCGCGGGCGCGCGAGGCGCCCTTCCGGCGGATGACGACGTCCGCGCCGTGCTCGCCCACGTGCCGGCGGCCACCGAGGTGGCCTGACGGTTTCCGCGGCAGGACCTCGGGCACTCCGGCTGGCGACACCGACCCGAGTTCCGAGGAGGACCCCGCGATGACCGAGCCCGAGCGCGCTCCCGACGTCGACCAGCCCGAGGGCGGTGCGCCGTCGCGCGAGTCCGACGGCACCGGCACCACGCCGCACCCCGACGAACCCGCCGAGGGCAAGGACGTCGAGGGCGGCGCCGACACCCCCGACGTCTGACCGCGGGCCGGACCGCCGCGCTCGCGGCCGATCCGGTCCGCCATACTCTCGAACGATCTCGGTCGTCGGCGATGGAGGACGCGTGCGGCACGCCACCCTCCGCGCCGGGCTGCCGGTGCTGGCCCTGCTGGCGCTCGCCGGCTGCTCCGGCGGGAGCGCCGCGGACAGCGAGGCCGCCGTCTCCTCTGGGGACGCGTCGGCGTGCCCCGGTGAGGTGCTCGACGTCGTCGTGTCCGTCGGGGCGTGGAGCGACGTCGTCCGCCGGCTGGGCGGGGACTGCGCGACGGTCACCACGATCGCCCCGGACGCCGAAACGCCGGCGGAGGTGGTGCCCGCCGACCGGGCGGCCTTCGACGCGGCCGACCTCGTCGTGCTCAACGGGGCGGGGCTGGACGCGTGGGCGGCGGTCGCGGCGGCCGGCGACGGGGTCGTCGTGAGCGCGGCGGAAGTGGCCGGCGCCGACGGCCGGGGGAGCGAACCGCACCTCTGGTACGACCCCGGCGTCGTCCCGGAGGTGGCGCGGGCGGTGGCCCAGGAGCTGGCCCGCCTCTCCCCCGACGCGGCCCCCTACTTCGCGGCGCAGCACACCGCCTGGACCACCGAGCTGCAGCCCTGGCTCGAGGGGGTCGCGGCGCTCGAGGCCGGCGCGGACGGCCGCACCTTCGCTGCCACCGGCGCGGGGGCCGGCCGCCTGGCCGAGGCCGTCGGCCTGATCGACGTGACCCCCCGGGATCCGGCCGGCCTCGAGGCCGCCGTCCGCGACGGCGCCGTGGACGTCCTCGTCCAGGTCGGCGACGAGCTGCCCGACCGCCTGGCCGAGGCGGCCGACGACGCCGAGGTGCCCGTGGTCGCGATCAGCGAGGCGCCCGCCGAGGACACGCCCTTCGTGGAATGGCAGCTCGCCCAGCTCGATGCGCTGGCCGACGCTCTCACGGAGGACCGCTGACCATGACAGTGACCGAGATCTCCTCTTCGAGCTGGTGATTTCCGAACTCTCCCCGGTTCTCGCGGCTCCGGCGGGGGCACGCTGGGCCCATGGATGACCAGCGCGAGTCCCGGGCAGCAGACTCCACTCCGCAGACCTCCGGCGACGAGCCGTCCGCCGAGGCCTCCACCGCGGCGACGGTGGACCGGATGCTGGCCAACCCGCGGCGGGTGCGCCGGGCCTGACCCGGCCGGCCCCGGCTCCGGTCACCGACGGTGACCACAGCGGCCCCAGGTGCCCGTCCCGCCACGTACAACTCGTTGTTCCCTCGTCACTCAGAGCGATCATCGTCGGCGTGCCGCGAACTGCTCCCTCACACGCTGGGGCAGCATCGCTGACGTGACCGCCGCCATGCACCTCACCGCCGTCGACGACATCACGGCCCCGGTCCGCCGGAGCAGGGCGGAGCGTCAGGCGATCGTGCTCGACACCGCGGAGCGGCTGTTCTCCAGCCGCAGCTCGCGCAGCGTCGGCATGGACGAGCTGGTCCGCGAGACCGGCCTGGGCAAGATGACCGTCTACCGGCTATTCAAGAGCAAGGACGACCTGGTCGGCGCCTACCTCACCCGCAAGGCCGCCACCGTGCTCGGTTTCATCGACGCCGAGCTCGTCCGTCTCGAGGACGACCCCCGCGCGGCGCTGCTGTCGGTCGTCGATGCCGTGGAGCGCGACGTCACCCGCACCGGCTTCCGCGGCTGCCCGTTCACCAACGTCAGCAGCGAGTACGACGACCCTCAGCACCCGGCCCGCAGCGCGGCCGCCGACTACAAGTTCGAGCTGCACACCCGGCTCGAGGGGCTGACCGACCAGATCGTCCCGGGCGCCGGCGAGGACCTGGCCGCGCAGCTGCACCTCATCATCGACGGGATGTACCTGTCCGGCGGGCTCCTCGGGCCGGACGGCCCGGCCTCGCACGGCCGCCGGCTGGCCGAGAAGCTCATCGACGCGGCGGTCGCGCGCGCCTGAGCGCCACCTCGTCCGGAGGGCGACGATGTCGTGGTGACGAACGACGACCGGACCGCTCCCGACCGGACCCGCCCCGATCTCGACGACGCGACGGTCGAGGCGCTGGGCAAGCTCTCCGAGGCGCTGGAGACCGTCGACCAGGCCCGGGGCTTCCTCTACGCGTTCCACCAGCTCACCGGACGGGCCGACCGCCTCCTGCAGGAGTCGGTCGAGCTGTTCGAGCAGGCCGGTGCGAACGGGCTGGCGGCTGACCTCGAGCGCGACCTGGTCGGCCGCAACGTCGTCGCCGACCGGTGGACCTTCCAGATCGTCGAGGACTTCGACGCCGGGTACTGGGAGGCCTTCCGCAGCTACGACGCCCGTGCCCGCGACGAGCTCTCCGGCGGGGACCGGCATGTGTTCGAGGCGCGGATGAAGCAGCGCGAGCGCACCCGGGGTCACCCGCACCACTCGGCCGGCCCCTCGCTCTCCGACCAGGCCTGATCCGTTTCCCCGGGTGCCCGCGCGGGCAGAACGGGACGGTGACCATGTCCGACGAGAACAGCGCAGGCTCCGACCACGAGGCCGAGCCCCTGGGAGCCGAGAAGGCGCCCGGTGAGGACCGGGAGTCGCTCGGGGACGTCAAGGGCTCGACCGACGGCATCGCCGGCCCCTCCTACCCGCCCGCCGCCACCGAACCGGACGCGCGATGACCACCCCCGACCCCCGGACGACGGGGGAGCCCGCCGATCCGCTCAGCGTGGGCCTCGACCGGCCGGCGACCGCACCGGAGCCGGGACAGCCCGGAAAGCCTTCCGGGCCCGGTCGCACGCGACAGGCCGCCGGCACCATCGGCCGCGGTCTCGCGCTCGGGCTGCTGGTGTTCGTCACCGTCGTGCTGGTGCTGTTCGTCGTCTTCAACGGGCAGACGGTGCAGATCAGCCTGGTGTTCACCGACGTCGACGCCCCGCTGGTCCTGGCGCTGCTGATCGCGGCCGTGCTGGGCGCCCTCGTCGGCTGGCTGCTGAGCCTGGTTCTCCGCACCCACCGGCGGCACCGCTCCTGACCCCATGAGCGAGCCCGAAGGCACCGGATACCGCGACTCCCCCGACACCACCGACGGCGCCGTCCCGACCCCGGACGACGCGCCCGAGGGGGCGGCGACCCTGACCACGGACGAGGACGCACAGTCCGACGACGGCGTGGTCCGCCCGGGCAACTCCCCGGACTAGAACACTGCGGTCCTCCGGACCGCACCACGGCCACGACCTAGGCTCGGGTGGTGACCCCCGTCGTCGGAACCGTGCTGGCGGAGCCGGAGTGGCGGCACCGGTCGGCGGCGCACGAGTCGCGCATCGACCGCTGGGCCGTGCCGCACCGCGAGCGGCGCTCGCGCGGCGAGAACCACCCGGTGCACGACTTCCTCTTCACGTACTACTCCGAGACGCCGGGCCGGGTGCGCCGCTGGCACCCCGGCGTCGGGACCGCGCTCGCTCCCCCGGCCGACGGCCCCGCCCCGCACGCCGCGTGGCGCTGGTACCGCGCCGACGACGACGGCGTGGTGGCGCTGGACCGGGCCGGCTACCTGGCCGACCGCGGGACGACGGTCGGTTTCGTGCGCGGGCTGCTGGCCGCAACCGCGAGCCGGCCGGTCTTCGCCGGCTGCTTCGGGCTGCACGAGTGGGCGATGGTGTACCGCGCCGACGAACGGCGACACGCCCTGCCGCTGCGGCTGGGCCGGGTGGGCACCGACGCCGTCGTCGAGGGCGCCCAGATCCGGTGCAGCCACTACGACGCGTTCCGGTTCTTCACGCCGGAGGCGGTGGGCCGCAACCGCCTGCAGCCCACCCGTGAGACCCAGCCGGCGCTGGAGCAGCCCGGCTGCCTGCACGCGACGATGGACCTCTACAAGTGGGCCTACAAGCTCGGCCCGGCCGTCCCCGGCGAGCTGCTCGCCGACTGCTTCGAGTTGGCCGCCGACGTCCGCGAGCTCGACATGCGCGCGTCCCCCTACGACCTGGCCGACGCCGGGTACCGCGCCGTCGCGATCGAGACCCCGAAGGGCAGGGCCGAGTACGCCGCTGCCCAGCGGGAGTTCTCCCGTCGTGGCGCGGAGCTGCGGCAGCGGTTGCTCGACGTCTGCGACGCGCTGACCCCTGCCTGACCCGCGCAGCACCGCGCCGTACGGTCGGTGCGTGACCTCCGCATCCGATGGCCGCTGGATCCACCTCGAAGGCACCGCGAACACCCGCGACCTGGGTGGCCTGCCGACCCACGACGGCGGCCGCACGCAACCGTTCCGCATCCTGCGCAGCGACAACCTGCAGACCTTGAGCGACGCCGATGTGCAGCTCCTGGTCGGGCGGGTCGGGCTGCGCGAGGTCATCGACCTGCGGACCAGCGCCGAGGTGCTCCTGGAGGGCCGCGGTCCGCTGCGCTCGCGGCCCGAGGTCATCCACCGGCACTTCACCCTCCTGCCGGAGCGCGGGCAGTACACCGACGTGTTCGCCGCGGAGGAAGCCGAGGTCCCGGACCTCCCCTCCGGCTGGCTGGACTCGCTGCTGCCGCGCCACGTCGCCGAGCACGACGAGGTCGAGCCGCCGCCGGTGCGCAGCTACCTCGGTTACCTGACCCAGCGCGGCGACGCCGTCGTCGAGGCGCTGCGCGCGCTGGCCGCCCGGCAGGAGGGCGCCTCGGTGGTGCACTGCGCCGCCGGCAAGGACCGCACGGGCGTGGTGGTCGCGCTCTCGCTCGCCGTCGCCGGCGTGCCGCACGAGGAGATCGCCATCGACTACGGGCTCAGCGGTGACGTGATCGACGCGATCGTGGCGCGGCTGGCCGCCACTCGCACGTACGGCGGGGACACGGAGCGACGGGACACGTCCGCCCACGCCCCGCGCCGGGAGACCATGGACCGGGTCCTCGAGATCCTCGACGAGCGCTACGACGGCCCGATCGGCTGGCTGGACGCGCACGGTTTCCGCGCCGATGAGCAGGCCGCCCTGCGGGCCCGCCTGCGCGCCTGACCCGGTAGCCGATCAGGCGGTCGGGCGAGGGGCGCGCTGCCCCTGCTTGTGCCGGTACATAGCGGCGTCGGCCTGCCGCAGCAGCTCCTCGGCGTCGCTGCCCGGCTGGTGGACGGCGACGCCGACGCTGGTGCCGACCGTCACCTCCCGTCCCTCGAGCCGGAACGGCTCGTCGAAGCAGTCGACGACCCGGCCGGCCAGGCCGTGGGCGTCTGCGGCGTCGACCAGGCCCGGCAGGATGATGGCGAACTCGTCACCGCTGAGCCGGCCGACGGTGTCGCCCGGCCGGATCGCGGCGCGCAGGCGCGCGGCGACCTGACGGAGCAGCTCGTCGCCGGCCGCGTGCCCGAGGACGTCGTTGACCTGCTTGAAGCGGTCGAGGTCGCAGAAGAGCACGCCGAGGTGGGCGCCCGGACCGGCGGAAGGCAGCTCGGCGAGCAGCCGCTCCAGGAAGAGCACCCGGTTCGGCAGGCCGGTCAGCGCGTCGTGATGGGCCTGGTGCCGCACGGTCTCGAGCAGCTGCGCCCGCTGCAGGGCCGAGACGGCCTGGTCGCCGACGCCCCGGAGCCGGGCCAGGACGTCGCCGGCCAGCTCCTCCGGCGCCCCGCCGACCGGCCAGCTCGCGGTGGCGACACCGAGGAAGGTGCCGCCGGCGACGAGCGGGAGCGCGACCACGTCGGCGACGTCGATCTGCGCGAGCAGCCGGCGCAGTCCCGGGCTGCTCTCGGTGTTCCGGATGATGCGCGGTTCGCGGGTGGTGAGCAGCTCCATGAGCTCCGGGGTGTCCTCCGGGCTGAGTCGCGTCCCGAGGAACAGGTCGGTGGCCGCCTCGGTGAGGTTGACCGAGGCGCGCGCCCTGAGCCGGCCCTCGGCCGGATCCCAGAGCATCAGCGCAGCACTGCTGCAGCCGACCACCCGGGGGAGCGCCTCGGCGACCACGGAGGCGATGGCGTCCACGTCCTCCGCCGCGGCCAGCTCGTGCGCCAGCGCGAGCAGCGCTCCGGCCCGGCTCGCCTCCAGCCGGGTGTCCTCCAGAGCCATCAGCAGGTCCAGCGCCGCGGCGGCGTGGCCGGCGTAGGCGGCCAGCATGGCCGCCTCATCACCCATGGGGTGGTCGCCGGGCCGGTACAGGGCGGCCAGCCGGCCGTGGGCGCGCCGCGAGGAGGCGATCCCGGCGACGACGGCGCTGCTGCCGAGGTCCTCGCCCGCGAGCAGGGCGCGCACCAGTCCGGGCAGCTGCTCGTCGGGTACGCCCGTGCTGTGCACCAACGGCGCGCCACCGCCGGGCGCCTCGACGGCCAGCACGTAACCGGGCGCGAGCACCGCCTCGGCCGCGCGGCCCACGATGCGCCGGAGCACGGTGTGCAGGTCGTCGCTGGCCACCAGGTCGGTGGCCGCGGACTGGAGGGCCTGGAGCTGCCCCCGCAGCGCATGCAACTCGGGGTCGACGGCCGGCCGGCGCGTCCGCAACCGGGGGAGGCGGGAGCGCGGCGACCACTCGAGGTGGTACGTGCAGGCGTCCTGACCGTCGGACTGGCACTCGGGATGCACGATCCGGGCCGGGGGGAGCGAGAAGATCGCCGGGACGGTGCTCAGGAGCCCCTGGGTGTAGAGGCAGTCCAGGCGGGAGTGCCGGTAACCGTCGTGCAGCCGGTACCGGATGGTGGCGGTGGTGCGTCCGGTCCCCACGATCTGCATCGTCGAGGTGGTGCTGAACTTCTGCACAGCCCGGGGCAGCTTGCCGTAGACCTGCCGGGGCGAGCCCATGGCGCGCAGGACCAGGACCAGCGAGTGCGCCATGCCCGAGCGCAGCACCGCGGCACCCACCTCGTACATCGTCCGCGGGTCGCTCAGCACGTCGGTGGCCGCGGTGAAGAGCTGGATCCGCGTGTCGTAGCTCCACCAGCGCGACCGGTCCTCGAGCTCGTCAGGGGACGCGGTCATCCCGGCCCGGGCGAGCACCTCGGCGACGGCCTCGTCCCCACCGACACTGCGGACGTAGCTCAGCAGGCCGCCTGTGGTGGCGCCACTGGTCTCGGGGGCCTCGGCGGGGGTGGTCACCGGAACCTCCTCGCCCCACCAGGGCATGACGCACGAGCGACCGGGGCCCGACCACGGGGTCGGGCCGGGTCGCTCCCCGTCCGCACGCGCATCACGAGAGAAGAATCGGCACGCGCCGGTCCCACCATGAGCGGAACCACCCATCCGGGTGGGCGGCCCCGGACAGCATTCGACCCCGGCCTCGTGCGAGATCCGGGGTCGCGCGGGTGGAGCAGCGCCGCGGGGAGCGGCGCGGCCGCGTCAGCGGCGGACGTACGAGGTGGCGCTCGCCATCGTCAGGAGCTCGTCGCGCATCGCGGGGCTGCTGCTGCGCGCGAGTGCTGCGTCGATCGCGCGGCGGGTACGCGCCGCCTGACGACGCTGCCGCCAGGTGGACGTCACGCTGTTCATCGTTGGTGCCTCTTTCATCGGTTGTGATGGACCTACACCTATGACAGTGCAAGTGGTGCTCCTATTATTCCGATGAATCGCAGGCGTGGGGCCAGCAACGCCGAGGATCTCTCACCCTGGTGGGTGAATCGGGTCACCATCCACGGACGACGACGGCGTCCGCCCTCCGGAGAGGGCGGGCGCCGTCGTGGTGGGCGCGGGCGGTCAGCTGGGGCGCTGGACGTCCCCGCGCCAGGCGCCGGTCTCGGTGCCGCGGCTCTCGATGAACTCCTTGAACTTCTTCGCATCCGCCTTGACCTGGCGGTCGTCGAAGCCGAGGGCGGCGCCGGCCTTCTCGACCAGCCCCTCGGGCTCCCAGTCGATCTGGATCATCACGCGGGTCTTGGCGTCGTCCAGCCGGTGGAAGGTGACCACCCCGGCGTGCTTGGCCTCACCGGTGGTGCTGGTCCAGGCCACCCGCTCCTCGGGGTGCTGCTCGGTGATCTCGGCGTCGAACTCACGCTTCACACCATCGATGTTGGTGACCCAGTGCGTGTGCGTCTCATCGATCTGCGTGATCTTCTCGACCCCGCCCATGAACTGGGGGAAGGACTCGAACTGCGTCCACTGGTCGTAGACGGCCCGGATCGGGACGTCGACGTCGACGGATTCCTGCACGCTGGCCACGGTCTCGCTCCTCGTGTCGCTTGATCGGTCGTGTCCGGCCTACCCCGTCGACGACGAGGTGACACGTCGAACGCGCCCGGTCAGAACGCCAGCGCCGCGCCGGGGTCGGCCAGCAGTGCGCCGACGTCGGCGAGGAACCGGGAGCCGAGCTCGCCGTCGACGATCCGGTGGTCGAAGGAGAGCGCCAGAGAAGTGACCTGCCGCGGCCGGACCTTCCCCTTGTGCACCCACGGCCGTTCACGGATCGCGCCGAACGCCAGGATCGCCGCCTCGCCGGGGTTGAGGATCGGCGTGCCGGTGTCGACGCCGAACACGCCCACGTTGGTGATCGTGAGCGTGCCGCCGGTCAGGTCGGCCGGGGCGGTTCGCCCGGCGCGGGCGGTCGCGGTGAGCTCGGCGAGCGCCCCGGCCAGCTCGGCCAGCGACAGCCGGCCGGCGTCCTCCACGACCGGGACGACGAGGCCGCGCGGAGTCGCTGCGGCGATGCCCAGGTTGACCTGCCCGTGCACGACGATCTCCTGGGCCGCTTCGTCCCAGGAGCTGTTGATCATCGGGTGCCGGCCGGCCGCCAGGAGCACCGCCTTGGCCACGAACAGCAGCGGGCTGACCTTCACGCCGGCCAGTTCCGGCCGCCCGGCCAGCCGGCGGCGCAGCTTCTCCATCCGCGTGACGTCGACGGTCAGGAACTCCGTGACGTGCGGGGCGGTGAAGGCGCTGGCCACCATCGCGGCGGCGGTGTGCTTGCGGATCCCCTTGATCGGGATCCGCTGCTCCCCGAGGGCAGAAATGGCCATTTCTGCCCTGGGGGCGGTGCGGGCGGCGTCGACGTCGGCGCGGGAGATGACGCCGTCCGGCCCGGTGCCGCGGACCGTCGCGAGGTCGACCCCGCAGTCCCTGGCGTACTTGCGCACGGGTGGCTTGGCCAACGGACGCGGGCCGCGCCGGCCGGGTGCGACGGATGCGGAGGACGCCGCGTCCTCGCGGATCGCCGCGGCCTCGGCCTGCCGGCCCACCTCCAGGCCGCCGTGCCGGACGGGCTTGGAGCGGGCGTCCGGCGCGGTGGCCAGCAGCGGCGCCCGGTCGTCGTCCACGGTCCGGCGGGGGCGGCGGCGGGCCTCGGTGGTCCGCGGGCCGTAGCCGACGAGCACCGCCGTCCGGCCGTTGGCGGTGGTCTCGCCGATCAGCCCGGTGCCGGCGGGCTCCGGGGTCTCCGCGCCGTCGCCGGTGTCGACGGTGATGATCGGCGTCCCGACGTCGACGGTCGCGCCGGCCTCGACGAGCAGCTCGACCACCCGGCCGGCGTAGGGCGAGGGGAGCTCGACGGCGGCCTTCGCCGTCTCGACCTCGCACAGCGGCTGGTTGACCGTGACGGTGTCGCCGACGGCGACCAGCCACTGGAGGAGCTCGGCCTCGGTGAGGCCCTCCCCGACGTCGGGCAGGGCGAACCGGCGGAGCACGGGCGTCGCGTCCGCCATCTCAGAACCCCATCGCGCGGTCGACGGCGTCCAGCACCCGGTCCAGGTCGGGGAGGTAGGCCTCCTCGAGCTTCGACGGCGGATAGGGCACGTCGTAGCCGCCCACCCGCAGCACCGGGGCCTCCAGGGAGTGGAAGCAGGCCTCGGTCACCCGGGCGGCGATCTCCGCCCCGAGCCCGAGGGTGACCGGCGCCTCGTGGACGACGACGCAGCGGCCGGTGCGCCGGACGGACCCGACGACCGGGTCGAGGTCCAGCGGGGAGAGCGTGCGCAGGTCGACGACCTCCAGCGAGCGCCCCTCCCCCGCGGCGACCTCCGCGGCCTGCAGCGCCGTCTTCACCATCGGGCCGTAGGCCAGCACGGTGACGTCGTCGCCGCCGCGCACGATCCGGGCGCCGAACAGCGGCTCGGGGGTGGCATCGGTGTCCACCGGCGCCTTGTCCCAGTACCGCCGCTTGGGCTCGAGGAAGATCACCGGGTCGGGGCAGGCGATCGCCTGCTGGATCCCCCAGTACGCGTCGACCGGGTTGCTGACCGCGACGACCTTGAGCCCCGGCGTGTGCGCGAAGTAGGCCTCCGGGCTCTCGCTGTGGTGCTCCACGGCGCCGATGCCGCCGCCGAAGGGGATGCGGATGACGATCGGCATGGGCACCGCGCCGCGGGAGCGGGCGTGCAGCTTGGCCACCTGGGTGACGATCTGGTTGTAGGCCGGGAAGACGAACCCGTCGAACTGGATCTCGACGACCGGCCGGTACCCGCGCATGGCCAGGCCCACCGCGGTGCCGACGATACCGGCCTCGGCCAGCGGGGTGTCGACGACGCGGTCCTCGCCGAAGTCCTTCTGCAGCCCGTCGGTGATCCGGAAGACCCCGCCCAGGCGGCCGATGTCCTCGCCCATGAGCAGGACCTTCGGATCGTCCTCCATCGCGCGGCGCAGCCCGTCGTTCAGCGCCTTGCCGATGGTGAGGGTGCGGGTCGTAGGCAGGTCCAGCAGCTCGGTGCTCACTCGGCACCACCCTCGAAGCCCGCCTGGTACGCCTCGAAATGCGCGCGCTGGGCGGCCAGGTGCGGGGTCTGCTCGGCGTGGACGGCGTCGAACATCGCCGTGGGCGGCGGATCGGGCATCTCGACCGTGCCGCGCCGGATGCGGACGGCCAGCTCGTCCGCCGCGGCGTCCACGTCGTCGAAGAATGCGGCGTCGGCCAGCCCGCTGCGGGAGAGGTAGGCCTTGAGCCGGGCGATCGGGTCGCGCAGCTTCCACTCCTCGACCTCGCCGGCGAGCCGGTAGCGGGTGGGGTCGTCGGAGGTGGTGTGCGCGCCCATCCGGTAGGTGAACGCCTCGATGAAGGTCGGCCCCTGCCCCTCGCGGGCGGCCCGCAGCGCGGCGCGGGTCACGGCCAGGACGGCGAGGACGTCGTTGCCGTCGACCCGGACGCCGGGGAAGCCGAAGCCGGCCGCGCGGCGGTACAGCGGCACCTTGGACTGCCGCTCCAGCGGCACGCTGATGGCGTACTGGTTGTTCTGGCAGAAGAAGACGACAGGGGCGGCGAAGCTGGCCGCGAAGACCATCGCCTCGTTGACCTCGCCCTGGCTGGTGGCGCCGTCGCCGAGGAAGGCGAGGACGGCGGACCCGTCACCGTCGCGCTGGACGCCCATGGCGTAGCCCGTGGCGTGCAGGCACTGGGCGCCGATGACGATCGTGTAGAGGCTCAAGCCCCGCTCGACCGGGTTCCAGCCGCCGTTGTCCACGCCGCGGAACAGGCTCATGACGTGCAGCGGGTCGACCCCGCGGGCCCAGGCGACGCCGTGCTCGCGGTAGGTGGGGAAGGCCATGTCGCCGTCCGCCAGCGCCCGGCCGGCGCCGAGCTGGGCGGCCTCCTGGCCGAGCAGCGACGCCCAGATGCCGAGCTCGCCCTGTCGCTGGAGCGCGGTCGCCTCGGCGTCCCAGCGCCGGACCAGCGTCATGTCGCGGTAGAAGCCGCGCAGCGCCTCGTCGGAGACCTCCAGCGGGTACTCGGGGTTCTCGACCCGCTCGCCCTCGGGGGTCAGCAGCTGCACCAGGTCCGGCTGCTGCGGGAGGTGCGGCGCCCCTGCGCCGGGAAGGGGGCCGGCGAACTCCCCGGCCTCGCCGATGTCGATCTCGGTCTCGTTGCGCACAGCGGTCACCGCTCGCTCCTCGGCGTTCGCCGCCCCGGCCGGGATCACCGGCACCGTGCGGAGGTGGACGTCTGCTCGGCACCGGGGTGTGGCGCCGCTCACACATCCTGCCACGCCGCACCGCCGCGATCAGCGCTCCGGGCGCCGGATCCGCACGGGGCCCGTGGCGGTGGCGACGTCGACGACCTGCCCGCCCTGGGTCACCTCGACCTGCCCCGCGGCGGCCAGCCGGCCGGCCGCGGCACGGGCGGCGGGCATGAGCTCGCGCCAGCCCTCCGGCTCGATCCGGCGGGCCGCCTCCGAGGGGCAGATCGTGGTGCCGGCACGCCGCAGGTCGAGCAGCTCGCCGATCGCCTGCTCCAGCCGCGCGTCGTCGTCCATGGCCCGAGCGTGCGCGGCCGACCGCCAAGCCGCCACCCGCCGGTGACCCGACCACCTGACCAGGTCGGTCAGGGGCGCCAGCCGGCCTCGTCGACGCCGCCGGGCACGGGTGCGGCGGGGTCGTAGGGCGTGCGGGTGAAGATGAACGTGCCGAGGTCGAGGTGGTCCCCGGCGATGCGCAGCGTCTCGCCGGCGTAGTAGCCGTCCAGCCCGACCCAGCGGCCGTCGCGCTGCTCGAACCGGCTCGCGCGGCCGCCCCGTCCGGGCAGCGGCCCCAGGTGCAGCTGCCCGCCGGCGACGGCGCGCAGCGCCACCGGCGACACGCCCCAGCACCACACCCCGAGCGACTCCAGCGGCACGGCCGCCGGCGCCGGCGCCCAGGCCTCGACGATCCGCGGCTCGGCGGCGCGCAGGTCGCCCAGCAGCCCGAAGACGACCGGGTCGACGCCGGCGGTGGCGTTGGCCAGGGAGACCGCGCCGGTCCGCTCGTCGCGGTCGACGAAGACGCCGGCCAGGAAGCCGGGCATCGAGCCGCCGTGGCCGACCAGCGTGCGTCCGTCGACGCGCATCACCTGCAGGCCCAGCCCGTACGCCGACCAGCCGGCCGCCGAGGAGTCGACCCCCGCGGGCTCGGTCATCTCCTCCAGAGTGGCCGGGGCGAGCACGTCGGCGGTGTCGCCGACCAGGAAGGCGGCGAACCGGCCGAGGTCGGTCAGGGTCGCCCACAGCTGCCCGGCGGCGGCCATCACGCCGGCGTGGTGCTCCGGCTCGGGCAGGACGACGTCGGCCCACGGGTGCACGGCCTGGCCCTGGGCGGCCGCCCCCGACGGGCGCGGCGTGGTCCGGGACATGCCGAGTGGCCCCAGCACCTCGGTGCGCACCGCGTCCTCCCACGAGGTGCCGCGCTGCCGCGCGACCAGCTCGCCGAGCAGGCCGAAGCCCAGATTGGAGTAGTGGAACCGCCGCCCGGCGCCGAGCACGACGTCGTCGCCGGCGAGCGCGAGGTCGGCCAGCGACCCGCCGGGCACGCGCTCCCACCAGCCGCCGGGGCTCTCCGCCGAGGCGCCGGCGAGGTGCGAGAGCAGCTGCCCGATCGTGCGCCCGCCCAGGGGCGTGCCGGGCAGGTGCCGCTCCAGCGGATCGTCGAGGGCGAGCCGGCCCTCGTCGCGCAGCCGCATGACCAGGACGGCGGTGACGGTCTTGCTGATCGAGCCGAGCCGGTACTGGACGTCGGTGTGCGGCTCGGCGACCGCACCCCGCCCGGCCGACCAGGCGAGCCCGCCGTCCCGGACGACGCCGGCGACCAGACTGGGCGCGCGCCCCTCGGCCTGTGCACGGGCCACGCGGGCGAGCAGGGTGCGGGCGGTCGCGGGCAGCACGGGTTCGGGCATGACGGGGACCGTAGCGCCGCCGGCGTCCCCCCAGGTCAGGTGGTGCGGACGGCGTCCGCGGAGGACAGGGCACCCGTGCGGCTGGCCCAGCGCTCGAACCAGATCGTCGCCAGCGGCGGCACGGAGGCGGCCAGCGCGAGCAGCGTGGTGCCGGCCGACCAGCGCAGCACCCGCGCGGCCACCAGCGTGACCAGCACGTAGGCGACGAACACCGCACCGTGGATCGGCCCGAAGATCTGCACGCCGACCTCGGAGGTCTCGAGGACCCACTTCACGAACATGCCGATCAGGAGGCCCACCCAGGAGCAGGCCTCGGCGATCGCGACGACGCGGAAGGCGGTGGCGACGGTGCGGGGGTTCATCGGGGCGGGTCCTCGGGGGTCGGGAGTCGGCGGTCGAGTGCTCAACGGGCGGGCGCGGTCCGGCGTCCCCGCGGTCGGTGTGATCTTCCCGGCAGTGGCAGGGTGGTGAGCGGGCCCGGCGTCGTGACGCGGTGGGAGGTCGAGCTCCCCGGCGGGGTGCGGACGACGTCCGTGCGGGGGTCGCTGCAGCGGGTGGATCAGGCCGAGATGCGGCGGGCGCCGGCGTAGCCACCGACGGCGTCCACGGACGCGACCTTGACGACGTCGCCGGACGTGGGGGCGTGCACCATCTGGCCCCCGCCGATGTAGATGCCGACGTGGCTGACCGGGCTGCGGAAGAAGACGAGGTCGCCGGGCTGCAGGTCGTCACGCGAGACCGCCTGGCCCATCAGCGACTGCATCCGGCTGGAGTGCGGCAGGTTGATGCCCGTGGCCCTGAAGGCGAACTGGGTGAGGCCGGAGCAGTCGAAGGCCGTCGGTCCACCGGCGGCCCAGACGTAGGGCTTGCCGCGCTGCGCCATGGCCGTGTCGATCGCGACCTGGGCCGCCTGGCCGTCGGCCACCACCGGTGCGGATGCGGCGGCCAGCGGCTCGGTGCGCTCGGCACGGCTGGCCCGCTCGGAGTCGGCGCTCCCGGCGGCGTGCGCAGCGCCCGAGGCGTGCGCGGTGGCTGCCGCCGCCGCCACGGCCCGCTGCTCCTCGGCGGTGAGCCGGTCGTGGATCGACCGGTACTCGGCGATCTGCCGCTCGAGGTCGGTCTTCTGGCCGGACACGGTCTCGTACTGGCGCTGCGCCTCTGCGGCGGAGGCCTGCAGCTGCGCCTCTGCCTGCGCGGCGGCGACGTTGGCGTCGGCCGCGACGGCGAGCAGCTCGTTCTGGTGCCCGGCGACCATCTGCAGCGTGGACATGCGGTTGACGAACTCGTCGGCGGAACCGCTGACCATCATCGCCTGGAACGAGTTGAGCCCCGAGCCGGTGTACGCGCTGCGGGCGACACCGCGCACGCTCCGCTGCGCCTCGGCCAGGACGGCCGTGGCCCGCTCCACCTCGACCTGGGCGGCCTGGGCCGCGGCCTGCTGTGCGGCCAGGTTCTCCCGCGCCTCGTTGAACTGCTCGGCGAGCGCCTCGAGGTCGTGACCCCGGGCGGCGATCAGCTCGGCGGCCTCGTCGGCGGTGGCCGGGTTCGCGGGGGCCGCCGAGGCGGGCACGGTCGCGAGCAGGATGCCGGCGGCGCCGGCGAGGGCCACGAGGGCCCGGCGTGCGGTGCGGCCGCGGGCGGGCTGCAGAGGGGACGCCATGAGCGGCGGCTCTCCGATCGGTCGGGGCTCCGGCGGGCTGTCACCCAGTTGGTGACTGAAAGCCCCGGCGGGCACACAGACCGTAAGGCCGTTACCCACCCGTGACAATGGGTGAAATACAAGTGTGTGGTTTGACGGCGCGGGCGCCGGGTAGGACGCGGCGCTGGCCTGCGGGAACGCGTGACGGAACCGTTCACCTTCTCTGCCTGCTGTGACCACTGACACGGCGCACGCCGCCGGACCGGCCCCCTGGCACCCTCTAGCGGTGCACTCCTGGATCCGGTCCCTCCGCACGGGTGTGCGCCGCCGGCTGCAGGGCCGTGACCTGGCCCTGATCGCCGCGGGGCTGACGTTCTACGCGGGGATCGCCGTGGTGCCGCTGCTGGTCCTGGCCTTCTCCCTCACCGCCCGCCTCACCTCGGCCGACCGGGTGCACGAGCTCGGCGACCGGCTGTCCGGTCTGCTACCGCCCGAGCTCGGCGCGCCGGACGCCGTCGCCCGGCTGGTCGAGGCGGGCGTCGGCATGAGCGCGCTGCAGAGCCTGCTCGCCCTGCTGCCGATGTCGCTGTACGGCGAGGGGCTGCGCCGGGCACTGCTCCGCTTCAGTCGCCGCGAGGAGGGGTTGACCGGCTGGCGCGGCCGGCTGGGCGCGCTGCCCCTCCTGTTGCTCGCCCCGTTCCTGCTCTACCCCCTGCTGCTCGCCGTCGACTACATGGCCGGGCTCGCGGAGAGCGGCGGCGTGGGCCCGACGATCGGCCGGATCGCCGTCGGCTTCTACGCCTGCCTCGTCGCGCTCACCCTGCCGCTGGCCTGGGGCTTCCGGGTCGTCGGCGGCGGCCGGGTGGGCTGGCCGGCGCTCGTCTGCGGCGCACTGTTCACGGCAGCGTGCGTGTCGGGCTTCCTGCAGGGGTTCGTGCTCTTCCTCTCGCTCCCCCTGGATCTCGGCGCCCCGTTCGGCGGTCTCACCGTGGTGGGCGGGGTGGTCGCGGTCGGCTTCTGGCTGTGGCTGCTGCATCTGGTGG
Organism: Mycobacteriales bacterium; assembly: GCA_038256725.1. Lineage (GTDB taxonomy): Bacteria > Actinomycetota > Actinomycetes > Mycobacteriales > Geodermatophilaceae > Blastococcus. The sequence continues at coordinate 1,157 of JBBSKB010000025.1, read as the reverse complement.
TGCTCGGCGGCTGGCTGCTCACCGGCTCGCTCGACGACCTGATCGCACGCCGCCGCGGGGTCGTCGCGGGCTGACCCGGCTCAGCCCGCGGGGGCGGCGGCCAGCTGGGCCGGCAGGTCACCGCGGTGCAGCACGACCAGCGTGCTCACCGCCCGGGTGAGGACGACGTAGAGCCGGTGCAGCCCGCGCGGCTCGGCGGCCACGATCGCGGCCGCGTCGGCCACCACGACGGCGTCGAACTCCAGCCCCTTGGCCAGGGTCGCGGGCACGACCGCGAGGCGCGCCGGCGGCTCCCCGTCGTCGACCAGCGCGGCGGCGGGGAGACCGGCCGCGACCAGCAGGGCGACCACGTCGGCGACGGCGTGGTCGGCGCAGACCACGCCGATCGAACCGGGCTCGGCCGCCAGCTCCGCCACGACGGCCGCGAGCGGCCCGGCCAGGTCGGTTCCCACCCGCACCCGGAGCGACCCGGGCTCGCCGCGCACCGCGGTCGCGGCGGGCAGGCCGGGCGCGATGACCGGGAGCAACCGGTTGGCGTAGTCGAGCACCTCGGCGGGCACGCGGTAGCCACGGGTGAGTGGGCGGACGACGGTGTCGGGGCGGCCCAGCCCGGTGAGGGTCTGCTGCCAGTCGGCCGCCGACCACGGGCTGGTCGCCTGAGCGAGGTCGCCGAGCACGGTCAGCGACCCGGCGGCCAGCCGGCGGGCGACCGCGCGGCACTGCATCGGGGAGAGGTCCTGCGCCTCGTCGACGACGACGTGCCCGAAGCCCGCCGTCCGCTCCAGCAGGCCGGCGGCCTCGTCGACCAGCACCGCGTCGGCCTCCGTCCAGGGCGCCGTGCGGACCGACCGGGGCTTCGCCGGCCAGGACAGCAGCGCCTGCTCGGCGTCGTCCAGGATCCCGCGGGCCGCCCGACCGAGCAGCGCGGCGTCGGTGGACAGCGCGGCCACCAGCCCGGCGGCGTCACGCGCCGGCCACACCTCGTCGCAGAACGCCCGCACCTCGGGGCTGCGGGCCGCTCTGCGCGTCTCGGCGTCGGTCGGGCTGCCGCCCGCCTCCTCCTTCTGCCGGCGGGCGTCCGCGGCGAGGAGCATCGCCAGCCGCTCGCGCCCGGCGGCGTAGTGCAGCAGCTGCTGGTCGTCGGTCCCGCGGGCCCG
>JBBSKB010000024.1:0-32981 GCA_038256725.1 Mycobacteriales bacterium | reverse complement strand
CCCTGCTGCGCCGTGGCGAGGGCGGTCTCGGCCGCCTCCAGCCGCTCCATCAGCTCGAGCTGCTGGTCCTCCAGGTCGGCCTGCCGGCGGCCCAGCGACTCCAGCTCGTGCTGCAGGTTGGTCATCTCCTTGGGCGTCGCGCTCCCTGAGTCCAGCCGCTGCTGGTCCTTGGCCGCGCGCTGCCGCACGGTGTCGACGTCGGACTCCAGCCGCCGGACCTCGCGACCGAGGTCTTTGACCTCGGTCTCGGCGCGGACGACGTCCGCGGCGAGCTCGCGTTCGGCCTCCTCGGCGGCCTCGACCGCCGCGACCTCCGGCAGCGTCCGCCTGCGGTGTGCCAGCTGGGTCAGCGCGACGTCTTCGGCCGCGAGGTCCAGCAGCTTCTGCTGCTCGAAATGGTCCACCTTCACAGCGGCCAACCTACTGCCCCACCGCGTGGCTCCACGGGTCGGTGCGCAGGCCGGAGACGGCGACCTCCACGCCGCCGCCCAGGTCGTTCCGCAGCGCCTCGGCGGCGACCGGCAACCACGGCCACTCGCTGGCGAAGTGGGCCACGTCGCAGAGCGCCGGCCCGTCCACCTCGAGCGCGTCGGACACCGGGTGGTGCTTGAGGTCGCTGGTCAGCAGCACGTCGGCACCGGCGGCCGCTGCCGCCGCGAGCAGCGAGCCCCCGCTGCCGCCGCAGACCGCCACCCGCCGGACGGTCCGGTCGAGGTCGCCCGCGACGCGCACCCCCCCGGCGGTCGCGGGCAGCACCCGGGCGGCCAGGGCGGCGAAGTCGCGCAGGCTCAGCGGCCCGGCGAGCTCCCCGACCCGGCCGAGCCCGGCACCGGGCACCACGGCCGCCGGCTCCAGGGGCACGGCGCCGGTCAGGCCGAGGACGTCGGCGAGCGCGGCGTTCACCCCGGTCGCCGGCGCGCGGTCCGCGTTGGTGTGCGCCACGAACAGACCCGCGCCGGCGCGGACCAGCCGGTGCACGAGCCGGCCCTTCGGGTCGTCGGCCGGCACGCCGTGGACCGGGGTCAGGAACAGCGGGTGGTGGGTGACCAGCAGATCGGCCCCGGTGGCGATCACCTCGTCGACGACGGCCGCCGTCGGGTCGACGGCGAACAACACCCGCCGGACGGGCTCGGCGCGGTCGCCGCACACCAGGCCGACGGCGTCCCAGCCCTCCGCCAGGGCGGGGTCGTAACGCGCGTCGAGGGCCGCGATCACGTCGCCGAGCAGCACCATCACGCCCGGGACTGTAGGCGGCCGGCGAGAAGGTCGACCCGAGCGGTGACAAGCTCTGGACGTGGGCGCCGACGCGGGACGGAGCGGGAGCCTGCGCGCTCCGGCCTGGCTCGAAGAGCTGGTGCGCACCGGCCGCCCGGCCGTCCCGTGGCGGGACGTCGTCCGCTTCGCGGTGGCCATCCCCGCACCGCTCGCCCTCGCCGTCGCCGTGGAGGGCGGGATCGAGCCGGGCGCGACGCTGAGCGCCGGCACGTTCGGGACGATGGGCGCCCTGGTGGCCACGCTGGCACCGCAGGCGGGGCCGCTGCGGGAGAAGCTCCGCCGGACCGGAACCGCCACGGCGTTCGGCGCGCTCGGCCTGCTCGCCGGCGGGTTCGCCACCGGGGGCGGCTGGGCTCCGGTGGCCGTCATCGCACTGATCTCGGTCGTGGCGGCGCAGATCTCCCGGATCAGCGCGACGATGTCGCTCGGCTCGCTCCAGCTGCTGGTCTACACCGCCCTCTCCTCGGGCTTCCTGACCTCGTTGCCCTGGCAGACCGAGGTGGCCTTCTTCCTGCTGGGCGCGGGCTGGGCAGCCCTGACCACGCTGCTGCAGGCCCGCACGGAGGCCGGCGACCCCGACCGCACTGCCGTCGCCGCCGTCTTCACCCGCATCGCCCGCCTGCTCGAAGCCGAGGACGCCGGGCAGTCCGAGGAGGCCCGCCGCGAGCTCACCACGGCACTCAACGCCGCCTACGACCGGGTCATCCGCAGCCGCAGCCACCACGCCGGCCGGGTGCGCGAGCTCTCCGAGCTGGCCGGCGTGCTGAACTCCGCCGCACCGCTCGTGGAGGCGTCGGTCGCCGCGGCCCGCGCGCAGGTGCCGGTCGACGTCGGCGACGTCGCGGCCGTGCACGACCTCGCCGCCGCGCTCACCGGAGAGCGGGAGCTCCCCGGGAAGCGGCCACCCCCGCTCGAGGAGGGACACCACACCCGGCGGGCGGTGCGGCACGGCGTCCGGCTGGTGTGGAACGTGGTCGGCGACCCCGAGGAGCGCGCGGGCGCGGCCGCCGTCCGCCCCGTGACCGCGCCCGGCGACCGGCTGTGCGACCTGGTCGACCGCACGCTGGCCAGCGCCGACAGCCGGGCCTTCGCCGTCCGGCTGGCGCTGTGCATGTCCATCGCCGAGGTGGCCCGCCAGCTGCTGCCGTCGGCCCGCCCGTACTGGGTGCTCCTGACCGTGGCCATCGTGCTCAAGCCGGACTTCGGCTCGGTCTTCGGCCGGGCGGTGCAGCGCGGGGCGGGCACGCTGCTGGGCGTGCTTCTGGGGTCGGCCCTGCTGGCCGGCCTCAGCGGCAGCCCGTGGCTGCTCGTGGCGATGGCGGTGTCCGCCGGGGTGCTCCCGTGGGCGCGGGCGGCCAACTTCGGGTTGTTCTCGGTCTTCCAGACGCCGGTGATCATCCTGATGCTCGACCTCACGTTGCCGAGCGGCGCCGGTCTGGTCGGCGAGCGGCTGGTCGACACCCTCATCGGCTGCGCGATCGTGCTGGTGTTCGGCTACCTGTTCTGGCCGCAGACCTGGCGGGCGCCGTTGGACCAGGCCCTGCACGATGCCGCAGTCGCGCTGGACGTTTTCGTCGAGGCGGCCTTCACCGGCAGCCCGGCCGAGCGCCGCCGCGCCCGCCGGAGCAACTACCGGGCGCTCACCGAGCTGCAGACCCAGCTGCAGCGGCGGCTCGCCGAGCCGCCGCCGATCAGCACGCGGGCCGCGGCGTGGTGGCCGGTGATCGTCGCGCTGGAGCGCACCTCGGACGCCGTGACCGAGGCGGTCATCGCCACCCGCGAGGGCGAGCCGGCGCCCGACCTCGCCCAGGTGGCGGTGCTCCGCCGCGCGATCCGGCGGCTGGAGGGGGACGTGCGCAGCGCCGCCGCGGCCGACGACGCCGAGATCCTGGCCGACGGCGTGCTCGCGCCGATCGCCCGCGAGGTCGACACCGCCCGGCGGCTGGTGCGCGAGAACGCCCCGGGCCGGCGGGGCCGCCGCTGAGCGCTCCGGTTGCGCACCGGTGCCCGGAGGCCCTGGGATGTGTCGGGTGCCGACCGGACACCTGCCCACCCCGCCGCCCGTGCCCACCCCGCCGCCCGTGCCCGCCCTGCCGCCGCCGACCGGACCGGCGCCTCCGGGCTCGCGCACCGTGCGCACCGACGACGGCGTCGACCTGCACGTGGAGGTCGACGGCGCCGACGGAGCGGCCCTGACCGTCGTCCTCTGCCACGGGTTCACCGCCCGGCTCGCGGAGTGGGAGCTGCAGCGCAGGGCCTTGCGGAACCGGGTGCGGCTGGTGCTGTGGGACCAACGCGGGCACGGCCGCTCGGCGGCCACTCCCCTGCCCGACGCGACCATCGACCGCACCGGACGAGACCTCGGTCAGGTGCTGGACGCCGTGGTCCCCACCGGCCCGGTGGTACTCGCCGGGCACTCGATGGGCGGGATGAGCATCATGGCGCTGGCCCGGCAACGGCCCGAGCTGTTCGGCGACCGGGTCGTGGGCGTCTTCCTGCTCGCGACGTCGGCCGGCGGGCTGGTGGAGACCGGCCTCCTCGGCCGGCTGGTGAAGGTCATCCGGTGGCTCCGGGTGCTGCCGCTGTACCTCCGCGGGCTGCAGATGGTCGCACCGCTGCTCGAGCGCTTCCGACGCCGCGGGAGCCGGTTCGGGCGGTGGTTCACCCGCCGGCTGCTGTTCGGCGACCTGACCGACGCCGACCCGGCCGCCGTCCGGCTGGTGCAGGGCCTGCTGGAGGAGACCCCGTTCCCGGTCTCGGCCGCCTTCTACGCCACCTTCCTCGACCACGAGGAGTTCGCCGCGCTCCCGGTGCTCGGCCGGGTGCCGGTCACCGTCGTCGCGGCCACGCACGACCGGCTGACCCCCGTCGGGCACGGACGGCGGCTCGCGGCGGCCATCGGGCGCAGCGCGGACCTGGTCGTCGTCCCTGGTGCCGGGCACAGCGTGAACCTGACCCGCACCGACGTGGTCGACCGTGCGCTGCTCGACCTGCTGGACCGGGTGGAGGCCGGTGGCCGGAAAGCCGGTTGAGCAGCGCATCGACGGGGCATGCCGGTGTGGCGTCGGTCACGCGGGTAGGTCCACTTGCAGTGACCGCACGACACGCCTAACTTCGGCGGCCACCCGTCGACGTGCGAACGACCCCCGCGACCAACGGTCCCGTGGGGCAGCGAGGAGCAGAACGTGGACCGGATGAGTGCGCTCGACAGCGGTTTCTACTTCGCCGAGAGCGAGAACACCCCCATGCACGTCGGGTCGGTGGCCGTCTTCGAGGGGCCGGCGCCCAGCTACGGCGACGTCGTGCGGCTGCTGCTGAGCAAGCTGCCCGTGGTGCCCCGCTACCGCCAGCGGGTGCGGGAGGTGCCGATGCAGCTCGGGCGGCCGATGTGGGTGGACGACCCGCACTTCCAGATCCTGTACCACGTCCGGCACACCGCCGTGCCGCGTCCGGGCAGCGACGAGCAGCTGCGCAACCTGGCCGGACGGATCCTCGGCCAGCGGCTGGACATGTCCAAGCCGCTGTGGGAGCTCTACCTCATCGAGGGCCTGGCCGACGACCGCTGGGCGATCATCTCCAAGGTCCACCACTGCATGGTCGACGGCGTCGCCGGCAGCGACCTCATGCAGCTGATGTTCGACCTCACCCCCGACGCCACCCACGACGAGCCGCGGGACTGGACGCCGCAGCGCACCCCCACCGGCGCCGGCATGGTCGCCGGGGCCGTCGCCGATGCCGTCGCGCACCCGCTGCGACAGCTCGCCTCGCTGCCCTCGGGGGGCGGCGCCGGGCGGATCGCCAAGCAGCTCCTCGACTCGGGGAAGAGCGTCGCGGCGGCCCTCCCCTCCCTGGCCAAGCAGGCCCTCGTGCCCACGGCCCGCTCGCTCAACGGCCCGATCGGCCCGCACCGCCGCTGGGCGTGGACCTCCACCGACTTCGCCGAGCTCAAGGAGGTGCGCGCCGCGCTGGGCGGGACGGTCAACGACGTCGTCCTCACCTCGATCACCGCCGGCTTCCGCGACCTGCTGCAGGGCCGCGGCGAGCTCACCTCGGAGAAGCTGGTGGTGCGCACGATGGTGCCGGTGTCGGTGCGCGCGGACAGCCAGCGCGGCACCCTCAACAACGCGGTCTCCTGCGTCTTCGTCGACCTGCCCGTCGGCGACCCCGACCCGAGCTCCCGGCTCGCCTCGATCCGCGGCCAGATGGACGAGTACAAGAAGGCGATGCAGGCCGTCGACGTCCCGTCGATCATCGCGATGGGCGATTTCGTGGCACCGACCCTGCTCTCCCTGGGGGTGCGCGCGGCGCTCTCCGCCGGTCAGGTGTGGTGCCAGGCTGTCACCACGAACGTGCCGGGCCCGCCGGTCCCGCTCTACGTGCTGGGACGGCGGATGGTGTCGGCCTACGCCTACGTGCCCATCGCCGGCGGCACCCGCTGCTCGATCGGCATCTTCAGCTACCAGAAGACGATGACCTTCGGGATCAACGCCGACTTCGACGCCTTCGCCGACGTCGACGTCCTGTCCCGGGGCATCCGCCGCGGGATCGAGGAGCTGCTCGAGTTCGCCCGCGCCCAGCAGGGCGCCCCCGAGGTCGAGCAGCCCGCCCCGACGCCGCGGGAGAAGCCGGCGGCGGCCAGCCGGTGAGCCCGGCCGGCCTGACCGTCGCGGTCACCGGACCCTCCGGCACCTTCGGCTCGGGGCTGATGCCCCTGCTCCAGGACGACGACCGGATCGATCACGTCATCGGGATCGCCCGCCGGCCGTTCGACCCGGCGGAGCGCGGCTGGACGAAGATGGCGTACCGGCAGGGTGACGTCCGGGATCCCGACGCGCTGCGGGCGGCGTTCGTGGGTGTGGACGTCGTCGTCCACCTGGCGTTCCTGATCTCCGGCAACGCGTCGCGGGAGACCATCCGGGCGATCAACGTCGACGGCACCCTGAGCGTCTTCCGGGCCGCGGCGGCGGCCGGCGCCCGCCGATTCGTGTACGCCTCGTCGGTGGCCGCCTACGGTTTCCACGCCGACAACCCCGACCTGATCGACGAGGACTGGCCGGTGCGCCCCGCTGCGCGGCTGTTCTACGCGCAGGAGAAGGCCGAGCTCGAGGAGCTGCTGCAGCGCGAGGCGGCGAGCGCGCCCGAGCTCGCGCTCTACCTGCTCCGGCCGCCGGTCGTACTGGGGCCGAACGCGGTGGGCGCCAAGGGCGTCCTGCCCGGGCCGCTCGCGCCGCTGGGCCGCTGGGCCGGCGGTTGCTGGGCCGGCCGCGCCGGCTGCCGCTGCCGATCCCGCTGCTGGTGCCCGAGCACCCGCTGCAGCTCATCCACGAGGAGGACGTCGGCCGCGCGCTGCAGCTGTGCGTCGTGGGCACCGGCCCTCCGGGGGCCTACAACATCGCCGGTGACGGCGTCGTCACCGCCGCCGACGTGGCCCGGGAGCTCGGCGCCCTGCCCATCCGACTGCCGGCCGGCCCGGGCCAGGCCGCCGCCCGCGTCATCTCCCGGCTGCCCTTCCTGCCACCGGTCGCCGAGTGGATCGAGGCGGCCTCGCGCCCGGCGCTCATGGACACCACCCGGGCCCGCGAGCAGCTGGGCTGGCGTCCGCGCTGGACCGGCCTCGAGGCACTGCGGGACACCTTCCGCGACCGCACCTGACCGCGCCTGTCATCAGGCCCCGGCGCGGATGCCGCCCAGCTCGGCCAGCCACGGCAGCACCTCGTCGGCCAGCCGCTCGGGGCACTGCAGCTGCGGCACGTGGCCCACACCGTCCAGCTCCGCGTAGCGCCAGGCCGGATGCCGGCGGGCGACATCGCGGGCGGCCTGCACCGGGATGAGCCGGTCGAGGGCGCCGTGCACCAGCAGGACGGGGCCCGAGACCTTCTCCATCGCCCGTCGGTAGCGCCGCGGATCGGCCAGCTGTGCGAGCAGGGAACGCGCGGCGGTCAGGTAGGCGCGGTCCATGCCGGCATGGTCCTCGCGCTCCTCGAGCAGCAGCACGGAACGGTCGATCACCGTCGAGGGCAGCGAGTCGGGGTCCACTCCGACCAGGCGCAGCATCTCCCGCACCCGCTGCAGCGGTGTCTGCCGGGCCCGACGCAGCCAGAGGAACCGCTCGCCCACCACCGGCATCGCGTACAGCGCGAAGGTGACCGCGACCAGCGGGTCGAGCGTCCGCCGCGGGCCGGGGATCGCCGGATCCAGCAGGACCAGGCCGCGCACCGCTCCGGGGTGCGCCGCCTGCGTCAGGATCGAGATCATCCCGCCCATCGAGTTGCCGACCAGCACCGCGGGCTCGCCGACCACCTCCCGCAGGAAGGCGTGCAGGACCCCGACGTTGGCGTGCACCGTCGCGCGGCGCCCGCCCGGCTCGCTGCGGCCGAAGCCGGGCAGGTCGATGGCCAGCACCCGCGCGTGCGGCAGGAGCAGCGGGGCGAAGGTGTCCCAGTTGAGGTGCGAGCCGCCCAGCCCGTGCACCAGGACCACCCGCGGGCCGTCCTCCGGGCCGCCGAAGTCGACGTAGTGGACCGGGCCGCCGAGGTCGACCGTCCGGCTCTCCCCCAGCACCTGCTGCTCCGCTGCCACTGCCGACCGTCCTCTCGTCCCGCCATCGCCGTCCGCGCAACGGTGGCACGCGCCGCCCGGGCCCGCCCGAGCACGGTGCCTGCTGCGCCGGTCGGCGCAACGAGCCGCTATGACACAGGACACATTTGGGCAACATCCGCCTGCGTGTTCGGGGAACGGCGTGTGAGCCAGGCCGCAGATTGGTACGGGCCGGTACCAAGGACGTAACGCGGGAGGTCGACGTGGCAGGACAGCAGGACGACGGACCGGCGCTGCCGCTCTACCTGAGCGAGCCCGGCCGCGCGGTCGCCGACTACGGCCTCTACCTGGCCACCCGGCCGTTCACCCCGCGACTGCCCAAGGGCGACGGTCATCCCGTGCTCGTGCTGCCCGGCCTGTTGGCCGACGACGCCTCGACCGCCGCCCTCCGCGGCGTCCTGCGCCGGCTGGACTACCGCGTGCACGGGTGGGGCCTGGGCCGCAACATCGGCCCGACCGCGCTGTGCGTCAACGGCCTGCGCGACAGACTCGACTACGTGCACGGCCGCTACCGCCGGCCGGTCACGATCGTCGGCTGGAGCCTGGGCGGCATCTTCGCCCGGGACCTCGCCCGCCGCTCCCCCGACCAGGTGCGCCAGGTCGTCACGCTCGGCAGCCCGTTCCGGCTCACGAGGTTCAGCCAGACGCGTGCCGCGAAGGTCTTCGACCGGTACTCGCACCTGCACGTCGAGCAGCGCACGCTCCCCCTGGAGCCGGAGAACGAGCCGATGCCGGTGCCGACCACCTCGATCTACTCCCACTACGACGGCATCGTGCACTGGCAGACCTGCCTGAACACCCCGGGCGAGCGCTGCGAGAACATCGCGGTGACCGCCAGCCACCTCGGCCTGGGCCACCACCCTGCGGCCATCTGGGCCGTCGCCGACCGGCTCGCCCAGCCCGAGGGCACCTGGGCGCCATTCCAGGCGCCGCGGTTCCTACGTCCGGCGTTCCCCAAGCCGGCCCAGGCGACGCCGTGTGACGAGGTGGGCACGCTGGAGGACTCTGCGGCCTGAGACTGGCCGCCTGAGTTCCTAGGTGGGCGCGACAGGGTTCGAACCTGCGACCGCTCGCTTGTAAGGCGAGAGCTCTACCGCTGAGCTACGCGCCCCGGCGCGCCCAGGACAGGAACCCCGGGCGCCCGGTCGACTACGCCGCGAGCTGTCCGACGGCGTCCTTCCAGCCGGACTGCTCACGGGCGTCACCGGGCTGGTTGACCTCGGCGAAAGCGATCTTCCCGTCCGCGTCGACCAGGAACGTGCCGCGCAGGGCCATGCCGGCCTTGTCGTTGAACACCTCGTAGGCCTGAGCGGTGGCGCCGTGCGGCCAGAAGTCCGACAGCAGCGGGAACTCGAAGGCCTCCTGCGCCTTGAAGGCCTTGAGGCTGAACACCGGGTCGGTGCTGATCGCGACGACGCGGACGCCGGCCTCGGTGTAGTTGGCCAGCTCGTCGCGCAACTGGCACAGCTCGCCGGTGCAGATGCCGGAGAAGGCGAACGGGTAGAAGACGACCAGCACGGGGGCGCCCCGCAGCTCGGCGAGGGACACGACCTGCTTGTCCTGGTCGGGCAGGCTGAACTCGGGGGCGACGTCACCGACGGAGAGGCTCATGCGCCCGATGGTGCCGTACGCCCTACCGGCGGCTGCGGGCGGTCTTCGGGCTGACCAGGCGGATGCCCGACCAGTCCTTGGCCGCGGAGACGCTGCTGGTCTGCTGGAGACCGGCCGTGGGGGCGACCTCGGTGACGTCGCCGGGCTCCACGTGACCGGGGCGGCCCGACTTGGGGACGAGCAGCCAGACGACGCCGTCCTCACCGAGGGAGGTGATCGCATCGGTCAGGGCGTCGAACAGGTCGCCGTCGTCCTCGCGCCACCAGAGGAGCACGACGTCGGCCACCTCGTCGGTGTCCTCGTCGACCATCTCGCCGCCGGAGACCTCGATGATCGCGTCACGCAGATCCTCGTCGGCGTCCTCGTCCCAGCCGAGCTCCTGCACGACCATGCCCGGCTTGATGCCCAACCGGGCCGCCATGCCGGCGCTGTCGTCGCTCATCCGTGCTGCTCCTCCATGGGTGGGACCTGCTGCTGATCGATCATGGGTGATGGTGCCCTGTCGGCCGGCCGTCCGCGCGGGCGCGTCACGGCCCGTTCCAAACCGGGAGCCACGTGGGCGGAAGCGTAGGGCATCACCGCCACGGCGCAAGCGCGCCGACCCGTCCGCGACCGGCGACCCGCCGGACGGAGCGCCCGGCAGGTGACGCCCGGCTCCCCGAGGGGCGACGATGGGGGCATGAGCGCACAGCAGTCGGACGGCGACCCCGCCCGCGACATCGGCGCACCCCGCGCGGTCATCACCGACGGGCTGCCCAGCCAGCTCCCCGACACCGATCCGGATGAGACGCAGGAGTGGATCGACTCGCTCGACGCCGTCGTCGGCCACGCCGGTCGCGAACGCGCCCGGTACCTGATGCTGCGGCTCCTCGAGCGCAGCCGGGAGCAGCAGGTCGGCGTCCCCGCCCTGCGCAGCACCGACTACATCAACACCATCCCGCCAGCGCGGGAGCCGTGGTTCCCCGGCGACGAGCACGCCGAGCGCCGCATCCGCGCCTACATCCGCTGGAACGCCGCGATCATGGTGCACCGCGCGCAGCGGCCCGGGATCGGCGTCGGCGGCCACATCTCCTCCTACGCGTCGTCCGCGTCGCTGTACGAGGTGGGCTTCAACCACTTCTTCCGCGGCAAGGACCATCCCGGCGGCGGGGACCAGATCTGGTTCCAGGGGCACGCCTCCCCCGGCATCTACGCCCGCGCCTTCCTCGAGGGCCGGCTCACCGAGCAGCAGCTCGACGGGTTCCGCCAGGAGGTCAGCCACCCCGGCGGCGGGCTGTCCAGCTACCCGCACCCGCGGCTGATGCCCGATTTCTGGGAGTTCCCCAGCGTCTCGATGGGACTGGGTGGCATGAACGCCATCTACCAGGCCAGGTTCAACCGCTACCTGCACGCCCGCGGCATCAAGGACACCTCCGACCAGCACGTCTGGGCGTTCCTCGGCGACGGCGAGATGGACGAGCCGGAGTCGCTGGGCACGATCGGCCTGGCCGCCCGCGAGGAGCTGGACAACCTCACCTTCGTCGTCAACTGCAACCTCCAGCGGCTCGACGGCCCGGTGCGCGGCAACGGCAAGGTGATCCAGGAGCTGGAGTCCTTCTTCCGCGGCGCCGGCTGGAACGTGATCAAGGTGATCTGGGGGCGCGAGTGGGACCCGCTACTGGCCGGTGACCGGGACGGCGCGCTGGTCAACCTGATGAACCAGACGCCGGACGGCGACTACCAGACCTACAAGGCCGAGGACGGCGCGTTCGTGCGCGAGCACTTCTTCGGCCGCGACCCGCGCACCCGCCGGCTCGTCGAAGCGATGAGCGACAAGGAGATCTGGGGCCTCTCCCGAGGCGGGCACGACTACCGCAAGGTCTACGCGGCGTTCAAGGCGGCGCAGGAGCACAAGGGCCAGCCGACCGTCATCCTCGCCAAGACGATCAAGGGCTGGACGCTGGGCAGCCACTTCGAGGGCCGCAACTCCACCCACCAGATGAAGAAGCTGACCGCAGAGGACCTCTCGCTCTTCCGCGACCGGCTCTACCTGGACATCCCCGACTCGGCGCTGGACAAGACCCTGCCGCCCTACTACAAGCCCGACCCCGACTCCGACGAGATGCAGTACATGCTCGAGCGGCGGCGCGCCCTGGGCGGGGCGCTGCCGCGCCGGCGGACGGAGTTCAAGACCCTCAAGGCGCCCGACGACAAGGCCCTCGACGTCCTGCGCCGCGGCTCCGGCAAGCAGGAGGTGGCGACGACGATGGCGTTCGTCCGGCTGCTCAAGGAGCTGCTGAAGGACGCCGAGCTCGGCCCGCGCTTCGTGCCGATCATCCCGGACGAGGCCCGCACCTTCGGGCTGGACTCGTTGTTCTCGTCGCACAAGATCTACAACCCGGCCGGACAGCGGTACACGTCGGTCGACCGCGAGTTGATGCTGGCGTACAAGGAGTCCGAGCAGGGCGTGATCCTGCACGAGGGCATCAACGAGGCTGGCTCGACCGCCTCGTTCACCGCCGTCGGCACCTCGTACGCGACGCACGGCGAGCCGATGATCCCGATCTACATCTTCTACTCGATGTTCGGGTTCCAGCGGACCGGCGACTCCATCTGGGCGGCGGCCGACCAGATGACCCGCGGCTTCCTGCTCGGCGCCACCGCAGGGCGGACGACGCTCAACGGTGAGGGACTGCAGCACGAGGACGGCCACTCGCTGCTCCTGGCCGCGACCAACCCCGCCGTCGTCTCCTACGACCCGGCGTTCTCCTTCGAGGTCGCGCACATCACCCGGGACGCCCTGGTCCGCATGTACGGCGAGGACCCGGGTGCGCCGCTGGGTGGGTCCCGCTCCCCCGACGTCATGTACTACCTGACGGTCTACAACGAGCCCTTCCACCAGCCGGCCGAACCCGACGGCCTGGACGTGCAGGGCCTGCTGGCCGGCATGCACCGCTACGCGGAGGGCCCGCAGGTCGGCGGTGGGGCGGGTGGGCAGGTCAAGGCGCAGGTCCTGGCCTCCGGCGTCGCCGTGCCGTGGGCGCTGCGGGCTCAGGAGCTGCTGGCCCAGGACTGGGGCGTGTCGGCCGACGTGTGGTCCGTGACCTCCTGGACCGAGCTGCGCCGCCAGGCCGAGGAGGTGACCCGGCACAACCTGCTGCACCCCGAGGACCAGCCGGGCACCCCGTACGTCACCCAGCGGCTGCAGGAGACGGTCGGCCCGGTGGTCGCGGTGTCGGACTGGATGCGCGCCGTCCCGGACCTGATCGCGCCGTACGTCCCCGGTGGGCTGGCGTCGCTGGGCACCGACGGCTTCGGGCTCTCCGACACCCGTCCGGCGCTGCGCCGGCACTTCTCGGTCGACGCCGAGTCCATCGTCGTCCGCACGCTGGCGTCGCTCGCCGACGAGGGGCAGGTCGACCGCGCCCGCGTGCGGGAGGCCGTGGAGAAGTACCAGGTCCGCGACGTCCAGGCGGCCCCGGCCGAGGAGCGGACCGACCCCAGCCCCGCCACCTGATTCCAGCCCTGGGCTCGCTCAGGGGCGGAGCGCGTCGAGGGCCATCTGCGCGTAGAGAGCCACACCCGCCGGGAGCGGTTCCTCGTCGAACACCACCAGGTTGGAGTGGTTGGGGGGCGCCTGGCTGGGGTCGACGCCCGGCGGGCGCGCCCCCAGCCAGGCCAGGGCGCCGGGCACCTCCTGCAGCACGTAGGAGAAGTCCTCGGCGCCCATGAGCGGCGCCGGCAGGAGGACGGCGGCCTGCTCGCCGAGCATCGCGACGGTCGTCGCCAGCACCGAGGCGGCCGCGCCGGCGTCGTTGATCGTCACCGGGTAGCCCTGCCGGTGCTCGAACTCGACCCCCAGCTCGTGCGCTGCGGCCACGTGGGTGGCCACCCGTTGCACGGCGGCGACGACGTCGGCCCGCCGCTCGGCCGAGAGCGTGCGGATCGTGCCCTCGAGGAACGCCGACTCGGGGATGACGTTGTTGGTCGTCCCGGCCTGCAGGTGCCCCACGGTGACGACGGCGGGGTCGAACACGTCGACCCGCCGGGTGACCATCGACTGCAGCGCCAGCACGATCTCGGCGGCCGCGGGGATCGGGTCGGCGGCGGCGTGCGGCTCGGAGGCGTGCCCGCCGCGGCCGCGCAGCGTGATCGCCCACTGGTCGGCGGCGGCCATGACCGGCCCCGGCCGGACGTTCACGCTGCCGCTGGCGAGGGTCGAGGAGATGTGCAGCGCGAAGGCCCCGCTGACCGGCGCCTCCGGGACGACGTCGAGCAGCCCCTCCTCGAGCATGTAGCGGGCGCCGTGGAAGCCCTCCTCCCCCGGCTGCACCATGAACACGACCTGGCCGGCGAGCTCGTCGCGGCGCTCGGCCAGCAGCCGCGCGGCACCGACCAGCATCGCGACGTGGGTGTCGTGCCCGCAGGCGTGCATCACCCCCGGCACCTCGGAGGCGAACGGCAGGCCGGTGTCCTCCTGCACGGGCAGGGCGTCCATGTCGCCGCGCAGCAGGTAGCTGGGGCCCGGCCGGGCACCGCGCAGCACCCCGACCACCGAGCTGGTGCGCCGGCCCGTGGTCACCTCCAGCGGCAGGTCGGCGAAGGCCTCCAGCACCGTCGCCTGGGTGCGCGGCAGCTGCAGCCCGATCTCCGGGTGCCGGTGCAGCCGGCGGCGCAGCTCGATGGTCCGGTCGGCGTCGTCGTACGCGGCGGTCAGCAGGTCGGACGGGCTGGTCGGCATGGCTCCACCCTCACCCACGTCCCGGTGCTGCGCCCACCGCACCACCGGAGCCCGGTCGGGGGACTGCGTCGTCGCAGTCCCCCGACCAGCTACGGCTGCACCGCGGTCAGCTGAGGTTCCAGCTCGTGTCCCCGTTGACGGTCAACTGGGACAGCAGGCTGCCCGTCGACTGTTCGATCGCGTTCAGGACCCGTCCGTTGCTCCCCGCGACCGTGACGCCGTCAAGGGAACTCCAGCTGGAAGAGCCGGCAACTGCGCCGGCACGGCAGAGAGGTCGGCGAAAATTTCCAGCCCCGACCAGTTGCGGTCATGTCCTTTTGATGACGATCCCGCAGGCGCTATCCGCTACCGACGGCTCAGTCGATCGCCCAGGCGGGACGTGAGGTCGCCAGCCCCCACACCACGACGAGTCCGTCGCCGACCGCGGTGAACTCGCCCACGGGGACCTCGGACCGGGCCGGGCCCACCCACAGCCGCGCATCCGGGCGACCGAGGTCGACCCAGCCGCGCGGCGCCCGGTGCACCCCGTGGGACGGCGACGCCGTCGGCATCCCGGCGCGCAGGTAGCACTGCAGCACCCTGGCCCCGGAGCCACCGGCCAACTCGTCGTGGCGCACGCCGGTGCCGGCGCGCAGGACCGCGACGTCCCCCGCGAGAAGTGCCGCGCCGTCGCCCCACCGGTGGTGCAGCGAGCCGGCCAGGACGACGGCGACCACGTCGACGGCCCGGTGCTCGTGCCAGCCGTAGCCGGCATGCGGGGCGAGCCGGTCGTCGGACACGCGCAGCAGAGGGCCGAGCGCCCCGTCGTCAGGCGCGACGAGGAGGCGCTGCTCCGGCCCGCTCACCGCGCTGCACCGCCCACGGCACGCCCGCCCGCACCGACTCCCGAGCCGGCTGGCAGCACGCCGAAGACGACGGCGGTGAGCAGGGTCCAGCCCACGCCGAGCGACCAGCCGGCCACGACGTCGGAGAGGTAGTGCACGCCGAGCCACATGCGGGTGAGCCCGACGAGCAGCACGACGAGGGCGCCGGCCAGCGCCCACACCCTCCGGGGGGCCGGAGCGAGCTGCGGCCAGGCCAGCAGCAGCCCGCAGGTCACCAGTGTGGCGATCCCCGAGGAGTGGCCGCTCGGGAAGCTGAGCGACCCGTACTGCGCACCGCCGTCCTCGAAGGCCGGTCGCGCCCGGTCGAAGAACTCCTTCAGCGCGGAGGTCGCGTGCCGGATGAAGACCGCGGTGACGACGAGCCAGACCGCGGTGCGCCAGGCCCGCCGGCGGACCAGCCAGACCAGCGCCGGCACGGCCACCACGTAGCGGAACACCGACAGCCCCGGCGCGGTGAGCACCTCGAGCAGCACGTCGAGCGCGCGGCTCCGGTCGTCCCCGGCGTAGAACGCCTCGCTCACCGTCGTGTCGAGGTCGCACAGCGGTGCGAAGCCGGCGCGGACCGCGGCGCCGAGCAGCGCCACCACCGCCGCGCAGGCCGCGACCACCGCCAGCGCAGGGCCCGGGCCACGGGTGCGGACGACGGTGGTGCCATCGTCCGGGGGAACGTCCACCGCCCTACTCTCCCCGACACGCCCCGCGCGTGACACGCTGACGCCGTGAGGAGCCGGGTGATCGACCGCCCGAGCGCCGCCACCCTCCGGCGGCTCGAGCGCTCGTCGGGGGCACTGGCCACGCAGGCCGTGGCCCGGATGGACGACGAGCTGCCCTGGTTCCGGACGATGCCGGCCGACCAGCGCTCGTGGGTCACGCTCGTCGCCCAGGCCGGGCTCGCCTCCCTGGTCGAGTGGTGCCGCGACCCCGCCCGTCCCCCGCGGCTGACCGGCGAGGTGTTCGGCGCCGCGCCCCGCGAGCTGGTGCGGGTGGTCGCGCTCAAGCAGACCGTCGACCTCATCAAGATCACCGTGGAGACCCTCGAGGACCACGTCACCTCGGTCGCCGAGCCCGGCGACGAGGAGATGCTGCGGCTGGCCGTCCTGCAGTTCAGCCGCGAGGTCGCCTTCGCCACCGCGCACGTCTACGCCAGCTTCGCGGAGAACCGGGGGGCCTGGGACGCCCGGCTCGAAGCGCTCCTGGTCGACGCGCTCGTGCGCGGGGAGCGCTCCGAGGAGCTCTCCGGCCGGGCGGCCGCGCTGGGCTGGTCCGCGCTGAGCCCGGTGACGGTGGTGGTCGGCGCGACCCCGGAGGGCGTCGCCGATCCGCACGCCCCGGTGCGCCGGGCGGCGCGGTCGCTGCGCAGCGACGTCCTCGTCGGGGTGCACGCCGACCAGTTGGTCGTCGTCCTGGGCGGGCCCGACGACCTCGCGCCGGTGGTCGCCCGGGTCGCGGGCGAGTTCGGTCCCGGTCCGGTCGTGTCCGGGCCGGTGGTCGACGGGCTGGGCCGTGCCGGTGAGTCCGCGGCCGCGGCGCTGGCCGGCCTCCGCGCGGCGCGCGCCTGGCCCGAGGCACCGCGTCCGGTGACGGCCGAGGCGCTGCTCCCCGAGCGGGCGCTGGACGGCGATCCGCTGGCGCGGGCGGCGCTCCGCGACGAGGTGGCCCTGCCGCTGCACGCCGCCGGCGGCGGGGTGCTGGAGACGGTGCGGGCCGTGCTCAGCAGCGGCGGGAACCTCGAGGCCAGCGCCCGGGCGATCTTCGTCCACCCCAACACCGTGCGCTATCGGCTGAAGCGGGCCGCCGAGCTCACCGGCCTGTCGGCGACCGATCCCCGCGGCAGCTGGACGCTGCAGGTCGCGCTCGCCCTGGCACACCTCGACCGCGAGCGCTCGCTCTGGGACTGAGGCCGGATCACCGTGTGGTGTCCACCACGGTATGCCGCATTCCGGGCCCGAGATGGCGCTGTGTTTGTGGGAACCCTCCAAAGATCACCCGTGTGCTTTCGTGCCGCCCGCCACCGCGGGGGCCCGCGGTCTTTGGCACGGTGGACGAGTGCTCGCCGTCCTCGCCCCCGGTCAGGGTGCCCAGAAGCCCGGAATGCTCACCGACTGGCTGGAGCTGCCCGGAGCCGAGTCGTTCTTCCGCTGGGCCGGCGCCATCGCCGACGCAGACCTGCTGACTCTCGGCACGACGGGCGACGCCGAGGCGATCCAGGACACCGCGGTCACCCAGCCGCTGGTCGTGGCCATGAGCCTGTTCGTCGCCCGCGAGCTCGGCGGCCTCCCGGGGCCGGTCGCGCACAGCCCCTACGCCGGGCGGGACGTCGTCATCGCCGGGCACAGCGTCGGTGAGCTCACCGCGGCGGTGCTCGCCGGCGTGCTCAGCATCGAGGCTGCGATAGCGCTGACCGCCGTCCGCGGCCGGGCGATGGCCGCGGCCTGCGCGCAGACCCCGACCGGCATGTCCGCCGTCCTGGGTGGCGACCCCGACGAGGTGCTCGCCACCCTGGCGGGTCACGGCCTGGCCCCGGCCAACCTCAACGGCGCCGGCCAGATCGTCGCCGCCGGGCCGCTGGACGGCCTGGCCGCGCTGAAGGCCGACCCGCCGACCAAGGCCCGGGTCATGCCGTTGTCCGTGGCCGGGGCCTTCCACACCCCGTACATGGCCTCCGCCCGCGAGGAGCTCGAGGGCCTCGTGGGTGGCCTGCGCCCGGCCGACCCGAGCCGCCTCCTGCTCTCCAACGCCGACGGTGCCGCCGTGAGCTCCGGCGCCGACGCGCTGCGCCGCCTGGTCAGCCAGGTCACCAGCCCGGTCCGCTTCGACGCCTGCCTCGCGACCCTGCGGGACCTCGGCGTCACCGCGGTCATCGAGCTGCCCCCGGCCGGCGCGCTGGCCGGTCTGGCCAAGCGCGAGTGGAAGGGCTCGGGTATCGAGATCCTCACCCTCGCCGGTCCGGCGGACCTCGACCGGGCCCGCGAGCTCATCGCCGCCGAGCGCGGCCGCGCGGAGGCCGAGCACTTCCCCGACTGGCGCGTCGTCGTCGCCCCTGCCCGGGGCACGGTGAGCCCGGCGGAGGTCGCCGAGGGCACCCGCCTGCCGGCCGGCACCCCCCTGGGCTGCATCCGCGGCCGCCGCGAGGAGGTCAACGTCTCCGCTGCCTACGACGGAGTGCTCGCCGAATGGCTGGTGCACGAGGGGGATCTCGTCGACGCGGGCGACCCGATCGCCCGTCTCTACCCGGAGGTGTCCGCGTGACCACCATCCAGCTGGCCGCAGGGGCCCCCGGTGCACGCATCCTCGGGCTCGGCGCCTACCGCCCACGCCGCCGGGTGACCAACGACGAGCTCGCCGAGGTCATGGAGACCAACGACGAGTGGATCCAGGGCCGGGTCGGCATCGCCGAACGTCGCTGGGCCGACGACGACGAGACGCTGGTCGAGATGGCGACGGCGGCCGGCGGCAAGGCCATCGCCGCCAGCGGCCTGGCGCCGGACGAGATCGACCTGGTGGTCCTCGCCAGCGCCAGCCTCCGCCAGCCCATCCCGGGCATCGGCCCGGAGGTCGCGCACCGGCTGGGCATCCCCCGGCCGGGAGCGCTGGACCTCAACGCCGGCTGTGCGGGCTTCTGCTACTCCCTCGGCCTGGTCTCCGACGCGATCCGCGCGGGCTCGGCCCGCAACGCCATCGTCATCGGTGTCGAGCGGCTCACCGACGTCACCGACATGACCGACCGGTCGACCGCGGTGATCTTCGCCGACGGCGCGGGTGCGGCCGTGGTGGGCGCCTCCGACGAGCCCGGCATCGGCCCGGTCGCCTGGGGCAGCGACGGCGACCAGCACACCGCCATCGAGATCCCCGCCGGCAGCCAGTTCATGACCATGGCCGGCCAGGCGGTGTACCGCTGGGCCACCACCAAACTCACCGAGGCGCTGACCGAGGCGATGCAGAAGGCCGGCGTCACCGCCGCCGACATCGACGTGTTCGCCCCGCACCAGGCCAACCTGCGGATCATCGAGTCGATGACCAAGCGGCTGGGCTTCGGCGAGAAGACCGTGGTCGCCCGCGACGTCGTGCGCTCGGGCAACACCTCGGCCGCCTCCATCCCGCTGGCGCTCAGCGCGCTGCTCGAGTCCGGCGACGCGAAGTCGGGCGACCTCACCCTGGTCCTCGGCTACGGCGCCGGCCTGACCTACGCCGGTCAGGTCATCCGGCTGCCGTGACGCAGCACCGGAGCGCATCCGCTCCCCACAGTTGCCGGGACATCTCGTCCCGGACGTCGACGGCTGCCCCGCACCGGGGTGCCGTCCCATCCGAGAGAGAGGACCACCCCGCGTGAGCAGCACCCAGGAGATCCAGTCCGGCCTTGCCGAGATCCTGGAGGAGGTCGCCGGCGTGACCCCGGCCGACGCCACCCCGGAGAAGTCGTTCACCGAGGACCTCGACGTCGACTCGCTGTCGATGGTCGAGATCGCCACCGCCGTCGAGGACAAGTTCGGCGTCGCGATCCCCGACGACGAGCTCGGCAACATCAAGACCGTCGGCGACGCCATCAGCTTCATCGAGAAGAACCAGGGCTGATCCAGCCGACCCCCGGTCGCCCGACCGCCGCTCCAGGAGGAACAGCATGAGCACGTCCGACGTCGTCGTCACCGGCCTCGGGGCCACCACGCCCCTGGGCGGCGACGTGTCCAGCACCTGGGACGCGCTGCTCGCCGGGCGGTCGGGGGTCAGCCGCATCGCCGACGACTGGATCAAGGAGTACCCGGCCCAGCTGGTCGCCCGGCTCAGCACCGAGCCGTCCGAGCAGCTCGACCGGGTGCGCGCCCGCCGGTTGGACCGCAGCCAGCAGGTGGCCGTCGTGGCCGCCGAGGAGGCCTGGCGCGACTCCGGCGCCGGGGACGCCGGGGTCGACCCGCTGCGGATCGCCGTCGTCATCGGCACCGGCATCGGGGGCGCGCTCACCCTGCTCGGGCAGGACGACGTCCTCGAGGAGAAGGGCCCCAAGCGGGTCTCCCCCTTCACCATCCCGATGCTCATGCCCAACGGGCCCGCCGCCGCGGTGGGGCTCTCGATCGGCGCGAAGGGTGGCGTGCACGCGCCGGTCAGCGCCTGCGCGTCCGGCGCCGAGGCGATCCGCTGGGGCCTGGACCTGCTGCGCTTCGACCGCGCCGACGTCGTCCTCGTCGGCGGGACCGAGGCCTGCGTGCACCCCCTGCCGATGGCCGGGTTCGCGGCGATGCGGGCGATGTCCACCCGCAACGACGAGCCCGAGCGCGCCTCCCGCCCGTTCGACAAGGCCCGTGACGGCTTCGTCCTGGGCGAGGGCGCGGCCGCGCTGGTCCTGGAGCGGGAGGACTCCGCCCGCGCCCGCGGCGCCCGGATCCACGCCCGGCTCGCCGGCGCCGCCGGCACCGCCGACGGCTACGACCTGGTCGCCCCGCACCCGGAGGGCGAGGGCGCCGCCCGCGCCATCACCGCCGCGTTGCGGGACGCGGGTCTGAGCCCGGCCGACATCGGCCACGTGAACGCCCACGCCACGTCGACGCCGGTGGGCGACACCGCCGAGGCGGCCGCGATCCGCTCCGCGATCGGCGACCACGCGCTGGTCAGCGCCACGAAGAGCCAGACCGGCCACCTGCTGGGTGCCGCCGGTGCGCTGGAGTCGGTGTTCGCCATCCTGACGCTGCGCGAGCAGATCGTGCCCGCGACGGCGAACCTCGAGAACCCCGACGACGACGCGAACGTGCAGGCCCTCGACATCGTGCGCGGCGAGCCCCGTCGCGCCTCCCTCACCGCCGCGGTGAACGACTCCTTCGGCTTCGGCGGCCACAACATCGCGCTGGTCTTCACGACCGCCTGACGGCGGCCGCGACCCAGCACACCCCTTCTCGTGGAGGTCCCGTGACGACAGCGCCCGCCGCCCCGCTCCTTGCAACTCCGGACCCCCGCGACCCCGAGGACCGGCTGTCCCGGTTCTTCGACGAGGGGTCGATGGAGCTGCTGGCCGCCCGCGACACCTCCGGCGTCCTGGCCGCCCGGGGGCGGGTGTCCGGCAGCCGGGCGATCGCCTTCTGCACCGACGCCACCGTCATGGGCGGCGCCATGGGGGTGGACGGCTGCCGGCACATCGTCGACGCGATCGACACCGCGCTCCGCGAGCACGTCCCGGTCGTCGGCATCTGGCACTCCGGCGGCGCCCGGCTCGCCGAGGGCGTGACCGCGCTGCACGCGGTGGGCGAGGTGTTCGCCGCGATGGTGCGCTCGTCCGGCCGTATCCCGCAGATCTCGGTGGTGCTCGGCGCGGCCGCCGGTGGCGCGGCCTACGGCCCGGCGCTCACCGACATCGTGATCATGGGCCCGGCCGGCCGGGTGTTCGTCACCGGTCCGGACGTCGTCCGGTCGGTGACCGGCGAGAACGTCGACCAGGAGACCCTCGGCGGCCCGGACACCCACGGGCGCCGCTCCGGCGTCGTCCACGTGGTCACCGACTCCGAGCCGGCGGCGCTCGAGACCGCCCGGACCGCGGTCCACCTGCTCGCCGCCCAGGGGCACTTCACCCCCGCAGCCGACGAGCCGGACGTCGACCTCAAGGCCCTGCTGCCGGAGCAGCCCCAGCGTGCCTACGACGTCAAGCCCCTGATCACCGCCGTCCTCGACGAGCCGGGCCTCGAGCTGCACCCGCGCTTCGCGCCCAACGTCGTCACCATGCTGGGCCGGTTGGCCGGGCGCACCGTCGGCGTCATCGCCAACAACCCGATCCGGCTGGGCGGCTGCCTGGACTCGGCGTCGGCGGAGAAGGCGGCGCGGTTCGTGCGGATGTGCGACGCGTTCGGGGTGCCGCTCGTCGTGCTCGTCGACGTCCCCGGCTACCTGCCCGGCGTCGGTCAGGAGTGGGACGGCGTGGTGCGGCGCGGCGCGAAGCTGCTGCATGCCTTCGCCGAGGCCGTGGTGCCGCGGGTGACCCTGGTGACCCGCAAGTCCTACGGCGGCGCCTACATCGCGATGAACTCCCGCTCGCTGGGGGCCACCGCGGTGTTCGCCTGGCCCGGGGCCGAGGTCGCCGTCATGGGCGCGAAGGCAGCCGTCGGCATCCTGCACCGCAAGAAGCTGGCCGCGGCACAGCCGGGCGAGCGGGAGGCGCTGCACGCGCAACTGGCCGAGGAGCACGAGCGGATCGCGGGTGGGGTGAACCGGGCCGTGCAGATCGGCGTCGTCGACGAGGTCGTGGACCCGTCCCACACCCGGCGGCGCCTGATCACGGCACTGGCCGCCGCGCCGCACGGCCGCGGGGCGCACGGCAACATCCCGCTCTGACCAGCCCCGCGACGATCAGGTGACCTGGTCATCGAGCGTCCTCCCTCACCGCGCACCATGAGGGAGGACGCTCGGAGCTGAGGGTGGAGCCGCCGATCGCGGACATGGAACTGGTCGCCCGGACGCCGCTTCCCCGACGGCGTCCGAACGACCGGATCCAGAGTAGGTCTAGACGGTGCCCGTTGTCTGTTTCCGCGCCACGGTCCGCTCCTCGCTCGTTCCTCGCGGCGATGTTCCCGGGGCTGTGATCAGACGACCTGGTGCAGCCAGGTGACCGGGCTGCCGTCGCCGGCGTGCCGGTAGACCTCGAGGTCGGCGTCCCAGGCCGCCCCGAGCAGCTGGTCGACCCCGTGCCGGAACGCCTCCGCCGAGGCCGCCGTCGCCGCGAGGTGCCGCAACTGCTGCTCGCTGATCATGATGTCGCCGTTGGCGCTGGTGGGCGCACGGAAGACGCCGTGACCGGGCACGTACGACATGCGCTCGCCGTCATTGCCGTGGCTCGCCTCTTCGGTGACCTCGAAGCGCAGCATCGGCCACTGGCGCAGGGCAGCCACCAGCCGGGCACCCGTTCCCGGCGAACCGGTCCAGGCCACCTCGGCACGGTAGGCACCGTGCGCTGCGGGCTGTTCGTCCCACGACAGGGAGACCGGCGCGCCGACGACGCGTTCGAGCGCCCATTCGACATGCTGGCAGAGCGCCTTCGGGCACGCGTGCACGAAGACGACACCCTGGGTTGACCGTCGCTGCACGGGGCACCTCCATCGACTCGATCGGTCTCGTCTTCCCCTACGGACCCATCGATTCGGTGACTGGCTGTGTTCGGCAGTGGCGGAGCAGGGCTCCCGCGAACAGTCTGCACGATGGTGACCCGATCGCGCCAGCCCGGGTGGTGCGCTTGTGCTGCATGTGACTCAAGAGACGGGATCGGCTGCTTTTCGCTGGTCAGCGGCCATAGCACGCCCCCCGTCCGCGCGTCTACCGGGTCGCCCCCGCTCCGCGACGCCTGGCGAGGGCCGAGCCCGGCCCGATCCGACGTCCGGCGTGGCCTCATAGCGAGAGCGCCGCACGCCGTCACCGAGAGTAAGTGGAGGCGGTGACCGACCGTGGTACTGCCGGTCCAGCGCGGCGTGTCGGCGGAGGGGTCAGGCTGCGAGGAGGGCGATCCTGTCGCCCCCGGCGGCCTTCGCGCGGTACATCGCGGCGTCGGCCCGGTGCAGCAGTTCGTCGACGTCCTCCCCCGGGACCACGTCGGCGACCCCGACACTGGCTGTCACGCCGGCACGGGAGCCGGCCAGGGCGACGGCCTGCCGAAGCCGCTCGCCGAGCATCTCGCCGGAGAGGGCGTCGGTCACGTCGGCGAGGACGGCGAACTCGTCGCCGCCCAGGCGGGCCACGGTGTCGGTCTCGCGCAACACCCCGCCGATGATCGACGCGACCGCCTTGAGCATCGCGTCGCCGGCAGCGTGGCCCTCGCGGTCGTTGACCGCCTTGAAGCCGTCGAGGTCGACCAGGCAGACCACCGCCCGGTGCCCCCAGGCAGCGGCCTCGACGGCACCGGCGAGCCGCTCGTGCAGCGTCCGGCGGTTCGGGATGCCGGTCAGCGGGTCGGTCGAGGCGAGGGTCTTCTGCGTGCTGATGAGCAGCTGCTGGCGCTCGTGGGCGGCCCACGAGTTCGCCGAGGCCATGGTGCAGATCAGGGTGAAGGCGACCATGACGGCGATGAAGAACGCTGCCGAGGTGGTCAGCCCCGACATCCCGAACAGCAGCACGTACCCACCGGTCATGGCGGTGCCCATGGCGAGCACGCCGTAGGGCGGGTAGGCCACGGCCATGTAGGTGAGCGTGAGGAAGAGCAGGGCGTCCAGCGGGCTGGAGGCGCCGCCGTCGAGCCAGGTGGTGAACAGGATCACCACGGTCGTGGCGAAGGTCCACAGGTAGAACATCGTGGGCCCGCGGCGGTCGCGCATCATCGCGGGCAGCGGCAGGAGGAGCAGCCCCGGGACGGCGACGACGATCGCGGCCGCCATGCCGAGCATCACGGGGTTCCGGTGCGCCGGCGTGTCGGTGACGAATGCGTAGATGGCGACGGCGATCGCGCACACCTCGCTGAGCAACACTCCGTAGCGCACGTGCCGCACCCAGAAGGCGACGCGATCGTCGTCGGCGGCCAGCGGCCGGTAGAGCCCGTCGCGCAGCGCACCGAGGAGACGGCGGACGGCACCCGGTCGGCGGGGGCCCGCCGGTCCGCCGCGGCTGCGGCGGTCGCCGGTGAATGCACTGGTCACGGCAGGGAAATCGACCATTGCGGAGCCCCGCTTGATATGCCTCACCCCCGCGGGTGAGCCGCCGACCCCCGCCGGGTGGCCGGCATCTCAGGCCTGCCGGGCGACGGTGTGGGTACGTGCGCTGTCATGGGACCACACCAGGGCATGGCCGACGCCGGGCGCGAACAGGTCCGCACACGCGTGCTGGGCGCGTGGGACGCCTTTCTCGCCGAGGCCGAGCGGCTCGACCTCGACCGCCCCTCCCGCCTGCCGGGGTGGCGCGCCCACGAGATCTGCGTGCACCTGGGCTGCTGGGACGACCACACGGCGATGGCGGATCTGATCGCGTCCGCCCGCACCGGCGGCACCGGCACCCAGCCCGACCCGGACGCGGTCAACGCCCGGGTCACCGCCGCCCACGCCGCGGCGCCGCGCGAGGAGGTCCTCGCCGCGCTGCACCGCAACCGGGAGGCGACGGCCCGGTACCTCGCCGAGGAGCCCGTCGAGCTCGACACCGCGCCCACCGTGTCGGTCGTCGGGCGGCTGCCACTGCTCAGTGTCGTCCTCGGGCAGGCGTACGAGCTCGCCGTGCACGGGCTGGACCTGGTGTCGTGTGGCGCCGGGCCGCCGCCGGCCGACGTGCTCCAGTCGGGGCTGGCCGCGCTCGTCGACGTGACCGGCGCCCTGGCCACGTCCTGCGGCATCACCGGTGGGGTGACCCTGGTGACGCCGGACGGCGGCTGGGCCTTCGACGCCGACCCCGACGGGTGGCAGGTGCACCAGGTGCCCGGCGGCACGCACGAGGGCCCGGCGGTCGAGGCCTCGGCGGAGCTGCTGCTCGAGGCGGCGTCCGGCCGGATCAACCCGGTGCCCGCCGCTGCGCGGCGCCAGCTCAAGGTGCACGACGTCGGCGGGCTGCTGCAGCTGGCGCCGATCGTGCAGAAGGTGCCCGGGATCCCGGGCGGCCCGATCCTCCAGCTCGCGGCGCGCACCGTCGGTGGGCCGGCGGCGGCGCTCGGCCGACTGTTCAGGGGGGGCTGACGGCCGCGCGGCGACGCCGGAGCCAGACGACGCCCGCGACCACGAGCGCGGTCACCGGGAGCGCGACCGCGGCGGTGGCGCCGGAGACCAGCGCCGGGGCGGAGGCGCCCACGCCGACCTGGACCACGGTGCTCGGGATGAGACCCAGTGCGGTCGCCGCTGCGTAGGGCAGCAGCCGCATCCCGGTCAGTCCCGTGCCGTAGCTCAGCACGACGAAGGGCACGACCGGGAGCAGCCGGCCGACCAGGACGGCGACGAAGCCGCGGTCCACCACCAGGCGGTCCAGTCGGTCCAGGCGCGGTCCGCCCACCAGGGTGACGGCCCCCCGTCCGAGCCAGCGGGACAGTCCGAAGCTGAGAACGGCGGCGATCATCGCGCCGCTCAGCGCGACCACCAGCCCCGGCACGAACCCCGCGACGACCCCGAGGAGCACCGAGACGGCGGTGCGCGGCACCGGCGCCATCAGCACCAGGCCGACGGTGCCCACGAGCGCCGCCCAGCCCGCTCCCCCGGCGTCGTCCAGCCGGCGGCGGACGTCGTCGACCGCGGGCAGGTCCACCGTCACAGCGGCGACCAGTCCGAGTGCCAGCAGGAGCACGAGCAGCACGGCGCGCAGCCAGGTGGTGTGTCCCTCCCCCGGCGCCCGCACGGTTCCATGATCGGGCACGGGTGCTCCGCGACCGGTCAGCAGCCGCCGAGAGAGACGCCGCGCTGGCTGAGCCACGGCACCGGGTTGGTGCGGTTGACGTACAGGCCGCCCTCGTGGACCTCGAAGTGCAGGTGCGGGCCGCTGGACTGCCCGCGGTTGCCGACCTCGGCGATCCGCTCGCCCGCAGCGACGACCTGGCCGGAGCTCACGAACACCTGGTTCACGTGGCCGTAGAGGGTGATCGTGCCGTCGCGGTGCTGCACGGCGACGGCCAGCCCGAAGCCGCTGGCAGGGCCGGCCTGGAGGACGACTCCGCCCTCCGGCACGTACACCGGCGTGCCGATCGGTGCGGCGATGTCGACCCCGGCGTGCAGGGTGCCCCAGCGGGAGCCGTAGCAGGAGGTGACCCGGCCGCTGGCAGGGGCGGTAGCACCCCCGGCCGAGGCGAGGGCGCTGCTCCCCCCGCCCCCACCGCTCGCGCTGCGGCTGGCCGGCCCGGCGGGCACGGACGTGGTGGTGACGGCGCTGACGGCCGCGGCGGCCGCCGCTCGGGCTGCCTGCTGGGCCTCCCAGGCCAGCGCGGCATCGCGCGCGCCCTGCATCTCGAGCAGCCGGATCTCGGCGGTCCGCAGCTGCTCGGCCAGCCCGAGCTTCTCCAGCGCGAGCGCGTCGAACTCGGCTTGGGCGCCCGACAGCTTGGCCTCCGCGGCCGCGTGCGCCGTCGCAGCCTCCGCGGCAGCCCGGTCGCGCTCGGCCACGGTGGCCTGTGCGTCCTGCTCGGCGCGGGCCTGCTGCCCCTGCACGACCTCCATGGCGCCGAGAGTCTTCGCCCGAGCGACGCCGAGGACGTCGAGGGTGGCGGCCTGCTGCAGCAGCTCCGCGGGCCCGTCGGCCTCGAGGAGCATGTGGATGTCCCCGAAGGACGACTCCTGGCCGCCCCCCATGTAGGCCTGCCGCCCGATCTCGGCGACGTCGTCCTCGGCCCCCTCGACGGCCAGTTCGGCGTCCTGGAGTGCGACCGCAGCGATCCAGGCCTGCTGGGTGGCAGCGGCGAGAGCCGCCTCGGCCGCGAGCGCGTCGCCACTGGCGGCCTCGGCCTCGTGGGACATCCGCTGGAGCTCGTCCTCCGCCTCGGCGACCCGGGCCCCGAGCGCGGCGATCTCAGCGGCGACGGCGTCGTGCTCCGCGCGGGCCTGGTCCACCCGGGCGTCGTCGGCGGGGGCGGCGCCGGCCGCGGGTGCGCCGAGAAGCGCAGCCGTCAGGAGGGCAGTGGTGGCCAGCGTCATGCGTACGCGGCGGCGGGGCGAGATCGTGGTGGTCCGGTGGTGCCTGGTCGCCAACGCGGCGGTTCTCCGTTCTCCGTCCGCCCACCGAGTTGGCTGACGGGTTCGGGCTTCTGAGTGCCCTACCTGCTCGACGTCCCCGTATTCGCGGGGAGGACCCACCACGAAACTGCGGTCGGTCCCCTCTCCCGTCGGCCATCGGGCCTGCGGGTTCGGCGGGGTCCGGCCGAGGCCCTCGGGTGTCGACGGCGGAGCTCGGCTGGACCGCAGGTGAGGATACAAGCCGATCGTCGGAATGTCACAGGCCGATAACGCGCCGCACCAGCCGTCACGCGGCGGCCTCGCCGCCGCGACCAGCGGCCCTGTCGCCTGCGGGTTCCGGATGTGATCCCCGCCTCTCTGGCACGCTGTCGGCGCCGGGGCGGTAGCTCAGCTGGTCAGAGCATGGGACTCATAATCCCTGGGTCGTGGGTTCGAGCCCCACCCGCCCCACCTGCGTTTCTGCGTTGCTTCGGCTCGCGAGCGCGGTGCCGCTGACCCCGAGGGTTCCGGCCAGCGGCTCGATCCGCACGCCCATCCAGTCGAGTGCGCAGGTCAGCCCGACCAGCACCACGACGATGGACAGGAAGCGCCCGATCAGCCGGCCGGCATGCCGGTCGGCGTCCCGGTCCAGCAGGACCGACGCACGAAGACGGCCGCGGCCGGTGTGCCCTCGGCAAGGGGGATGGCGTCCTCGACGAAGGTGCCGTCGCCTTCGGCGGCGATGGGCGTCCCGCTCATCAGCACGATCATCACAGCGGGCACCGACGGTCGGCGATCCGACGCCTCGTCGCCCCCGCTCGGCGGTGCGGCCGACTGCACGGGTGGCCGTCGACCGTTGGGATGCGTGTGACTGTGTTGTGCGCCACACTCGAAGATCGGACCACACCGCAGAGCGTCATGCCTGTGGAGAAGGGGGACGCATGACGAGCACGGCGAGCGGCGAGACGACCCACACGGACGGCGACGGGGAACGGACCAGGGCGCTGCCCGTCCTCGATGGGCCGCGGGTCGCGCTCATGAATGCGACCACCGCCCCGCTACTGGTCCGCGACCACTTCGCCGGCGGCGACCCCGGGCCGATCGTGGCCTCGCTCGCGCAGGTCCCCGAGCTCGTGGGCCTGACGCTGCCCTTCCTGGGCGCCGTGCTGGGGCCCTCGTGGATCCCACTGCGCGAGAAGGAGATCGCCATCCTGCGCACGTCGGCGATCATGGGCTGCCGGTACTGCACCGACACGCACACCGTGGTCGCCCTCGACTCCGGGCTGACGACCGATGAGGTGCGGGCGCTCCGCGGCGACCTGCCCGTGGTGGACACCTTCGCCGACGCCTACGAGCGCGCGTTGATCGCCTGGTGCGACGCCGTCGCCTTCGGCGTCGAGTCCGACATCCGCCCTGCGCGGGCCGCGCTGCCCGCCGACGACGCTCGGGTGGTCGAGCTGACCCTGCTGGTGGCCACGACGGTCATGCTCAACCGGTACGCGACCGCCCTCGCCCTACCGACGTCTGCCGACGTCCGTGACCGGCTGCTGGCGGCGGCGCTGTGACCGCGTTGGCCGAGGCCATCGCCACCGACCAGCTCGGCGGCCGGGTGTGGCTCTACACCAACTACCACTGCAACCTGACGTGCTCGTACTGCCTCACCGAGTCCGGCCCGAAGGTCGACCGCCGCGAGCTCGACCCGGCGACCGTGCTGGACATCGCGCACGAGGCGAAGGAACTCGGCTTCACCCAGGTCGGCATCACCGGCGGCGAGCCGTTCCTCGTCCCGGAGCTGCCGGAGCTGCTGGTCGAGCTGTCCCGCATCCTCCCAGTGCTGGTGCTCACCAACGGCACGCTGTTCCAACGCGCACTCCTCAGTCGCATGGCCCCCCTGGGCGCGGCCGACGTCACCATGCAGATCTCGCTGGACCACCCCGATCCGGTCGCCAACGACGTCATGCGCGGCCCGTCGAACTTCCGCAAGGTCATCGAGGCGGTGCCCGCACTGCTGGCCCTGGGCATCACGGTCCGCATCGCGACCACGCTCGAGGGCGGCGACGCCGACGACCTGCCTCGACTGTGCACCCTGCACCGCAGCCTCGGCGTCACCGACGACGACCACGTGGTGCGCCCGATCATCCGGCGCGGGCGCGCCGAGGCCGGAGACATGGGTGTCAGCGCGCGCTACCTAGACCTGCCGCCCGAGCTGACCATCACCGCGGACGGCGCCTTCTGGTCGCCGTTCGCGCCGACGGTCCGAGGCGGAATGCTGGACACCGACCTGCTGCTCAGCCGCACCACCCGCCCGCTGCAGCGGCCGGTCGACGCGATGATCACGGTCCTGGGTGGCCGACCGGAGGGCGCGGACAGCACCCTCAACATCCGTTAGGCGTGACACCCTGGAGCCCGGCCGGGCGCCCGAAGCCACGAAGCCCGCGTGATTCCCTCGGTGAGGTCCACAGCATGTCGCACACCGTCATCGATCGGGCATCACCGCTCGAACCGCTGGATACCGGTCGGGGCTCTCGTGCCGCCCTGGCGGTCGTCCGCATCACCGTGGGTCTGCTCTGGATGGCCAACTCTGGCTGGAAGACCCCGCCCGACTTCGGCGCGGAGGCCGGCAGGGGCCTGTACCGCTTCACGAACTACGCCGTCGAGTATCCCGTCTTCCCGCCCTACACCTGGGTGGTCGAGAACGTGGTGCTGCCTAACTTCACGTTCTTCGGGTGGGCGGTGCTGTTGCTGGAGGCGAGCCTCGGGGCCTTCCTGCTGGTGGGCTTCGCTACCCGACTGTGGGCGGTGCTGGGCCTCGTGCAGACGACGGCCATCACGCTGTCTGTGCTGAACGCGCCCAACGAGTTCCCGTGGACCTACTACCTGATGTTCGCCGTCCACGTGGTGCTGATAGCCACCGCGGCCGGACGAACCGCCGGCCTCGACGGCCTGCTCCGCCCGATCTGGCGCCGCTCGGACTCCCGGCTCGCCGCTCTTCTGCTGAGGGCCTCGTGACCGCCCCTCCGGTGGTCCGCGGTGGCTACGCACTCAGCACCGCCGCCGCCGTCGCCACGCTGTTCGTCTTCACCCCGCGCACCGACGCGATCCGCTTCGTGACCGTGACGCTCCCGGTGGTCGTCGTGCTCCTGGTGATCGCCGCCGCCGGCGCGCTGGCCGCCCGATCCGGTCGAGCCGTGCTGTTCCTCGCCGTCGCAGCGGTGGCACTGCTCTCCGCGCTGCTGCAACTGGCCCAGTTCGGACGGGATCCGAACTGGCTGGGCGGCGTCGGCTCGACGGCGTCCTTCCTCGGCGCGCTCGGACTAGGCTTCGCCGGGCTCTGGCTCGTCGCGCGCGCCGAGAGCCGCGGGAAAGACCGGAACGGCGACCAGCCCGCGAAACCCCTCTGATGAGTCCTCGACGAGGCTCATGGGAGTGAACGAGCAGCCCTGTCCTGCGGCTCCGGCGGTTCTCTTGGTGAGGAGAGCGCTCAGGCGGTGAGTGCTCATAGACCCTGGGTCGTGGGTTCGATTTCCACCCGCCCCACTCACCGCGAGCCGAGCCAGCAGCGAGCGGACTGCAGGTCCTGCTGCCGCTGGACGCACCCGGCGATGACGGTGTCGCTCGCGTCGAACGTCAGCTGCACCTGCGGCTCGTAGAGCTGCACGAAGAGATCCGCCGGCACCTCGAGGACCTCCGAGCTCATCGGCCCGTCGGGTCCGGCGAACCACCGGCGAACCGACCCCGCGCTCTCCAGGACGAACAGCTGGTCGGCCGATCCGTAGGCGGTCGGCTCCGGAGCCGTCGCCAGGTCGGGATACCTGCGGTAGGGGCCCCGCTCCACCCAGCCGGAGGCAGGCGCCCACACCGGCCCCGGATCGGTCCTCAGGCCCGCGGCGATGCCACCACCGACGCACGTCGCCAGCTGCGTCTGCTGATCGGTCAGGCTTCGTCGTGTGTCCCGGAGCGGCTTCCAGCGCTCGTCGACGAGTCGGTGCATCTCGTACTCGTACTGCTTCTCCGGAATGCCCGGGCCGCTGAGCCCTCCGTGGCCGAAGTACTGCCCGTCGAGCGGTACGAGGTTGTGGAGTCCGTCCTCCAGCAGACACGTGACGCCCTTCGGCGTCGGCACCTCTGCCGTCGTCCGACCGGTCGCGACGTCATGACCGATCAGCTCCCCACCGGCGTCGACCCAGACGACATCGTCCTGGACGCCGATCAGCTCCACCCCGGGGCCCTCGAAGCTGCTCTCGAGGCCACCGAACTGGCGGGCGAACTCCCCCTCGGCGACCGTCGCGCCCGCGGCGTCCACGACCAGCACCTTGACCGCCGTCTCCTCGCACTCCTCGGCAGCACAGGCTCGGCGCGTGACGACGACGCCGTCGCCGTGGAGCGCCATGGCGAAGCTCTGACCGGGCAGGCGAACGACGTCGGTGGACCGGCCGGTGGAGTCGATCCGGGTCAGCGAGGCGCCGGCGTCGTCCGACCTCAGGACCCAGGCCTGGCCGTCCCCTGCGACCAGGCCGATCAGCGACTCGACGTCGAAGGTCGCCGCGAACTCGCTCGGCACGCTCGGGGTCGCTCGCCGCTCGGCAGTGCTGCCCCCTCCGATGCATCCCGGCACCAGAGCCAAGACACATGCGGTGAGGCACACCCCCCACAGGGCTCTCACGGCGAGCTGATCCAGCACCGGGCCGCGGGCCACTCGTGCTGGATGCAGCCCACGACGACGGAAGGGCTCTTGTCGAAGAGCAGGAGACGAGTGGAGTCGAACGGCTGGAAGAAGAGGTCCGCCGGCACGTCGATCTTCTCCTGGGGCGCGAGCCCGATGTACCGCCGGATGACGCCGTCGCTCTCGAGCACGAACACCTGATCGTCCTGACCGGCCGCGACGGGCTCGGGCGCTACCTCCAGGCTCGGTGGCCGCCGGTACAGGTCGAGATCGAGACGGCGGGACGGCGCGGGGTGCCAGTCCTCACCCTGGTCCTGCGGCCGGCCGGAACTCGTCTTCCCCGTGCCCGGGTCCCAGGACACGAACCTGTCGTCGGTGAACGGCAGGATGTCGTAGGTCTCCAGCCACACCACGTCCCCGTTCACCCCGAGGATGTCGACCGTGTCGCAGGTGCCCGACTCGCAGTAGGGAGCCCCCTCCCTCCGCGCGATCTCCTCCTCGGCCACGGTCTCCCCTGCCCGGTCCAGCACCCGGACCTCGGCCACGGTGTCCTCGCAGTCGTTCCCGCTGCAGGCGACGCGCGCCACGACGACGCCGTCGCCATAGGTCGCCAGCTCGTGCCTCTGACCCGTCAGCCGCGCGACCTCGGTGAGCTCGCCGGTGTG
>JBBSKB010000023.1:0-33573 GCA_038256725.1 Mycobacteriales bacterium | reverse complement strand
GTCGGCTTCGAGGCCGGCATGCAGGCCAACGGCTTCTCCGCCGCGGCGGTCAAGACCCTCTGGGACATCCTCGTCCCGTTCGCCGACTACGCCTTCAACAAGGCGCACTCGGCGGCGTACGGGCTCATCTCGTACTGGACCGCCTTCCTCAAGGCGAACTACCCGGCCGAGTACATGGCCGGCCTGCTCACCAGCGTCCAGGACGACAAGGACCGTCGGCCGGTCTACCTGGCCGAGTGCCGCCGGATGGGCATCAAGGTGCTCCCGCCGGACGTCAACGAGTCGTCCTGGGACTTCACCGCCGTCGGCACCGACATCCGCTTCGGGCTGGCCTCGGTACGCAACGTCGGGACCAACGTCGTCGACTCGATCGTCAAGGCGCGCGAGGCGAAGGGGGCGTTCAAGGACTTCCCCGACTTCATGAAGAAGATCGACACGGTGGCCTGCAACAAGAAGGTCATCGAGTCCCTCGCCAAGGCCGGCGCCTTCGACTCCCTGGGCCACTCCCGCCAGGGCATCGTGGCCATCCACGCCCAGGCCGTGGACTCCGCGATGGGGCTCAAGCGCAAGGAGGCCGAGGGGCAGTTCGACCTGTTCGGCAGTTTCGGCGAGGGCGACCCCGCCGACGATCCGTTCGGCAGCGCGCTGGACATCGTCATCCCGACCGCGGACTGGTCGAAGAGCGAGCGGCTGGTCTTCGAGCGCGACATGCTCGGCCTGTACGTCTCCGACCACCCGCTGCACGGCGTCGAGCACGTGCTGGCCCAGAACGCCGACACCGCGATCGCCGAGATCAACGCCGGGGGCGTCGAGGACGGCGCGAACGTCACGATCGCCGGCATCCTCACCGCCGTCTCGCCGCGCACCAACAAGCAGGGCGCGCCCTGGGCCATCGCCACGCTGGAGGACCTGGAGTCCGGCATCGAGGTGCTGTTCTTCCCGAAGACCTGGGCGGAGGTCTCGGAGAAGGTCGTGCGGGACCAGATCGTGGTGGTCAAGGGCCGGATCAGCCGGCGCGACGACCAGCCCTCGCTCTTCGGCTCCGAGGTGACGCTCCCCGAGCTCACCGAGGGCCCACGCGGCCCGGTTCTGGTGTCGATGGCCGCCGCGCGCTGCACCCCTCCCGTGGTGGAGCGACTGCGCGAGGTGCTGGGCAGCCACCCGGGCACCACCGAGGTGCAGCTCAAGCTGGTGAACGGCAGCCGGGAGACCGTGCTGCGGCTCGACCAGGGGCTCCGGGTCCGCCCGAGCACGGCGCTGATGGGTGACATCAAGGCGCTGCTCGGCCCCACGAGCGTCGCGCTGCTGTGAGTACCCCGCCGCCGGCACCGGTCCTGCTCGACCGCGCTCTGCCACCGCCGCCCTCGGCGCGCTGGCGGGCCGGCGAGGAGCTGGGGGCCGACCTGCGCCCGGCGGCCTGGCTGGTCCTGGCGCTGGCCGGGGTCGGCCTGCCGGCCGGCCTGGCGTGGTGGCTGCTGGCGCCCCGCGCGGACTTCCGGATCACCGAGGACGGGCCGGTGGTGATCGGCTCGCCGTCGTCGGAGCTGCTGGTCTCCGACGACGCGGTCTTCGTGCTGGTCCTCGCCGTGGTCGGGCTGCTCGCCGGGGGAGCCGCCTGGTGGATGCGCCGGCACCGCGGCGTCGCCCTGCTCGTGGCGCTCGCCCTGGGCGCGACCGCCTCCGGCGCGGTCGCCTGGCTGGTCGGCGAGCTGCTCGGCGAGGGGCCCACGGCGGCGGAGCTCGCGGACGTGGGGGGCACGGTCACCACGGGGCTGGACCTCGGCGCCACCGCGGCGCTGGCCGTCGCCCCGTTCGTGGCGCTGCTCGTCTACGTGCTGGGCGTGATCGTCAACGCCGAGGACGGGCTGGGCCGTCCGGCGCCGGAGCCCGCGGAGGCCGCAGCGATGCCCGCACCGGAGGACCCGGTGCGGCCGGTCAGTTGACCGTCATGGGGGTGGCGAACCCGTGCAGCGGCGCGGGCACCGCGCCCAGCTCGCGCAGGAACGTCAGCTCCCGGCGCAGCAGCCGGGTCTCCGCGGCCAGCCGGCGACGCGTCGTCGACTCGGCGAGCAGCGCCTGCCGGTCCTCGGTCGTGAGCAGCGCCGCCGAGGCCACCAGCCAGGACAGCGCCGTGGGGTCGTCGGCCACGGCGGCCAGCAGCGCGGCGCGCTCGGCGTCCTCGCCGTCGCTGCCGGCGCCGAGTTCGGCGACCTCGTCGACGTAGTCGGTGAACAGCTCCTGCACCCCCGAGGCGAGCAGGGCCAGCGAACCCCGCGCCACGGAGGCGACGACCTCGTCGAGGTTCTCGTCGCAGACCGGCACCCGGCCGTCGACCGGGGCTGCTCCGCTGCCGGGGAGCACCAGGCCCTCGGCGTCCCCGGCGGCCTCCTCGGCCGCTTCCTCGTCGGCGAGCCACTCGACCTCGCCCTGGAGGTACGGCGGGTCCTCGCCGACGAAGACATCGCGCAGCCGGAACCGCTCGCCGCCCACGGTGACCACGCGGAATCCGCCGTCGGCCTGCGGGCGCACCATCTGCAGCCGGGCGACGCAGCCGACGTCGTAGAGCGCCGCCGCCGGAGCCACCCGCTCCACCTCCCAGCCCTGCCGGATCGCGACGACGCCGAAGAAGCGGCGCTCGCTCTCCTCGGGGATCGCCAGCAGGTCGAGCACCAGCTGCCGGTAGCGGGGCTCGAACACGTGCAGCGGGAGCACGACGCCGGGGAAGAGGGGAGTGCCGAGCGGGAACAGCGGGATCAGCTCACCCATCCCGGCAGCCTACGGCCCCCTGGCTACGCTGGAAGTCCGTCCCACCCCACCGCTGTGCCTTCCCCCCACCCACCGTCCCGGAGGCAATCCGTGCTCGCCCGCATCGACCTGCGCGGATCCGCGCTGCCGGGATCCCGTGAGCTCGCCGGCCTGCTGCCGCGCGCCGCCACCGACATCGACTCCGTGCTCGCCACGGTGCGCCCGCTGTGCGAGGACGTCCGCATCCGGGGCGCCCAGGCGGTCCGCGAGATCACCGCGCGCCTCGACGGAGTGGACAACGAGGACTTCGCCGTTCCGCAGGCGGCGCTGGACCGTGCGCTGGCGGACTGCGACCCCACGCTGCGCGCGGCGCTGGAGGAGGCGATCGCCCGGGTGCAGAAGGTGCACGCCGACCAGCGCCGCACCGACGTCACCACCGAGGTCGTGCCCGGCGGCACCGTCACCGAGCGCTGGGTCCCGGTGCGCCGGGTGGGCCTGTACGTCCCCGGCGGTCTCGCCCCGCTGCTGTCCAGCGTGATCATGAACGTCGTCCCCGCGCAGATCGCCGGCGTGGAGTCGATCGCCGTCGCCTCCCCACCGCAGCGCGACCACGGCGGCCTGCCCGACCCCGGAGTGCTCGCGGCCTGCGCGCTGCTCGGCATCACCGAGGTGTACGCCGTCGGCGGGGCGCAGGCCGTGGCGGTCTTCGGCTACGGCGCGGGCTCCTGCGAGCCGGTCGACATGGTCACCGGCCCGGGCAACGTCTACGTGACCGCCGCCAAGCGGCTGCTGCGCGGCATCATCGGCATCGACTCCGAGGCCGGGCCGACCGAGGTCGCGATCCTGGCCGACGACACCGCCGACCCCGCACACGTGGCCTCCGACCTGATCAGCCAGGCCGAGCACGACCCGTTGGCCGGAGCGGTGCTCGTCACCGACAGCGAGGCGCTCGCCGACGCCGTCCTCGCGCTGGTGCCGGGGCAGGTCACGGCGACCAAGCACTCCGACCGGATCAACACCGCGCTGCACGGCACCCAGTCCGGCGTCGTCCTCGTCGACGACATCGACACCGGGTTGCGCGTCGTCGACGCCTACGCCGCCGAGCACCTGGAGATCCAGACCCGCGACGCGCGCGCGGTCGCCGCACGGGTCCGCAACGCCGGCGCGATCTTCGTCGGCGCGTGGTCGCCGGTGTCGCTCGGCGACTACTGCGCCGGCTCCAACCACGTGCTGCCGACGGGCGGCTGCGCCCGCTTCTCCAGCGGTCTGTCGGTGCAGTCCTTCCTGCGCGGCATCCACGTCATCGAGTACGACGAGCAGGCGCTCGCCGGCGTGGCCGCGCACATCGACGCGCTGGCCGGGGCCGAGGACCTGCCCGCGCACGCCGCCGCGGTCCGCATCCGGCAGCGCCCATGACCTCGATGGACGAGCTCCCGCTGCGGCCGGAGCTCCGGGGCCGCGCGCCCTACGGCGCCCCGCAGGTGCCGGCGACCCATCGGCTCAACACCAACGAGAACCCGCACCCGCTGCCCGACGACCTGCTCGCCGACCTCGGCACGGCGCTCGGGCACGCGGCGCTGGAGCTCAACCGCTACCCCGACCGGGACGCCGGGGAGCTGCGCGCCGACCTCGCCGGCTACCTGTCCCGGTCGGCCGGGACGGCTGTCGACCCCGCGCAGGTGTGGGCGGCCAACGGCTCCAACGAGGTGCTCCAGCAGATCCTCCAGGCCTTCGGCGGCGCGGGGCGGACGGCGCTGGGCTTCACGCCCTCGTACTCGATGCACCCGATCATCAGCGCCGGTACCGGGACGGGCTGGGTCGACGGGCACCGGCGGGACGACTTCACCATCGACCGGGACGCGGCCGTGGCGCAGCTGCGCGAGGTCGCTCCCGACGTCGTCTTCGTGACCAGCCCGAACAACCCGACCGGCACGGCCGTGCCGCTGGAGACGATCGAGGCGCTGTACGGGGCGACGTCCGGGATGGTCGTGGTCGACGAGGCGTACGCGGAGTTCGCCCGGACCGGCACTCCGTCGGCGCTGACGCTGCTCCGCGGACGGCCGCGGCTGATCGTCAGCCGGACGATGAGCAAGGCGTTCGGCATGGCCGGGCTGCGGCTGGGCTACCTCGCCGCGGACGCCGCCGTCGTCGACGCGCTGCAACTGGTGCGGCTGCCGTACCACCTGAGCTCGCTGACCCAGGCGGCCGCGCGGGCCGCGCTGGCGCACACCGACGCCCTGCTGGCGACGGTCGATGCGGTGCGCGAGCAGCGGGACCGGATCGTCGCCGCGCTGCCCGCGCTGGGGTTGGTCAGCGTGCCGAGCGATGCCAACTTCGTGCTGTTCGGCCGCTTCGCCGACGCCCCGGCCGCCTGGCAGGCGCTGCTCGACCGCGGCGTCCTCGTGCGCGACGTCGGGCTGCCCGGCTGGCTGCGGGTCACCGCCGGCACCGCGGCCGAGACCGACGCCTTCCTCACCGCGCTGGGTGAGGTCGCGCGAGATCAGCGCATCTCTCTGGGAGACTGACGCCATGACCGCACCTGCACGCCGCACCGCCCGGGTGGAGCGCGCGACCAGCGAGACCAAGCTGGTCGTCGAACTCGACCTCGACGGCACGGGCACCAGCTCGATCAGCACCGGCGTGGGCTTCTACGACCACATGCTCACCGCGCTGTCGAAGCACAGCGGGATCGACCTCACCGTGCAGGCCGACGGCGACCTGCACATCGATGCGCACCACACCGTCGAGGACGTCGCGATCGCGCTCGGGCAGGCGTTCGCCGAGGCGCTGGGCGACAAGCGCGGCATCACCCGCTACGGCGACGCGACCATCCCGATGGACGAGGTGCTGGCGCAGGCCGCCGTCGACCTGTCGGGGCGGCCGTACTTCGTGCACGCCGAGCCGGAGAACATGACGCCGATGATCGGGCCGGACTACCCGACGTCGCTCACCAAGCACGTGCTGGAGTCCTTCGCGTTCAACGCGCGGATCAGCCTGCACGTGCGGGTGCTCTACGCCGGCCGCGACGCGCACCACATCGTGGAGGGCCAGTTCAAGGCGCTGGCCCGGGCGCTGCGCCAGGCGGTCGCCCTCGACCCCCGCGTCACCGACGTGCCTTCGACCAAGGGTGCCCTGTAACCGGTGACCTCCGCTCTGGTCCTGCTCGTCCTCGGGGGCTTCCTCCTCGGGGGTGCCTGGAGCGTGTGGAGCGTCGACGAGGACGCCCCGGAGCGGGGTACGCCGCAGGTGGTCGCGGCTGGGGTCCTGCTGGTGTCGGCGCTGCTCGCGACCGCCGCAGGCATCCTCCGCTTCTTCTGAACCGGCCGTGACCGCTGCCGACGAGCAGCGCTTCCTGCGCATCGTGCTGGCCGACCCGACGGTCGCGGCGGTGCTGGGGCGGGCGCCCGCCCTGGGCGTGGGGGACTGGTGGCTCACCGCCGGCGTGCTCTTCCAGACGGTGTGGAACGACCTGACCGGTCGCCCGACCGGCACCGGCATCCGGGACGCCGACCTCTTCTACTTCGACGAGGACACCTCGTGGGAGGCGGAGGACGCCGTCATCCGGGCGGGCGCGGAACTGTTCACCGACCTGGCCGTGCCGGTGGAGATCCGCAACGAGGCGCGGGTGCACCTCTGGTACGCCGAGCACTTCGGTGTCCCGGCGCCGCCGTTCCGCGACTGCGCCGACGCGATCGACCACTTCGCGGCGGTCTGCTGCTGCCTCGGCGTCACGGTCGGCGCCGACGGCCGGCCGCGGGTGTACGCGCCGCACGGCTTCGACGACCTGTTCGGGCTGGTCGTGCGGCCGAACCGGCGCCTCGCACCGCGGGACGTCTACGAGGCCAAGGCGGCGCGCTGGCTGGGGGAGTGGCCCGAGCTCACCGTCCTGCCCCGGGACGCCGAGGCGCCCTGAGCCACCCTGATGCGCACCGGAGTGGTCTCGCCCCGCTCGGAGACCACTCCGGTGCGCATGCGGGCGACACGGCGTGAGCCGGTGCACCTCCGACGGGGGAATCGCGGCGGGGGCTGCTGCGCTGGCCGGTAGCGTGGCAGGCGTGAAGAAGGTGGCGGTCCTCGACTACGGGTCGGGCAATCTGCGCTCGGCCGAGCGCGCTCTCGCCCGGGTGGGCGCCGACGTGACGGTGACCTCCGACGCGCACACCGCGCTGGAGGCCGACGGGCTCGTCGTCCCCGGTGTGGGCGCCTTCGCCGCCTGCATGGAAGGCCTCCGGGCCGTCGACGGGCCGCGTATCATCGACCGCCGCCTGGCCGGCGGGCGCCCGGTCCTGGGCATCTGCGTCGGCATGCAGATCCTGTTCGACCGTGGCGTCGAGCACGGCTCCGACGCAGAGGGCTGCGGCGAATGGCCCGGCGTCGTCGAACAGCTCCAGGCGCCGGTGCTGCCGCACATGGGCTGGAACACCGTCGACGTCGCCCCGGGCAGCGTGCTGTTCGAGGGCCTCGAGGACGAGCGCTTCTACTTCGTGCACTCCTACGGCGTCCGCGACTTCCCCCTCGGCCGGGACGACGCGCCGTCCCCGCTGCCCAAGCCCAAGGTGACCTGGGCCGAGCACGGCGACCGGTTCGTGGCCGGCGTGGAGAACACCGCGCTGTCGGCGACCCAGTTCCACCCCGAGAAGAGCGGTGACGCCGGCGCCCAGCTGCTCACGAACTGGCTCAACAGCCTCGCCTGATCAGTCCAGCGCGAGCAGCCGCAGCGCCAGGAACCCCGGCCGCTGCGCGAGCTTGTCGTACTCGGCCGGCCAGCGCTCGCGCATGATCTCCGGCGCCCGCGGCTCGACGAGGCGCTGGATCACGAACCCCGCGTCCGTCGCCGCCGTGCAGAGGTCGGACAGCGGCTCCCGCCAGAAGCGCACCTCGTGCCGCCCGGACAGCATCGCCCAGGCGTCGGTCTCCAGCGCCCGGTCGAAGTAGGACCCGCCCTTGCGCAACCAGTCCGTCGTCGGGTGCTGGGTCGAGAGGACGACGGCGCCGCCGGGGCGCAGCACGCGACGCATCTCCGCGAAGGTGGCCGAGGTGTTCTCGACGTAGTGGATCGCCAGTGCGCAGAGCACCACGTCGAAGGAGTCGGCGGCGTAGGGGAGCGGCTCCTCGAGCCGGGCGACGCGGAGCTCGGCCCGGTTCCCCACCCGCTCCCGGGCGAGCTCGACCATCGCGGTGCTGGCGTCGAAACCGACCACCTCGGCACCGCGCTCGAGCAGCGCCTCCGCGTACAGGCCCGGGCCGCACCCCGCGTCCAGCACCCGCAGCCCGGCGACGTCCCCGAGCAGCGCCAGCACGGTCGGCCGGTCGTAGTGCGCGTTGTAGGCGTTGTCCTCGGCGTGGGCGAGGAACTCGCCGGCCATCCGGTCGTAGGGGCGCCACAGCTCGTCGGTCACCCGCCGACCGTAGTGGCGCGGGTCACCACCGGCCGCGGTGCACGACCTCGTCGAGGCCGCGCCGGCCGCGCTTCAGGGAGGGGGAGCGGCGGTCGCCCTCACCGGGGTAGCCGATCGACAGGCAGCCGACCGGCCGGTACTGATCGGGCACGCCGAAGGCCACGCGCAGCGCCGGCACCTTGTCCGCGGGGACACCGAAGAAGCAGGCGCCCAGCCCCTCGTCGACGGCGGTGAGCAGCATCAGCAGCGACGCCATCCCGGCGTCGACGTCCCAGTAGGGGACCGGCCAGCGCGCCTCGTCGCGGTCGGTCCAGCCCTTGTCCGGCTCGGCGTACCGCTCCAGGTAGGCCTGCTTGTTCGAGAACGGGACGACCAGCAACGGTGCCCGGCGCATCCGGGTGAGCCAGGCGTCGGGGGCGTTGGCATCGGTGGTCGCCGCCCAGAAGCGGTCCCGCTCCTCGTCTGTCTCCAGCACGAGGAACGCCCAGCCCTGGCTGAAACCAGCTGAGGGCGCCCGGATCGCGTGCGCCAGCAGCCGCTCGCGCACGTCGGGCGGCACCGGCCGGTCGGGGTCGTAGTCGCGCACCATGCGGCGCC
Organism: Mycobacteriales bacterium; assembly: GCA_038256725.1. Classification (GTDB taxonomy): domain Bacteria; phylum Actinomycetota; class Actinomycetes; order Mycobacteriales; family Geodermatophilaceae; genus Blastococcus. Next base: position 24,832 of record JBBSKB010000023.1, on the reverse strand, counting down.
GCCGGACCACCTCTGCGAACTCCACGCCGACAGCCTGCCGCAGGCCTCCGAGCGCACCGCTCCTAGGCTGGTCACCGTGCCGAAGCTGCAGCTCCTCCCCGCCGTCTACGTCGCCGACGGACAGGCCGTCCGCCTCGTGCAGGGGGAGGCCGGGAGCGAGACCTCCTACGGCGACCCGCTCGAGGCCGCCCTCCAGTGGCAGCGGGACGGTGCCGAGTGGGTCCACCTGGTCGACCTCGACGCCGCTTTCGGGCGTGGATCCAACCGCGAGCTGCTGGCCCGCGTCGTCGGCGAGCTGGACGTCGACGTCGAGCTCTCCGGTGGCATCCGGGACGACGAGTCGCTGGCCGCCGCCCTGGCCACGGGCTGCCGCCGGGTGAATCTCGGCACCGCGGCGCTGGAGTCGCCGGAGTGGTGCGCCCGCGCGATCGCCGAGCACGGTGACCGCATCGCCGTCGGCCTGGACGTGCGCGGCACCCGGCTGGCCGCCCGCGGCTGGACCCAGGAGGGCGGTGAGCTCTACGAGACGCTCGCCCGCCTCGACGCCGAGGGGTGTGCCCGTTACGTCGTCACCGACATCACCAAGGACGGCACCCTCACCGGCCCCAACCTGGAGCTGCTGCGCGAGGTCTGCGCCGCGACGCCGCGCCCGGTCATCGCCTCCGGCGGCGTGAGCTCGCTGGACGACATCCGCGCGCTCGCCGGCCTGAGCGCCGTCGGCGTCGAGGGCGCGATCGTCGGCAAGGCCCTCTACGCGGGTGCCTTCACCCTGCCGGAGGCCCTTCGGATCACGGAGGAACTCACGTGAGCGTCACCCGGCTGGGCTCGGGCAGCCCGTGGGAGGCGGTCGTCGGCTACAGCCGCGTCGTCGTCCGGGGCGACACCGCCTGGGTCAGCGGGACCACGTCCACGGTGGACGGCGAGATCGCGCACGCGGGTGACGCCGCCGGCCAGACGCGCCAGGCCCTGTCGATCATCGGGCAGTCGCTGGAGCGGGCCGGGTTCACGATGAACGACGTCGTGAGGACGCGCATGTTCGTCACCGACATCTCCCGCTGGGAGGAGGTGGGGCGGGTGCACGGCGAGGTCTTCGGCGACATCCGGCCCGCCACGACGATGGTGCAGGTCGCCGCTCTGATCGACCCCGCGCACCTGGTCGAGATCGAGGCCGACGCGGTGCGGGGGGCCGGGGCATGAGTCTCTCGGTGCGCGTCATCCCGTGCCTGGACGTCGACCAGGGGCGGGTGGTCAAGGGCGTCAACTTCATCGACCTGCGCGACGCCGGCGACCCGGTGGAGATGGCCCGGATCTACGACGCCGAGGGCGCCGACGAGCTCACCTTCCTCGACATCAGCGCCAGCTCCGGCAACCGGGAGACGACCTACGACGTCGTCCGCCGGACCGCCGAGAGCGTCTTCATCCCGCTCACGGTCGGCGGCGGCGTGCGCACGGTCGAGGACGTCGACAAGCTGCTGCGCGCCGGCGCGGACAAGGTCGGCGTGAACACCGCCGCCGTCGCCCGGCCGGAGCTGATCGCCGAGATCGCGCACCGCTTCGGCAGCCAGGTGCTGGTGCTGTCGGTCGACGCCCGCCGCGTACGCGACGGCGCGGCCACCGACTCGGGCTTCGAGATCACCACGCACGGCGGGCGCCGCGGCACCGGCCGGGACGCCGTCGAGTGGGTCGTGCAGGCGGCCGCGCTCGGCGTCGGAGAGGTGCTGCTCAACTCCATGGACGCCGACGGCACCCAGGCCGGCTTCGACACCGAGCTCATCCGCGCGGTCCGCCGCGAGGTGACGGTGCCGGTGATCGCCAGCGGGGGAGCGGGCCGGGTCGAGGACTTCCCGCCCGCGGTCGAGGCCGGCGCCGATGCGGTGCTCGCCGCCAGCGTCTTCCACTTCGGCAAGCTGCGGGTCGGCGACGTCAAAGCAGGGCTCACCCGCGCGGGCGTCCCGGTCCGCTAGGGGTCGACGCACGACCCGGTCGGGAGCAGGGTGGGGAGCCCGACCCCGGAGCGCGTCATGCACCTGCACCGCATCAGCACGAACCTGAACGTCGACGACGCGACCACCGGCCACGAGTTCTACGAAGATTTCCTGGGGCTGGAGAAGCAGTTCGACATGGGCTGGGTGGCCAGCTTCCGGTCGCCGTCGAACCCGAGCATCCAGGTCACGCTGGTCGGCAAGGACGAGACCGCGCCCGAGCAGTCGTCGATGAGCGTCGCGGTCGCCGACGTGGACGCTGCGTACGCCGACGCCCGGCGCCGCGGGTACGAGATCGTGCACCCGCTCACCCAGGAGCCGTGGGGTGTGCGCCGGTTCTTCGTCCGCGACCCGCACGGCGTCGTCGTCAACGTCGTGGGGCACGCGGACTAGCCGACGGTCACCCGCGCGACGTCGCGGCGGCCCGCCGCCCACAGCAACAGCTCGAGCGGCTCGCCCTCGACGGTCTGCTCTCCGGCGCCGACGCCGGCCTGCACGTCGGGCCGGTCCGAGCGACGCAGCACGACGCCGCCCCGGCCGGCGCCGCGCCGCGCGTAGAGGGTCGCCGGCAGCCACAGCCGGTCCTGGACGGCGGCCGGCAGCTCGCGCGGCGCCCATCCCGCCTGTGCCCGCCGCACGTCCTCGTGGTGGATAGCGAACTCGGGGACGTTGAGCTGCTCGAGGCCGGGCCACGTCAGCGGCGACCAGCGCGGGGCGCCGGACCGGACCCGCTCCACCAGATCCGCGTAGGAGTGGCGGGCGCGGGCGGCGTCCTCCACGCGGTGCGACCAGCCGCCCAGGCGGGCCATGCCCGGCAGCATCTCCAGCGCGTATCCCGGCATGGCGTCGGGCCGCCGGTCGCGGACGACCAGGTGCGCCGCCAGGTGCGCGGTCGTCCACCCCGCGCAGCAGGTGGGGGCGTCCGGCCCGAGCTCGTCGAGCAGGTCGGCCAGCGCGCGGCGTTCGGAGACGGCGAGCGAGCCCGCGGCCGCAGAGGATGAGGTCACCGCCTCGACGCTACCCATCCCGGACGCGCGGAATAATCCGAATAGCGTTCGGTTACCGGGTGAGATCCACGTAACATCGCAGAGCCGAGACCGAACCACCCCGAGGAGACCCGTGCCGCGCCGCCGTCGAGATGCCGTCGTGCGGCGAGGGATACGACACGTCGGACGCGCGATCGCCCTCCAGCCGAAGATCTTCGCCGCGGCGTTGACGGGCAGCGCGCTGTTCGCCGTCATGACGGTGGCCAGCGCCTACGTGATCGGCGAGATCACCGACCGCGTCATCCTGCCGTCGTTCGACGAAGGCAGCGCCTCGACCGCTGCGCTGGCCCTCGCTGTGGCCGCGATCATCGGGGTGGCCCTGCTCCGGATCGTCGGCATCGTCGGGCGCCGGCTGCTCTCCGGAATCATGCAGTACCGCCTGCAGGCGCAGATGCGCCGTGAGGTGACCGGGCAGTACCTGCGGCTCCCGCTGTCCTGGCACCAGCAGCACCCCACGGGCCAGCTGCTGTCCAACGCCAACTCCGACGTCGAGGCGACCTGGTTCTTCGTCGCGCCGCTGGCCTTCGGGCTGGGCGCCGTCGTCATCATCCTCATCACCGGCGGGGCGATGGTCGCCACCGACCCGCTGCTCGCCGTGATCGGCCTGGTGGTCTTCCCGCTGGTCTTCGTCATCAACGCGCTGTACTCGCAGGTGATGAGCCCGCGCCAGCAGCGAGCCCAGCAGTTGCGCGCCGAAGTCAGCGAGATCGCCCACGAGAGCTTCGACGCCGCACTCGTGGTGAAGACCCTGGGCCGCGAGGAGTCCGAGACCGAGCGGTTCAACGTCCGGGCGGGAGAGCTGCGCGACGGGCTCATCGCGGTCGGCCGCATCCGTGGGCTGTTCGACCCGCTGATCGAGTCGCTGCCCAACCTCGGCACGCTGGCGGTCCTGCTGGTCGGGGCCCACCGGGTCGCCGACGGCGCGATAGACGTCGGCGCGCTGATCTCCATCGCCTACCTGTTCACGCTCCTGGCCATGCCCATCCGGGCGATCGGCTGGGTGCTCGCCGAGCTCCCGCGCGCGCTGGCCGGCTACGACCGGATCACCCCGGTCCTCGAGGCGACCGGCGAGACGCCGTACGGACCCGACGACGCCGCCGCGCCGGGCGGCGGTGCGGCACTGGGACTCCAGGGGGTCGGGTACACCTTCGCCGGCGTCGAGCGCCCGGCCGTCCGCGACGTCAGCTTCGACGTCCCCGCGGGCGGGACCGTCGCGGTGGTCGGGCCGACCGGTTCGGGCAAGTCCACCCTCGCCGGGCTGCTGGTCCGGCTCGTCGACCCCGTCGACGGGACCGTGCTGCTGGACGGGCTCGACATCCGCCGGCTGCGCGAGGGACAGGTCAGCGATCACGCTGCCTTCGTCGCCCAGCAGGCGTTCCTCTTCGACGACACGGTGCGCGGCAACATCACCCTCGGTGGCCCGTTCACCGACGAGGACGTCTGGGCGGCGCTGCGGGTGGCGGCCGCCGACGACTTCGTGACCGCCCTGCCCGACGGCCTCGACACGCACGTCGGCGAGCGCGGCGCCTCGCTGTCCGGCGGGCAGCGGCAGCGGCTGGCGCTGGCCCGCGCCATCGTCCGCCGGCCCCGGTTGCTCGTGCTCGACGACGCGACCAGCGCCGTCGACCCCTCCGTCGAGGCCCGCATCCTCGATGCGCTGCGGGCCAGCGACGCCCCGGCGACCGTGGTGGTCGTCGCCTACCGCCAGGCGACCATCGCGCTGGCCGACGAGGTCGTCTGGTTCGAGCACGGCCGTGCGGTCGCGCGCGGCAGCCACGGGTACCTGCTCGGCCAGGTGCCGGGCTACGCCGACCTGGTGCGCGCCTACTCCCAGGCCGAGGGGGTGCCGGCATGACCGTGACGCTGCCCGACGAGGACCGCTCCGAGGGTGCGATGCAGACGCTGCGCCGGGGCCTGCGGATGATGCCCGAGTTCCGGCGCGGGCTGCCCCTGACCGTTCTGCTCGCCGTGCTGGCCACCGCCGGCCGGGTCGTCGTCCCCATCGCCGTCCAGCAGGTCCTCGACCGCGGGATCGGCGCCGACGGTGGGCCCGACCTGGACTTCGTCACCTGGGTCGTGCTCGGCTGCGCGGTGATCGTGGTGCTGACCGCCGTGGCGGTGTACCGGATGAACCTGCGGCTGTTCCGCACGACCGAGACCGCGCTCGCCGGCCTGCGTGTGCGGGCCTTCCGGCACGTGCACGACCTGTCCGCGGTGCACCAGCAGGGCGACAAGCGCGGCGGGCTGGTGTCGCGGGTGACCAGCGACGTCGACCAGCTGTCCCAGTTCATGCAGTGGGGTGGCGTGCTCGGCCTGATCAGCCTCGGCCAGCTCCTGGTGGCCACCCTGGTGATGTTCGTCTACTCGTGGCAGCTGACGCTGGTCGTGCTGGTCTGCTTCGTGCCGATGGGGATCGCGGTCCGCTGGTTCGCCGCCAAGCTGGCCGTGGTCTACGGCCTGGTCCGCGAGCGGATCGGCGACCTGCTGGCCGCGATCTCGGAGTCCGTCGTCGGCGCGTCGACCGTCCGCGCCTACGGCGTCCGGGAGCGCACCGCGGAGCGCATCGACGCGGCGATCGACCGGCACTACCGGGCGGCGGTGGACGCGCAGAAGGTCGCCGTCGGGGTCTTCGTGAGCGGTGAGGGCGCCGCGGCGCTGGCCAACGCCGCCCTCGTCGTCGTCGGCGTCTACCTGGGACTGGCCGGCGACATCACGGCCGGGACCCTGGTCGCTTTCCTCTTCCTGGTCCAGCTGTTCATCGCGCCGGTCCAGACCGCCAGCGAGGTCATCAACGAGGCGCAGAACGCGGTCGCCGGCTTCCGCCGGGTGCTCGACATCCTCGACACCGAGCCCGACATCCGGGACCCGGCGGCAGCGGCACCGGAGAGCAGCCTGCACCTCCCCGACGGCGTGCTCGGCGTCCGCTTCGACTCCGTGACCTTCCGGTACGCGCCCGGCGCCCGGAAGGCGCTGGACGACGTCGACCTCACCATCGCGCCGCGCCGGCGGGTGGCGATCGTCGGGGAGACCGGCTCGGGGAAGACGACCTTCGCCAAGCTGGTCACCCGGCTCATGGACCCGGTCGAGGGGCGGGTGCTGCTGGGGTCCGATGACGCCGGCTGGGTGCCGCTGTCCGACGTGTCGTTCGCGTCGCTGCGCTCGCGGGTGGTGATGGTGCCGCAGGACGGCTTCCTCTTCGACGCCACCGTGGCCGACAACGTCCGCTACGGCCGGCCGGGCATCAGCGACGCGGAGGTCACCGGCGCGTTCGCCGACCTCGGCCTGACCGACTGGGTCAACGGGCTGCCCGACGGTGTGGCCAGCCAGGTCGGGCAGCGCGGCGAGTCGCTGTCGGCGGGCGAGCGCCAACTGGTCGCCGTCGCGCGCGCCTACGTGGCCGACCCCGACCTGCTGGTGCTCGACGAGGCCACCAGCGCCGTCGACCCGGCCACCGAACAGCGCCTCACCCGGGCGCTGGACAGGCTCACCGCCGGACGGACGACGCTCACCATCGCGCACCGGCTCTCCACCGCCGAGCGGGCCGACGAGATCCTCGTGGTCGACGCCGGTCACGTGGTGCAGCGCGGGCACCACGCCCAGCTGGTCGGCGTCGAGGGCACCTACGCCCGGCTGCACGCCTCGTGGCGCCGGTCGTCGGCCGGCGAGCCGGAACCCGTGGCCTGACCCCGGTCGGCCCTAGGCTGCGCCGCGTGTCCGCCCCTGCCGCCACGCGGCTGCCGCCCGTTCCGGCGATCGTCGCCGCACCGCTCGCGGTGTTCGGCGCGTTCGCGCCCGGCTTCTTCTTCCTGGTCGCGCTCGGCTTCTCCGGCGGGAACCTCTCCGGCCTGGAGTGGCTGTTGCTGGTCGTGCCGCTGGCCCTCTCGCTCGGTCTGCTGATCGGGGCGGTGCTGCTCCTGCTCGGTCGGTCCTGGCGGGTGGTCGCCGTGTCCGGCGCGGTGCTCGCGCTGCTGATCATCGGCGGCACGCTGTTCGGCGGGTGGGCCGAGGACGCCCTGGGTTTCACCCTCACCACCGGGTTGGTCCCGGCGGCCGCCGCCGTGCTCGCCTCGCTGCCCGCCGTGCGGGCGTGGGTCACGGCGCGACGGCTCGACGCCTAGCACGCGCTGTTGAACGCGAGGGGCCCAGAATCGTCGCGGTTCTGGGCCTCTCGCGTTCGATGCTCCGTTTGCGTCAGCTCGACGATCTCTGGACGGCGTTGCGGAAGAGCATCGCGACGTCGGGGAGCAGCCGTCGACCGGAGTAGCGCACCCCACCTCCGATGACCACGGCTCCGGGCTTGACGTGCTGGGGCTGGACGATGCCGGGCACACCTGCAGCGGCGATCAGCACCTCGGCGCGCCGGGTGTACCGAGCCCAGTCGGGGACGCCGGTATGCACGACGGTGACCGCGGCATTCGCGGTCGCGCGCATCTGCGGGAGCAACGTGGCCAGTGGTCGCCCGAGGGTCGCGCCCCGCCCGAGGACCACGACCTCCCGTCCCGCGATCGGGATGTCGTAGTGCGCGAGGAGCGCCTCGATGCCCGCAGGCGTGCACGGCCGGGGAGCGGGCTGGTCGCGGACGAGCCACCCGGGGTCGAGCGGGTGCATGCCGTCCACGTCCTTGTCCGGGTCGACCTCGGCGAGGGCGGCGTCGTAGTCGAGGTGCGACGGGACCCGGTGCAGGTCGTCCTGGGTGGCGTCGCCGGGCAGGTGGATGTGCGGGGACGCGAAGCCGAGGGACCGGGTCGTGCGCTGCTTGATCCGGATGTAGCCGACGCCGGCGTCGTCATCCCCGGCGAGGACCGTCGCGAGGCTTGGCGTCACCCCGCCCGCGCGCAGTCGGGCCACGTCAGCGGTGATCTGCTCGAAGATGACGTCCGCGACAGGCTCTCCCGCCAGCATGCGGGCCGTGGTGGTCGACGGCTGGTCCATGGGCTCTCCTCCATCGGATGGAGCCCAGGCGCGCGGCGGACGTCGGTCGACGAGGCCGCTCCCCAGTGGTTCCCCACCACAGCGCCAGTCACGGCCCGGGCACGAGCCGAGGCCGAACCGGCGCCGCGCCACCAACTCCGTACGCCCCTGGCGGTGGGATCCCGGCCGCGACGGCGCCCCGAGCGCACTGGGAATCGAGCGGCTGCTCGCGGAGGTGCAGGCCGGACGCTCCGGGCACCCGATGGTGTGTAGAGCGTGCGGGTGTGAGGCGTCAGGCGGCTAGCAACCCGCCGGGGTGGGTCGTGCCCTGTCCGGCGGCACGGGGGTGCCCCGGCCCGCTAGCGTCGGGCCCGTGAACCCGAACGGCACCACCGAGGCAGACGTCGTCGTCGTGGGCGCGGGGCTCGCGGGGCTCGTGGCCACCGCCGAGCTGGCCGACGCCGGCAAGCGGGTCGTGCTGGTCGACCAGGAGCCCGCGGCGGGCCTCGGCGGCCAGGCGCACTGGTCCTTCGGTGGGCTGTTCCTCGTCGACTCGCCCGAGCAGCGCCGGCTGCGGGTGCACGACTCCCTCGAGCTGGCCCGCCAGGACTGGTTCGGCACCGCCGGCTTCGACCGCGCCGAGGACCACTGGCCCCGCCAGTGGGCCGAGGCCTACCTGCAGTTCGCCGCCGGCGAGAAGCGGGCCTGGCTCAAGGAACAGGGCGTCGGCTTCTTCCCCGTCGTCGGCTGGGCCGAGCGGGGCGGCTACGCGGCCACCGGCCCCGGTAACTCGGTGCCGCGGTTCCACATCGTCTGGGGCACCGGCCCCGGCGTCGTCGCTCCCTTCCTGCGCCGGGTCGAGGCCGCGGTCGAGGCGGGCACCGTCGAGCTGCGCTTCCGGCACCGCGTCTCCGGGCTCGTCGTGACCGATGGTGCGGTGACCGGCGTGCGGGGTGCGGTCCTCGAGCGCAGCGACGTCGCCCGCGGGGAGGCCAGCTCGCGGACCGAGGTCGGGGAGTTCGAGATCTCCGCGCAGGCCGTCGTCGTCACCTCCGGCGGCATCGGGGGCAACCACGAGCTGGTGCGCCGCAACTGGCCGGCCCGGCTCGGGCCCGCGCCCCGGCGGATGCTCTCCGGGGTCCCCGCGCACGTCGACGGGCACATGCTCGAGGCGACCCAGTCCGCCGGCGCCAGCGTGGTCAACGAGGACCGCATGTGGCACTACACCGAGGGCATCGCCAACCACTCGCCGGTGTGGGCGCAGCACGGCATCCGGATCCTGCCCGGGCCCTCGTCCCTGTGGTTCGACGCACTCGGCCGGCGGCTGCCGGTGCCGCTGTTCCCCGGCTTCGACACCCTCGGCACGCTGGCCCACATCGGCACGACCGGGTACGAGCACACCTGGTTCGTCACCACGAAGAAGATCGTCGAGAAGGAGTTCGCGCTCTCGGGTTCCGAGCAGAACCCCGACCTCACCGGCAAGGACGTCAAGCTGCTGGTCAACCGGGCGCGCGCGGGGGTGTCGGCGCCGGTCCAGGCCTTCCTCGACAAGGGCGAGGACTTCGTCGTCGCCACCACGCTGCCCGAGCTCGTCGCCGGGATGAACCGGATCACCGGCGGGACGCCGCAGATCGACCTGGCGGACCTCGAGCGGGAGATCGTCGCCCGCGACCGGGAGATCGCCCACCCGTTCACCAAGGACCTGCAGGTCACCGCGATCCGCGGCGCCCGGAACTACCTCGGCGACAAGCTCATCCGGGTGGCCCAGCCGCACCGCATCCTCGACCCGGAGGCGGGGCCGCTGATCGCGGTCCGGCTGAACATCATCACCCGCAAGTCGCTCGGCGGGCTGGAGACCGACCTGTCCGGCCGCGTACTGCGCCCCGGGGGAGAGGTCTTCCCCGGGCTGTACGCGGCGGGCGAGGTGTCCGGCTTCGGCGGGGGCGGCATGCACGGCTACCGCTCGCTCGAGGGCACCTTCCTGGGTGGCTGCCTCTTCTCCGGCCGGACGGCCGGCCGCGCGGTGGCGGCCACCCTGTGACGGACCCGTGGTCGGACCCGGACCGCCCGGCCGCCCCGCCCTACGCGGGCCCGCCGCAGACCACCCCGCAGCAGCCGCCCTACGGCCAGCCGCCCTACGGCCAGCCGCCGTACGGGGCGCCGCCGCAGCAACCGTGGGGCCAGCCGCCGTACGGGCAGCCGCCCTGGGGTCAACCGCAGTACGGTCAGCCGCAGTGGGGGCCGGGCCCGTACGGGCCGCCGCCGTGGGGCCTGCAGCGCCCGGTCGAGCGCACGCCCGGCCAGGTGATCGGCGCGGCGGTGCTGGCCTTCGTGCAGGCGGTCGTCGTCCTCATCGCCTCGCTCTACGTCTGGTTCTTCGCCTCGATCGCCGACATCGCCTCCAGCGGCCGGCCCGACGTCTACACCTCCGAGACCGCCCGGCGGCTGGCCACCGAGGGCACGGTGCTCGCCGTCGTCCAGCTGGTGTCGGTGGTCCTGCTCGTGGTGGGCGGGATCATGGCGCTCAACCGCCGCAGCCCCACGGGGTACCGGCTGCTGGCGGGCGCGCACGTGGTCCAGGTGGTGCTCGCGCTGTACTGGGCAGGCCGGCTGCTCGACGTCCTCGGCGACCTGCCGGGGGCCGACGGCGAGGGGGCGCTGGCGGCCTTCGCGCTGTTCTTCATGGTCGGCCCGGCGGTCTCCCTCGGCCTGCTGCTCAGCGGTGCCGCCCGGCGCTGGTTCACCGCCCCCCCGGCCTGACCGACGGGCACGGCAGACTGGCGGCATGTCCGACGTCGCCCCGACCGTGCTCGACCCCGAGGTCGCCGCCCTGCTGCGCCACGATCCCCTCGGCCTGGTGACCGCTGTCGTCCAGCAGCACGACACCCGCGAGGTGCTCATGGTGGCCTGGATGGACGACGAGGCCCTGCGCCGCACGCTGACCACCGGCCGGGCGACCTACTGGTCGCGCAGCCGGCAGGAGTACTGGGTCAAGGGCGAGACCTCCGGCCACCGGCAGTGGGTCCGGGAGGTCCGGGTCGACTGCGACGGCGACACGATGCTGGTCCTCGTCGACCAGGAGGGCGCGGCCTGCCACACCGGCGAGCGGACCTGCTTCTTCCGCGTGCTGCCGTCGGTGACAGGGGACCGGGCGGCCGGCGCATGAGGTTCGGCGTCGCGACTCCGGCGCGGGAGGCGTTCACCTCCGACCGGCCGATGGTCCCCGTGGTCCGCAGGCTGCTGGCCGACAGCGAGACCGCCGTCGGCATCTACCGCAAGCTCGCCGGCAACCGCCCGGGCACGGTGCTGCTGGAGTCGGCCGAGCAGGGCAAGCGCTGGGCGCGCTACAGCTTCGTGGGTGCCCGCAGCGCCGGGGTGCTCACCGAGCGCGGCGGCGTCACGCAGTGGCTGGGGGAGGAGATCCCCGGGCTCACCGACGACCTGCCGGCCGATCCGCTCGCCGCCGTCCGCACGCTGGCCCGGCGGTTGCGCTCGCCGCGCACGCCCGGGCTGCCGCCGCTGACCGGCGGCCTGGTCGGTTACCTGGGTTACGACATCGTCCGGCGGCTGGAGCGGCTGCCCGAGACCAGCACCGACGACCTCGGCATGCCGGAGCTGGCGATGATGCTGGTGACCGACCTCGCCGTGCTCGACCACACCGACGGCACGGTGCTGCTCATCGCGAACGTGTTGTCCGGGGGCGGTGAGGGAGGGGAGCGGCGGAGCGGCGAGGGCGGCTACGACGACGCGATCGCCCGGCTGGACGCGATGGCCGCCGACCTCACCCGCGCCGTCCCGCCCGGGGTGGCCGTGCTGGGGGAGCCCCGCGTCCCCGAGGTCACCAGCAACATGGCGCCCGGCGTGTACGAGGCCGGCGTCGAGCGGGTGCGCGAGCACATCCGTGCCGGCGACGCCTTCCAGGTGGTGCTGGCCCAGCGCTTCGAGGCGGCCACCACCGCCGACGCGCTCGACCTCTACCGGGTGCTCCGGGCCACCAACCCCTCGCCGTACATGTACCTGCTGCGCTTCCAGGGCCGGGAGACGCCGTTCGACGTCGTCGGCTCCTCGCCCGAGGCGCTCGTGACCGTGACCGGCTCCTCGGCCGTCGTGCACCCGCCGGCCGGCACCCGCCCCCGGGGCGCGACGCCCGAGGAGGACGTCCGGTTGGCCGAGGGGCTGCTCGCCGACCCCAAGGAGCGCGCCGAGCACGTCATGCTGGTCGACCTCGCCCGCAACGACCTGGGCCGGGTGTGCGTGCCGGGCTCGGTCGAGGTGCCGGACTTCATGCGCGTCGAGCACTACAGCCACGTGATGCACCTGGTCTCCACCGTCGCCGGCGAGGTCGCCCCGGAGCACGACGCCCTCGACGTCTTCGACGCCACCTTCCCGGCCGGGACGGTCTCGGGGGCCCCGAAGCCGCGCGCGATGGAGATCATCGAATCGCTCGAGCCGACCCGGCGGGCGCTCTACGCCGGCACGGTCGGGTACGTGGACGCCAGCGGCGACATGGACATGGCGATCGCGATCCGCACCGCCGTGCTGCACGACGGGCGCGCCTACGTGCAGGCCGGCGCCGGCGTGGTCGCCGACAGCGACGCCGCCACCGAGGAGGCCGAGACCCGGCACAAGGCGAGGGCGGTGCTCTCGGCGATCGCGATGGCCGAGGGGCTGCGGGAACTCCCGTGAGCGCGGCGGGGCGCAGGGAGCTCACCACCGCCGTCCTCGGCGCGGTGCTCGCCGGTGCGCTGGCGCTCTCGGCCGGGGGCCAGGCCTGGGCGGAGGTGACCGCCGAGCGCCAGGCGCCGCTGCCGCCGGTGTCGGCCGCCCTGTCCGGTGCGGACGCCGCGCCGCTGGTCCCCGCCGCCGGACTGGTCCTGCTCGCCGCGGCCGTCGCGCTGCTCGCGGTCCGCGGCGCCGGCCGTGTCGCGGTCGGCCTGCTCGTCGCCGTGGCCGGTGGGGCGCTGGGCTGGTCGGGGATCCGGGTCCTGGCCGGCGGGCTGGACGACGCCGGCGCCGACCTGTCCGGGCTCTCCGGCGCCACGGTCAGCAGCACCACCGCCGACGTGTCGACGACGTGGCCGCTGCTGGTCGTCCTGGCCGGGCTCGTGGCGGCGGTGACCGGTGCGTTCACCGTGCTGCGGGGCCGCGGCTGGCCGGCCATGGGCCGCCGGTACGAGCGGACCGACGGTGCTCCGGCTGCGGGGGAGGCCCCGGCCCGTCCGCGGACCGACGAGGACCGCGCGGTCGACGCGTGGAAGGCGCTGGACCGCGGCGAGGACCCCACCGAGCAGCGCGACGTATAGCGGAACCGGGGCGAGCCGCCCGCACCGCCCCCTGGCCGGGCCGGCTCGGCATCGGCTCTAGAGTGGGAACACCGATCCGGCTGGTGAGGGGACGACGTGCGACAGGCAGTGGAGACGGGCAGCGGGTGCGCATCCGCGCCGGTAGGAGCGATCGCGTGAGCGTTCTCGACGAGATCGTCGCCGGCGTCCGCGAGGACCTCGCCGCCCGCGAGGCGCGCACCCCCCTCGCCGAGGTCAAGGCCGCGGCCCTGGACGCGCGGCCGGCCCTCGACGCCCTCGCCGCGCTGCGCGCCCCCGGCGTAGGCGTCATCGCCGAGGTCAAGCGCCGCAGCCCCTCCAAGGGCGAGCTGGCCGACATCCCCGACCCCGCCGAGCTGGCCCGCCAGTACGCCGCCGGCGGCGCACGGGTCATCTCCGTCCTCACCGAGCGGCGCCGCTTCGGCGGCACGCAGGCCGACCTCGACGCCGTCCGGGCCGTCGTGGACGTGCCGATCCTGTGCAAGGACTTCGTGGTCAGCAGCTACCAGGTGCACGAGGCGCGGGCCCACGGTGCCGACGTCGTCCTGCTGATCGTCGCCGCGCTCGAGCAGAACGTCCTCACCGGCCTGCTGGAGCGGGTCGAGTCCCTGGGGATGACCGCGCTGGTCGAGGTGCACACCGAGGCCGAGGCGGACCGCGCGCTGGCCGCCGGCGCCGCGGTCATCGGCGTCAACGCCCGCGACCTCACCACGCTGGACGTGGACCGCTCAACGTTCGAGAAGATCGCCCCCGGGCTGCCCTCGGAGGTCGTCAAGGTCGCCGAGTCCGGCGTCCGGGGCCCGCACGACCTCCTCGGCTACGCCGCGGCCGGGGCCGACGCAGTGCTCGTGGGCGAGGGGCTCGTGACCGCCGGCGACGCCCGCCAGGCGGTCGCCGACCTGGTCACGGCGGGGGCGCATCCCGCCACCCCACGCACCACCCGCTGACTCACGAGGCCACCGGGGCCCCGTTCAGCGGTTCCCGGCGTCCCGCCAGGCGAGGGCGGTCAGCCACGCGGCTCCGACGGTGAGCACCATCGCCCCCGGCACGTGGATCCACAACGTCGACCGCCCGCCGACGGCGGCCTGGACGAAGGTGAGCACGAACACGGTGACGGCGAGGGTGGCCACCGACGCCGGCGCGCTCCCGCGACGCCACAGCAGGACGGCCGAGATCGCGGCGAGGCCGCTGACCACGTGCAGCACGATCGCTCCGCCGCTGTGCAGCTGCTCCGGCCCGCCCCCGGGGAAGAGCTGACCGGCGGTGACGAACTGGAGAGCGATGCTCACCAGCGTCAGCACGGCGCCCACCCGGAACGCGGTGCGGACGGGGTCCTGGGTGGAGACGGGCGAATCGGTGGCCATGGCGTGGCTCCTCGGATGTCGGTGGCGCGATCGGGCCGGTGGGCGGCCGCACACCGAGCGCAGATTAGGCAGCGCGACCTGAACACCACCTGAACGCGCTGCGCAGCGGCGGATCAGCCTGACGGCAGGAGGATCTCGAAACGTCCACCTCCGGCTCCGGGGCGGCAGCTGATCGAGCCCCCCGCCGCGAGCGCCAGGCGGCGGGCCAGCGCGAGGCCCAGCCCACCACCCGGATGACCGTCCTCGGGATCGGCGCGGAACCCCGGGCCGAACACGCGGTCGGCGTCGGACGCGGCCACGCCCGCACCGTCGTCGGTGACGGTCAGCAGCACACCGCCAGGCGCGCGGGAGCCGCGGACCGTCACCAGCTCCCGTGCGTAGCGGACGGCGTTGTCGAGCACGGGGGCGAGCAGCCGCTGCAGCACCGCGAGGTCCACCCCGGCCACGAGGTCCCGATCGACGTCGGTGTCGATCCGGACATCCGGTCGGACGCCGAGGACACCGAGGGTGGCCGTGACCGCGTCGGCGGGGGAGCACCGTCCGGGAGCGACCCGCCGGCCGCCGCGACCGGCGTGCAGCAGGGTCTCCAGGATCTGCTGCGTGTCCGTGGCGGCGTCGTCGATCGCCCGCAGCCCCTCGGCCACCAGCTCGTCGCCGGGGGCGCGCCCGCGAGCCAGGTCGACCTCCGCGCGCAACCGCGCCAGCGGGGTGCGCAGCTCGTGGGAGAGCTCCGCGGTCAGCTGCTGCTCGTGCCGCAGCACGGCCGACAGCCGGTCCAGGACCCCGTCCAGCGTCGCGGCCAGCTCGGCCAGCTCGGTCGGCCGGGCCCGGGCGCCGAAGCGGCGCCCGACGTCCTCGGCGCTCCAGAGATCGGCCTGCTCGCTCATCTGCTGCACCGGGCGCAGCGCCCGGCCGACGTTGGCCCGCAGCACGACGTGGACGACGACCAGCAGCAGCAGCGCGACGGCCGCGCTTCCCCACAGGGCCAGCCTCTCCAGCTGCCGGTAGGGCAGCAGGCTGGTGCTGCTCACCACGGTGGCGACCTGCTCGCCGTCCTCGATCACCGGCAGCGCGAACAGCCGCACCGACCCGTCGTCCTCCTCGGCGTACCGCTCGCCGCGGCCGGCCAGGCCGACGGCCGCGCGGTCCAGCGCGGCGGAGCTGCCCGGAGGCCGTTCCACGACGCGGCCCCCGTCGTCGACGATCCAGGTTCCGACGTCCAGTGCCCGGTCGTCGCGGCCCTCGTCGACGGTGACCGTCCCGTCGGTCGACACCGACACGGTGATCGCCGTGGCCTCGGCGCGGGCCCGGAGCACGCCGTCGGCCTGGTCGGCCAGCGCCGAGGAGAGCAGGAGGTTGGCCCCCACCGTCAGCGCCACGACCCACACGGCGACCACGGCCGAGGCCGACCGGGACAGCCGGCTGCGCAGACTCCGACCGGCCAGGCGGGCGGCGAGACCGTCGAGGCGCGTCACCGGAACCGGTAACCGACGCCGACCACCGTCCCGATCCCGTGGCCCTGGGTTCCCGCGCCGGCCAGCTTGCGGCGCAGCCGGGCGACGTACTGGTCCAGCGTGTTGTCGGCGACGACGGCGCCGTCGGGCCACCCGGCCCGGACCAGCTCGCGGCGGCGCACGACGGAACCCGGGGCGGCCATCAGGGTGGCGAGCAGGCGGAACTCGGTCGGCGTCAGCGACTGCTGCCCCGCCGGCCCGGTCAGGCAGTGCCCGGACGGGTCCAGGTGCAGGGTGGCCGGCTGCGCCGCCGGCGGCGGTGTGGCACGGCGGAGCAGCGCCTGCAGCCGCACCACGAGCTCCCGCACGTGGAACGGTTTGGTCAGGTACTCGTCCCCTCCGGCGGCGTAACCCGACAGCAGGTCGTGCAGCTGGTCCCTGGCGGTCAGGAAGAGCACCGGGACGTCGATGCCCCGGGCGCGCAGCGCCTGGCAGACGTCGCGCCCGTCGGAGTCGGGGAGACCGATGTCGAGCACCACCGCGGAGAACCGGGTGGTCGGCCCCGGCCCGGCGGAGGCCATCGCCGAGGTGCCGTCCACCGCGGTGGTGACGTCCCAGCCGTGCTCCCGCAGGGCCCGGGCCACGACCGTGCGCAGTGCGTCGTCGTCCTCGACCACCAACACCTCGGGCACGTCGCCGATGGTGCCGCATCCACCCGCCGCCGGCCCGCGCGGAGACCGCGCGTTCAGGCGGCGTTCAGGCGGGCGGGGCGACGCTGCCCGGCATGACGAACCCCCGGGCCGGTGCGCCGGTCTCCCACCGCCTGCTGAACAAGGTCCCCCAGGTCACGGTCTTCTTCTGGGTGATCAAGGTGCTGGCCACCACGGTCGGGGAGACCTTCGCCGACTTCCTCGCCGGCCTGGGCCTGGGCCTGGTCGGCACCACCGTGGTGATGACGGCGCTCCTCCTGGGCGTGCTGTCCGGGCAGTTCCGGGTGTCCCGCTACGTGCCGGCGCTGTACTGGCTGACCGTGGTGCTGATCAGCGTGGTGGGCACCCTGGTCACCGACAACCTGACCGACGGCCTGGGCGTGCCACTGGTCGCGAGCGCCATGGTGTTCGCCGCGGCCCTGGCCGCCACCTTCGCCGCCTGGTACGCCCAGGAGCGGACCCTGTCGATCCACACGATCGTCACCGGCCGGCGCGAGGCCTACTACTGGCTGGCCATCCTGTTCACCTTCGCCCTGGGCACGGCGGTCGGGGACCTGGTCAGTGAGCAGTGGGGGGTGGGCTACTGGCCCACGGCAGCCCTGGTCGCCCTGCTGATCGGCGCGGTGACGATCAGCCACCTGGTGTTCCGCGCCGACGCCGTCCTGACCTTCTGGATCGCCTACGTCCTGACCCGCCCCCTGGGGGCCTCCCTGGGTGACGGGCTGTCCCAGCCCCGGACCGACGGCGGGCTGGGCCTGGGCAGCACCCTCACCAGCGTCGTCTTCCTCGCCGTCATCGTCGCGGTCGTCGGCTACCTGGCCGTCAGCAAGCGGGACCAGCTCCCGCCGGTGCGGCAGCCGGCCCCGGCGGTGCGGCGTGGCTGACGGGGTGAGGGCTCCGCGGCGGTTCGTGCAGGCGCCGCGGTCACCGGTCGCGGTACGGGTGGGCGCGGCGTTCCTGGCCGGCTGGCTGCTGCTGCTCGGGATGGTGCTCACCCGGGAGGGGCTGGCCGAGGCCGACCCGGCGGTTCTCGACTGGCTGGTCCGGCACCGCAGTGGCGGTGCCACCGCCGTGTTCGAAGCGGTCAGCAGCGTCGGGGTGGACGCCGTCACCGTCGCGCTGGCCACCGCCTGGGTGGCGCTCGTCGCCGTTCGCGTGCGGTCGGCCTGGCCGGTCGCGACGCTGGTGGCCGCGGTCGGCGCGGCCGGCCTGCTCTCGATCCTGGTGAAATCGGCCGTGCACCGTGCCCGCCCGGCCACGGCGACCATGCTGGCGGCGCCCGAGACGGGCTGGTCGTTCCCCTCCGGGCACACGGTGGTCGGCACGGCCGTGGCCGGCGCGCTGGTGCTGGTCGTCTGGCACTCCCGCCGATCGGTCCCCGTGCGGGCGGGCGCGGTGTGCCTGGCCGTCGTGGTGGCCGCGGCGGTGGGCGCGAGCCGGCTCTACCTGGGCGACCACTGGCTCACCGACGTGCTGGCCTCCTACCTCGTGGCCGGAGGGGTGCTCGCCCTCGTGGCGGCGACCGTCCGGCCCGTGTCCCGCCCAGCGGCCGACCCCGGCGCCTGCTGAACGGGAACAGGCGGGACACTGGGGGCATGACGACGACCAGCCCCCCGCAGCCCGGAGATCTCTCTCTGCCGGCGCGCCCGGGCTGGCCGGACGCGACCGGTCACTTCGGCGTGTTCGGCGGCCGCTTCGTGCCCGAGGCGCTGATCGCCGCGCTGGACGAGCTGACCGAGGCCTACGAGGCCATGCGGGTCGACCCGGTGTTCCTCGAGGAGTTCGCCCGGCTGCAGCGGGACTACACCGGTCGGCCGAGCCCGGTCACCGAGGTGCCGCGGTTCGCCGAGCACGCCGGCGGCGCGCGGATCCTGCTCAAGCGCGAGGACCTCAACCACACCGGCTCGCACAAGATCAACACCGTGCTGGGTCAGGCGCTGCTGACGAAGCGGATCGGCAAGACCCGGGTGATCGCCGAGTCCGGCGCCGGCCAGCACGGCGTGGCCACCGCGACCGCCGCCGCGCTCATGGGGCTGTCCTGCACGGTCTACATGGGCGAGGAGGACACCCGCCGGCAGGCGCTCAACGTCGCCCGCATGCGGCTCCTCGGCGCCGAGGTCATCCCGGTGACCACCGGGTCCCGCACTCTCAAGGACGCGATCAACGAGGCGTTCCGCGACTGGGTCACCAACGTCGAGACGACGAACTACGTCTTCGGCACCGTCGCCGGCCCGCACCCCTTCCCGGCGATGGTCCGCGACTTCCAGCGGGTCATCGGCGACGAGGCCCGGGTCCAGGTGCTCGAGCGGGAGGGTCGGCTGCCCGACGCCGTCCTGGCCTGCGTGGGCGGCGGCTCGAACGCGATCGGCATCTTCACCGCGTTCATCGCCGACGAGGGCGTGCGACTGCTCGGGCTCGAGGCCGGCGGTGACGGCGTGGACAGCGGCCGGCACGCGGCGACGATCACCGGCGGCACCCCGGGCGTGCTGCACGGCGCCCGCTCGTTCCTGCTGCAGGACGAGAACGGGCAGACGATCGAGTCGCACTCGATCAGCGCCGGCCTGGACTACCCGGGCGTCGGGCCCGAGCACAGCTACCTGCACGACATCGGCCGGGCCGAGTACCGGCCGGTCACCGACGCCGAGGCCATGGAGGCCTTCGCGCTGCTCTGCCGGACCGAGGGCATCATCCCGGCGATCGAGTCGGCGCACGCGCTGGCCGGCGCGATGGTGCTGGGCCGCGAGCTGGCGTCGTCGGGGACCGGTGGGCGGGGGGGCGAACCTCCGTTGCTGCTGGTGAACCTCTCCGGTCGCGGCGACAAGGACGTGGAGACGGCGTCGGCCTGGTTCGGCCTCGGCGACCGCGACGAGGTCGACCCGGGCCCCGGCCTGGACACCGACCAGCAGCCGACCGACGGCGCGGTCACCAACGACGAGGCCGTCGCCGGCCCGGACGCAGGAGAACAGCTGTGAGCGAACTCGCCGACCGGATCGCCGCCGCGAAGGCCGAGGGCCGTGCGGCGCTGATCGCCTACCTGCCCGTCGGCTATCCCGACGTGGACGCCTCGATCGCGGCGATGGTGGCCGCGGTCGAGGCCGGCGCCGACGTGATCGAGATCGGCGTCCCGTACAGCGACCCCGGCATGGACGGCCCGGTCATCCAGGAGGCCGTCGAGGTCGCCGTGCGCGCGGGCGTCGGCCTGCGCGACGTGTTCCGGGCGGTCGAGGCCGTTGCCGCGGCCGGCGCCGTCCCGGTGGTCATGACCTACTGGAACCCGATCGAGCGCTACGGCGTCGAGCGGTTCGCCACCGATCTCGCCGCGGCCGGGGGAGCGGGGCTCATCACCCCGGACCTCATCCCCGACGAGGCCGGCGCATGGATCGCCGCAGCCGAGCGGGCCGACCTCGACCGGGTCTTCCTGGTCGCCCCGTCGTCCACCGACGTGCGGCTGCGCTCGACGACCGCGGCCAGCCGGGGCTTCGTGTACGTCGCCTCCACGATGGGCGTGACCGGCGCCCGGGCCACGGTGAGCGATGCGGCGAAGGTGCTGGTGGCCCGCACCCGCGAGGCCCGACCGGACATCGCGCTCTGCGTGGGGCTCGGGGTCTCGAACGGGGCGCAGGCCGCGGAGCTGGCCGCCTTCGCCGACGGCGTCATCGTCGGCTCGGCCTACGTGCGCGAGCTGCTGGAGGGCCGGGGTGCCGACGGCGTCCGCGCGCTCACCGCCGACCTCGCCGCCGGGGTCCGCCGGGCCGGGGTGCCGGCATGACGGTGCTGGCCTCCATCCCGAGCCCCTCGCAGGGGGTCTGGGAGCTGGGCCCGTTCCCGCTGCGCGCCTACGCGCTGTGCATCATCGCCGGGATCGTGGCCGCCGCCTGGCTGACCGAGAGGCGCTGGCTCGCCCGCGGTGGCGCCCCCGGCGACGTGCTGGACATCGCGACCTGGGCGGTGCCCTTCGGCATCGTCGGCGGGCGCCTGTACCACGTGATCACCAGCCCGCGGCCGTACTTCGGCCAGGGCGGGGACCCGCTCAAGGCCTTCGCGATCTGGGAGGGCGGCCTCGGCATCTGGGGAGCCATCGCTCTCGGTGGCGTGGGCGCCTGGATCGCCTGCCGGCGTCGCGGCATCCCGCTGCCGGCGTTCGCCGACGCCGTGGCTCCCGGCCTGCTGGTCGCGCAGGCGATCGGTCGGATCGGCAACTGGTTCAACCAGGAGCTCTTCGGCGGGCCGACCGACCTGCCGTGGGGCCTGGAGATCGACCGGGTGCACCGGCCCGCGGAGTACCTCGACGTCGCCACGTTCCACCCCACGTTCCTCTACGAGCTGCTGTGGAACCTGGCGGCCGCGGCGCTGGTGATCTGGGCCGACCGCCGCTTCCGGCTCGCCCACGGTCAGGCGTTCGCCCTCTACGTGCTCGCCTACTGCACCGGGCGGCTGTGGATCGAGCTGCTGCGCACCGACCCGGCGGAGACGTTCTTCGGTGTCCGGCTCAACGTGTTCACCGCCGTCGTCGTCGGGCTGCTGGCGCTGGCCTACCTCGTGTGGCAGCGCGGCCGCCCCCGCGAGGTGATCACCCGCGGCGAGGAATTCGCCGCCGCGGGAGGCGGCTCGGCGGAGGACCCGCCGGCCGCGGCGCGCACGCCGGCGCCTGCCGACGAGGACGCCCGTGACCACGATCACCGGCCTGGGGGAGAGCGCTGAGAACCCCGCGCGGCCGCGGATCGGACAGCGACCGCCGGGTTCCTGCCGACCCTCCCAGGGGGAGGTTTCTCACGCCGGGACCCGTGTGACGGCTGTGTACCCTTCCTGCGAACCCACCGGTGATCCCGGCGGGATCGCCTTCGTCGGAACCGGGCCAGCGTCGCCCCGCGCACGACAGCCCGGTCGGCCACCAACCGAGGGGCTCGCGAGCCGGTCGTCGGCCCGGGGCACGTCCCCCGCCGGTGGCCGCTCTTCCTCGCACGTGCCGCCAGCTACGCCACCCATGACCACCGGCCCGGGCCTCCAGCCCCGTCCGTCCCTCTCGCGAGGGCCGGATGCCGCCGACGACGGGAGTGACATGCCCGACCTCACCGCCCCCGCCGAGAAGCCCACCGTTCCCGGTGCGCAGGCCGCTCCGCGCGGCACCGCCGTCCCCTTCTCCGCGGTCCCCGCAGCCTCGGGTCTGTACGACCCGGCGAACGACAAGGACGCCTGTGGTGTCGCCTTCGTGGCCGACGTCCGAGGAAGGCAGAGCAGGCGGATCGTGTCAGCGGGCCTCACGGCGCTGCACAACCTGGACCACCGCGGCGCCGCCGGCGCCGAGCCCAACTCGGGTGACGGCGCCGGGATCCTCACCCAGGTGCCGGACGCGCTGTTGCGCGCCGTCGTCGGCTTCGACCTGCCGCCCGCCGGTGAGTACGCCGTCGGCGTCGCCTTCATGCCCGCGGACGACGCCGAGCGCGCCGCCCGCGTCGAGGACGTCGCCCGCCTCGCCGCCGAGGAGGGCCTGACCGTCCTCGGCTGGCGCGACGTGCCGGTGGACCCCGAGGGTGCCGACCTCGGCCCCACCGCGCGTGCGGTCATGCCGCACTTCGCGCAGTTGTTCGTCGCCGAGACCATGGGCGCCCGCGCCGACGCCGGGGCCTTCGGCGGCAACGTCGAGTGCAACGGGGTGACCCGGCTCGAGCGGCGCTCCTTCGTGCTGCGCAAGCGCGCCGAGCGCGCCGCCGTGGACGCGGGCAGCTCGCTGTACATCGCCTCGCTGTCGTCCCGGACGATCACCTACAAGGGCATGCTGACGACCGACCAGCTGCCGCTGTTCTTCCCCGACCTGCGCGACGAGCGCTACGAGTCGGCGATCGCGCTGGTGCACAGCCGGTTCTCCACGAACACCTTCCCGAGCTGGCCGCTGGCCCACCCGTTCCGCTTCATCGCGCACAACGGCGAGATCAACACCATCAAGGGCAACCGCAACCGCATGCGGGCCCGCGAGGCGAAGCTGGCCACGGAGATGTTCGACGGCCCCGCCGGACCGGCCTCCGAGCTCGGCCTGGACCGGATCTTCCCGGTCACCGCCAGCGACTTCAGCGACTCGGCGACCTTCGACGAGGTGCTGGAGCTCCTGCACCTGTCCGGCCGCTCGCTGCCGCACGCGGTGCTGATGATGATCCCCGAGGCGTGGGAGAACCACGACGAGATGGACCCGGCCCGCCGGGCCTTCTACCGGTTCCACTCCTCGATCATGGAGCCGTGGGACGGGCCCGCCGCGGTCTGCTTCACCGACGGCACGCTCATCGGCGCCGTCCTCGACCGCAACGGCCTGCGCCCGGGACGCTGGTGGCACACCAAGGACGACCTGGTCGTGCTGGCCAGCGAGGTCGGCGTGCTGGACATCCCCGCCGCCGACGTCGTCGCCAAGGGCCGGCTGCAGCCGGGCCGGATGTTCCTCGTCGACACCGCCGCCGGGCGGATCGTGTCCGACGCGGAGGTCAAGGGCGCGCTGGCCGCCGAGCACCCCTACGACGACTGGCTGCACGCCGGCCTGGTGCACCTGCCCACGCTGCCCGAGCGCCGCCGCTCGCGGCCAAGTCACGAGTCCGTCGTCCGCAGGCAGGCGCTGTTCGGGTACACGGAGGAGGAGCTCCGCATCCTCGTCCAGCCGATGGCCGCCTCGGGCGCGGAGCCGATCGGCTCGATGGGCACCGACACCCCGATCGCGGCCCTGTCGGACCGGTCCCGGCTGCTCTACGACTACTTCGGCCAGCTGTTCGCCCAGGTGACCAACCCGCCGCTGGACGCCATCCGCGAGGAGCTGGTGACCAGCCTGGGCCGCACCTTCGGCCCGGAGCAGAACCTGCTCAAGGCGACCCCGGCCTCGTCCCGGCAGGTGTTCCTGCCGTTCCCCGTCATCGACAACGACGAGCTCGCCAAGATCCTGCACATCGACGACGACGGCGACCTGCCCGGCTACGCCGCGGTGCGGATCACCGGCCACTTCGACGTCAACGGTGGCGGCCCCGCGCTGACGAAGGCCATCGAGGAGCTGCGCACCAAGGTCTCGAAGGCGATCGCCGCCGGCGCGCGGATCATCGTGCTGTCCGACCGCGACTGCGACGAGAAGCGCGCGCCGATCCCGTCGCTGCTCATGACCGCCGCGGTCCACCACCACCTGGTGCGGGAGAAGACCCGCATGGAGGTCGGCCTGGTCGTCGAGTCCGGCGACTGCCGCGAGGTGCACCACGTCGCGCTGCTGCTCGGCTACGGCGCGGCCGCGGTCAACCCCTACCTGGCCTTCGAGTCGATCGAGGACCTCATCCGCGACGGCGCGCTGACCGGCGTGGAGCCGGCGCAGGCCGTGCGCAACATGGTCAAGGCGCTGGGCAAGGGCGTCCTCAAGGTCATGAGCAAGATGGGCATCAGCACCGTCGGCTCGTACACGATGGCGCAGATCTTCGAGGCCGTCGGCCTGTCCCAGGACCTCGTCGACGAGTACTTCACCGGCACCGCGGCACCCCTGAGCGGCGTCGGCATCGACGTCCTCGCCGAGGAGGTGGCCATGCGCCACCGCCGCGCGTTCCCCGACAACCCCACCGAGACCGCGCACCGCCGGCTCGAGGTGGGCGGGGAGTACCAGTGGCGCCGCGAGGGCGAGGTGCACCTGTTCAACCCCGAGACGGTGTTCCTGCTCCAGCACGCCACCCGGTCCCGGCAGTACGACGTCTTCCAGAAGTACACCGACACCGTGGACCAGCTCAGCCGGGAGGCCTCGACGCTGCGCGGCCTGTTCGAGCTGAAGACCGGCGTCCGGCCGCCCGTGCCGATCGACGAGGTCGAGCCGGTGAGCGAGATCGTCAAGCGGTTCCAGACCGGCGCGATGAGCTACGGCTCGATCTCGCAGGAGTCGCACGAGACCCTCGCCATCGCCATGAACCGGCTGGGCGGCAAGTCCAACACCGGTGAGGGCGGCGAGGACCCGGACCGCTTCACGCCCGACCCGAACGGCGACCTGCGCCGCTCGGCCATCAAGCAGGTGGCCAGCGGCCGGTTCGGCGTCACCAGCGAG
>JBBSKB010000022.1:0-36815 GCA_038256725.1 Mycobacteriales bacterium | reverse complement strand
GCGCAGGCGCCCGAACAGGGCGGATCCGATGCTCGCCTTGAGGCGGGTTGACACGCCGTGACCGGAACGTAACCTTGCGCTCGCAAGCCGGTTTACGTTCGGTGCGCGCAGCATGACGTGGAGTCAAAAAGTCACTCTGCGAATCCACGACACCCCGATCAGTCATCAGACCGATCTACGGCAGTCAGATCGTCCGGCCATCGCCGTCCGCACCGCGTACGCGCGGTCCCGGCCACGGGCCCCGCCGCGACGACCACCCGCTCAACACGACACGCTTCGAGGAATCCGTACATGTCGCGTCACGCACAGCAGCCCGGCCGGCCAGGTCGCCTCCGATCCGCATGGGGGATGGGGCGGTGGAGCGGCGTGCTGCTCGGTTCCGCTGCGCTCGTCGCGGTGACCGGGATGTCCGGCCCGGCGGCCGGGGGGCTCGCCACCAGCGCGTCCGCGTCCTGCCCCGCAGGAACCACCTCGCAGACCCCGATCGCGCGCGTCAACATGGGCGGCCCGGCCCTCACGCTCGGGGGGCGCTACTGGGTGGCCGACCCCGCGGGCGTCTCCGCCACCACCGCTGCTGTGCAGCACGCGGGGGAGGACATCCGCGGCACCCGGCACGACGACCTGTACCGGAGCGCGCACACGGGGGCTTTCGCGCTCGAGCTGGCGGTGCAGGAGCCCGGCCGCTACGTCACCCGACTGCACTTCGCCGAGACCGAGCTCGCCGGTGAGCACCGGGGCGGGCGGGGAAAGCGGGTCTTCGACGTGAACCTGGAGGGCGGCCGGCCGGAGCTGCGCGGCTTCGACATCGCGGCCGCAGGGCACGGCTCCATGCGCGCGGTCGTCAGGACGTTCACCACCGACGTGTCCGACGGCGCGCTCCTGATCGAGGGTGTGCCGGTCGTGGGCGCGCCCCTCCTCAGCGGCATCGAGGTCCTCCGCGAGCACCCGCGGGGCACGTGCGTGCCGGAGCAGGCCTCCGCCGGCGCAGCTCCGGCCGGCGAGGCGCCGGCCACCGCTCCCGAGCAGGCTCCCGAGATCGAGCAGGCGCCGGCGACCGAGGGGGTGGCCCCCCCGGCCGCAGCGAGCAGGAAGCCGGCGCCGACGGTGCCGACCACCCCGTCCACGACGCCGGAGCCGGCCGCCGCGCCGGCGCCGGGTTCCGCAGCGCCCGGCGCGGCCGAGGGCCCGCTCGGGGTCGACAGCGGCCGGCCCTTCGCGCCGAACAGCGCCTGGAACACCCCGATCCCGGCCGACGTGTCCGTGGACCCGGGCAGCGCTGCCATGGTCCGCAGCGTGGCCCCGGGCAACCGGGCGACCGCGAACCTCTACGCCTACGGCGACCCGGTCTTCACCGCCACCGCGAGCTCGCCCGCGGTCACGGTCGACTGCACCGAGAACTGGGGCACCTGCGACCTCGAGAGGGCGCCGCAGCGGATCCCGGCCGATGCCCGGCCCACCACCGGATCGGACGGTCGCATGATCATCGTGGACCTCGTCGCCGGCACGTCCTGCGACTACTGGCAGGCGAAGCGGTCGGGGAGCGGCTGGACGGTCGGTTGGGGCACGTGTGCCCCGCTCAGCGGTGACGGTCGCGGGCCGTCGGGCGGCGCCACCGGCGGCGGGGTGAACACCCTCGCCGGCGTCGTCCGGACCTTCGAGATGCGCAACCTGCACATCCCCCACGCGCTGTCCATCGCGACGAACAACTCCTGCGCCACGGTCTTCCGCTACCCCGCGACCAAGACCGACGGCCGGTCCACCCGCTCCGACTGCATCCCCGAGGGGGCACGGCTCCAGCTCGACCCCTCGATCGACGTCGACGCCATCCCCGGCATCACCCCGGGGGAGAAGGCGGTCGCCCGCGCCCTGCAGACGTACGGTGCGATCAACCGGGACAACTGCGGGTCGAACATCTGCGTGTCCTTCGAGACGCCGATCGGCAAGGCCGACCCGTACCCGGCGGCGGGGTTCTCCGGGGACTACTACTCGATGCCGCACATCCCGTGGACCCAGATGCGCGTCGTGAGGTAACGCTCCGCCACCCCGACGAGCGGCCGACCACGAGCGGCCCGCGCCACGAGGCGCGGGCCGTTCGTGGTGTCCTCGCTGCGCGGCGGGGAGTGGTGGGGTGCGCGAGCTCGGATCCGGGGTGCCGGCCTGGGTTACTTTGGGTGCAGGGGTCCGTTCGAGCGGGCTCCCGACGGATCGCCCCGAGACCCTGGATGCAGATGACCCGCCCGACGCTCAGCATCGTCGTGATCAGCTACAACTACGACGAGTACCTCGCGGCGGCCATCGACAGCGCCCTCGGTCAGACCCATCCCGTCGACGTGCTCGTCGTGGACGACGGCTCCACCGATCGCTCCCGGGCGATCATCGACAAATACGGCGACCGGATCCGCGCCGTGCACAAGACCAACGGCGGCAACTCCTCGGTGGTCAACACTGCCGTTGCTGAGACGCACACCGACGTCGTGATGTTCCTGGACGCCGACGACCTGCTGCACCCCGATGCGGTGGCCGAGGTCCTCGACGCCTGGACCAGCGAGTGCGCGAAGGTGCAGTTCCGGCTCTCCGTGATCGACGCCGCCGGCGTGCGCCGGACGGTCGACCCGCCGGCCGACGTCCCGATGCCGAACGGTGACGTCGTCCCCGAGCTCGTGCGCACCGGCAGGTACGTGACCCCGGTGACCACCGGCAACGCCTTCCGGCGGACGGTGCTGGAACGCATCCTGCCGATCCCGGTGGACGACTTCCGCAACACCAACGACGGTTACCTCAACCTGGTCACCCCGTTCCTCGGCCCGGTGGTGTCGATCGACCGCGAGCTGGGCTCCTACCGGATGCACGGGCAGAACCTGTGGGCCTTCTCCGGTGGCGTCGACCTCGCCGGGATGCGGCAGCGGGTGCGCTACGACGTGGTCCGTCAGCGGTACCTCGAGCACACCGCCCAGGCGCACGGGCGCACCGCCGCGACAGACCTCCCCCTCCGCAGCCCGGAGCACGTGCTCCAACGGTTGATCTCCCTGAGGCTCGACCCGGGTGGCCACCCGGTGGACGGCGACTCCGTGCTGCGCCTGCTGCAGGCCGGGCTGCGCAGCGCGACGGCCGGCACCTCGGATCTGGAGCCGCTGCAGCGCGCTGTCATGCTCGCGGCGCTCCCGCTGGCTGCGGGGCTGCCCCGTGCCGCCCTGCCGCGGCTGGCGGAGCTGGTCCTGCTGAGCCGGCCCCGCGGCCCGGTCGTTCGGACCGTGGCCCGTGCGGTACGCGGCGCGGTCGGCGCCGCCCACCGGCTACGGGACCGCCGGCCCGCGCCGGAGGGGCAGCGATGACCGCGATCACCGCCGCCGGCCCGCGGCCGGGAGCCCGGCGCCCCTGGGCCGTCGCCGTGATGCTGCTCGCCGTGGTCGTCGGTCCGGTGGCCTGCTCGTCGTCCGGGGACGGCGGACCGCGGGTGACCGGATTCCCGGACCCGTCCGACACCCGTGACCCGTGGACCACGGAGATCGCGAGCGACCCCGTCCTCGACGACGACAGCGACGAGATCGCCGAGGCGCTCGGGGAGGAGGGGGCCACCGCACTGCTCTACGACTACGGCGTCCCGATCTACGAGGCCACGGCGGACACCCGGTCGGTGGTGGTGACGTGCACGCAGGACGACTGGGGCACGTGTCCCGTCGAGGGCGAGCCGGTGCCCATGCCGTCCGAGGCCCTGGCGAGCTCCGGCAGCGACGGGGCCCTGGTGGTCATCGACCGGGAGGCCGGGCGGGTCTACGACTTCTGGCAGGCCGAGCAGGAGGGTGACGGGCGCTGGAGCGTCTCGTGGGGCACCTATGCGGCGTACGACGGCGGAGTCATCACCGGGGCGTCCGGTGGATCGACCGGGGCCGGTATCAACCTGCTCGCGGGCGTCGTCCGGACCGAGGAGATCCGGGCCGGCGAGATCGACCACGCGCTCGCCTTCGCATCGGACCTGAGCTGCCCCGGTGAGTTCCGCTACCCGGCGACCAAGACCGACGGGCATGCCACGAGCAAGCCGTGCATCCCCCAGGGGGCGCGACTGCAGCTGGACCCCTCCATCGACGTGACCGCCATCCCGGGCATCACTCCCGGCGAGATCGCGATCGCCCGTGCGCTGCAGACCTACGGCGGCTACCTGCGCGACAGCGCGCAGAGCGCACTGGCGGTGGCGTTCGAGGTCCCGGACGAGGGGGACAGCTCCTACGCCGACGCCGGCCTTCTCTGGGACTTCTACGACATGCCCCACATCCCGTGGGAGAGCCTGCAGGTGCTGGAGAAGTGGGACGGCCGGTGACGCGGCCCTCCATCCCGGGGCGGGGACCCGATAGGGTGACGTCGGTCACCTGGGTCGCGGTCGGACGGCCGTCCGTTGCCGGGAGCCCGCTAGCCTGAGCGCGTGACTGCCTCCTCCATGCCCTCGTCCGCGATGGGCCCCGCCCGTCGGCGGCGACGTCAGCAGGTGCTCGCTGCCGTGGCGGGGCTCGTGGTGGCTGCCCTCGTCGCCATCGGTGGGGTCCTGTTCTGGGAGGCCAGGCCGGCCGAGAGCCGGGCGGTCGCCACGATCGTGGTCCTGCCGGCGTCGGAGGGCGTCGAGGTCGCCAGCTACTACGACACCCTGAGCAACGGTCAGATCGCCACCACCTTCGCCGAGATCCTCGCGCTGCGCGGCACGGAGGGGTCCACCCTCGATGCCGACGTCGAGGTGGAGGTCGTCCCCGGTACGTCCCTGATCCAGATCGCCGCCACCGCATCCGAGGACGACACGGCCGAGGCGGCGGCGAACGCGGCGCTGGCCGAGTCCCGACCGTACTTCGACCAGCTCAGCTCGCCCTACGACGTCTTCGAGGTGCAGTCCGCCGACGGCACCGCCGAGGACGCGGGGCTGGCCGTGGGCCTCGTCTCCGGCGTGGTGGCCGCCGTGGCGGTCATCGCCGGCCTGGCCTCCTACCTGGCGGCGCGGGCGCTGCAGGGGGCAGGCGTCGCCGCGCCTGCGCCGGCCGTGCACCCCTCCGTGACGGACGGACCGAACGGCAGTCATCGGGCGGCGACGGCCCGGGACGTGTCCGGCAACGGTGTCCCGACGAAGCCCGCGACCGGGACGGACCTGCCCACGGCTGATGAGGGGACGGCCCAGCCTCCGCGATGACGCTGACGCAGACGACCTCGCGAGCCCCGGCCGAACACCTCGGGTCGGGTGCGCCGGACAGCGCGGGGGTCACGGCTCGGTTCTCCCCGTGGTGGACCGGGCTGCTGGCCGGCGGCATCGCGATCGGCTGCGCAGCCATCGCGCTCGGCATCCTCGTCGGCGCCGTGCTGCTCGACCTTCCGCTGTTCGCCCCGGTGGCTGTGGCAGCCGTCCTGGGCCTGCCGCTGCTGCTCCTCCGGCCGGTCGCCGTCCTGGTGGTCGTCACGGTCGTGGAGGCGGGGAACCTGTCGGGCGTCGCGGCGGTCAACGGCGCACCGGGGCTGGAGACCGTGCTGCTCGGCCTGGCGCTCCTGGCGGCCTTCCTCGCCTGGATCCGCGGGCAGGTGCGCCTGGGCTGGTCTCCTTTCCTGACCGCCGCCCTGCTGTACCTGCTGGCGCTGTGCCTCTCCACGCTCGCCGGCCTCCACCCGGATGACAGCGTCGTGGCGGTGGCCGAGACGGCCAAGGCCCTCGTGTGGCCCGTCGTCGTCTTCCTGCTCCTGCTGACGCCGGGGCGGGCGCCCCTGGTCATGGCCCGGGCGTTCGCCCTCACAGTCGCCCTCCTGGCGGCGCTGTCCGTCGTCCAGGAGTTCGCCCTCGGCAACTCGACGACGTTCGCCGGCCTCGCCAACGTGCCGCTGGCCGCCGACATCGGGGGGGCCACCGCGCGCCATGCAGGCCCGCAGATGGACGCCAACTTCTGGGGTCGGGTGCTGCTGCTGGGCCTGCCGCTGGCGCTCTCGCTCGCTGTGCTGGCCGGGTCGCGGCTGCGCGCGGCCCTGTGGGTCTGCGCAGCCTTGTCGATCGGCGGGGGCGTCATCCTCACCGGTTCCCGCGGAACGCTGTTGGCGGCCTTCGCCGTGGTCTGCCTGTGGGCCGTGCTCACCGGCGGCAGGGTCGCCAAGTCACTCGTCCTCGCGCCACTCGTCGCGGGGTTCGGCCTGCTCGTCCCAGGCGTGGGCAGCCGGCTGCTGACCTTGACCACGATCGGTACCGCCGACGGGCTGGCGGTCACCGACCCGTCGCTGGAAGGCCGGGTGGCCGCACAGCGGGTGGCCCTCGAGATGGTCGTGGACCACCCGGTGCTGGGCGTGGGGCCGGCCAACTTCCTGGCCGAGGCGCCCCGCTACCTGCGCGCACTGGCGATCGACGCCCGGCCCCTGGCGCCGCACAACCAGTACCTGGAGGCGGCCGCGGAGGGAGGCCTCCTCGGGTTGCTCGCGTGGGTCCTGCTGATCGGCACCGCGGCCTTCGTGGCGTTCCGGGCCAGGCTGCTCGCCCGCCGGGCCGGGCCGGCGGTGGCCGCCGTCGCGCCACCCGCCCTCTCCAACGCGGTGCTGGCCGCGCTCGCCGGGTGGGCGGTCGCCAGCGTCTTCCTCCACCTGGCGACGTTCCGGACGTTCCTCCTGGTGGCCGCCATCGGTGCGGCGCTCGACCTGCGGGCCCGGCGGCGAGTCGCCGAACTGCGCCCCGAGGAGCTGCGGCCGGACAGCGCGCCGACGGGCTACCGGCGCTACGGGGTCCGCCTGGCCTCCGCGCTCCTCGCCGGCCTCCTCGTCCTCTCCGCCGCGCTGTGGGTCAACGGGGACCGATCGCCGGTGCCGATCTGGTCGGCGACGACCAGCATGCAGCTGACGGTCACCTTCGCGAGCGACACCCCCGCCTACGACCAGGCCACGCTGAGCCGGGCCGGTCTGGTGCGCACGCTGGCCGGCATCGCGGCGAACGACCGGTTCGCGAAGGAGGGGCTGCAGCGGGTCGAGGACTTCGGCGTCGCGACCGACGGGGTCACCGTCGACGTCGCCGGCTCGGTGCACTCCGCGCACATCACGGTCACGGCCTCCGGGCCGGACCGGGGCACGGCCGAGCTCGTCGCGCTCGAGACGCGGCGCGCAGCGTCCGAGTTCGTCGACGGGGTCAGCCCGCTGTACGGGGTCCAGGACGTCCCGGGGCAGCCCGTCGTCGGGCTGGCGCCGCAGGGGCTCGGCCGCGGCCCGGCCCTGATCCCGCTAGGCCTCGCCGTGCTGGTCGCCGGCTCGATCGTCGCGCGGCACGTCTCGGGCGTCCGGATGACCGAGGGGCGTCGCCGCGCGCAGCGGTCGCCGTCCGCCCCGGGCTGACGCCGGCAGTCGGCGTCCTACCGGTCCGGGCCCGTGCCGCCCGGATGCTGCGTCCGTTCGTCGAGCACCGTGTCGTAGAGGGCGCGGAGCCGGCGGGCCCAGCCGGTGGCCTCGAAGGTCTCGAGGAAGCGCTTCCGGCCGGCCGCGCCCATGCGGGCCCGTAGCGCGTCGTCCGCCAGCAGCCGGGTGACCGCGGCGGCCACCGCCACCGGGTCGGTCGGCACCAGGACCCCAGCGTCGGGGCCGACGATGTCCGGGATGCCACCGACCTGGGTGCCGACCACCGGCACGCCGACGGCGAGGGCCTGCATCACGGTGGTGGGCAGGGCATCGGCGAGGCTGCAGTGCAGGACGAGGTCCGCGGCGGCGAGCAGATCGGGGACGTCGTCCCGGTAGCCGAGGAAGCGCACCCGGTCGCGGAGCACGGGGTCGTCGGCCACCCGCGCCTCGAGCGATCCGCGGAGCACACCGTCACCGGCCAGGGCCACCACCGGGCCCGGCCCGGCGGGTAGCGCGGCCACGGCGTCCAGCAGCAGCGCGTGGCCCTTCTCCGGGCGCATCAGCGACGCCGAGGCGACGAGCTGCCGCCCCCCGACCGCACCGAGCTCCGCACGCAGCCGCCCGCGCCGGCCGGCGTCGTCCGCGCCCGGGTCCGCGACGCCGTTCGGCAGCACCACCAGCCCGTCCACGGACCCGGTCAGCTCCCGGTACCACTCCTGCTGCCGTGCGGACAGCGCGATGGTCCGGGCCGCCGTGCGCCGGCGGACGACCAGCGCGGCCGTGCGCTTGTGCCGGGCCAGCGCACCCACCGGAGCGTCCTCCACGACGTGCAGCGTCGACACGACCGGCACCCGGCGGACCGCACCTGCCACGGCACCCACGAGGTCGGCGTGCTTGAGGTGGGTGTGGATCAGGTGCGGGCGGAACGAGCGGAGCGCGGCGATCGTCCGGGAGACGGCGCGGGGATCCCAGCGTCCCAGCCCGAGTTCCGTCACCGGGACGCCGAGCGCGCGCAGGGACTCGGCGTGCCCGGGGTGCGGCGACGGAGACAGGGCGACGACGTGCAACTGCAGCCCGGCCGTGGCGGCCACCCCGGCCAGCTCGACGAGGACACTCTCGGCGCCACCGGGCCCCAGCGAGTGGATGAGGTGGGCGACCCGCAACGGAGCCCGTGACCCGGTGCCCCCGGTGCTCGCCCGTCCCGTTCCGTGTGCGTCCATGCGTCCTCCCCGTTCGGCCGGCATCGGCCGCGGGTCACGATAGTTGCCCGAGGCGAGGGGGCCGCCGTCGTTCCCCCGTCCGGGTTCGGCACCGGGGGCACGCTCACCGGGCGTCGGAGGTCCCGGGGCTTCCCGGGGACTCGATCGCAGGCGGCCGGCCTCCACCTACGTCGTCGCAGTCCTGCTCACCCTGCTCTCGCCGTGGCCTTCCGCGCCTGGCGAGCAGTCGCCCCCGCGCCGCGACTCAGGGAGGCGGCCGAGCAGGAGCTTCAGGGTGGTGGCGCCGAGCGAACTGAACACGGCGATCTCCAGTGGGCCGCGAAGACCATCTCTGCGAAATCGTCGAGGCAACGCTCAGGAGCGCTGCTCGATCACGCGGTCCAGTCCAGCAGCTCGTCGGCGGCCTTGGTGTTGATGACCCGGCCGGGCTCGACGCCGCACTCGATCGCTCGCTCGACGCCGTTGTGCTGCCAGTCGAGCTGGCCGGGTGCGTGCGCGTCGGTGTCGATGGCGAACTCGCAGCCGAGCTCGCGCGCCAGGGTGAGCAGCCGGCGCGGCGGGTCCAGCCGCTCGGGGCGGGAGTTGATCTCCACCGCCGTGCCGAACTCGACGCAGGCGGCGAACACCGCCTCGGCGTCGAACGTGCTCTCCGGCCGCGGCTTCTGCTCGCCGTTGCGCTGCCGGCGGCCGATGACCAGCCGGCCGGTGCAGTGCCCGAGGACGTCGGTGTGGGGGTTGGCGACGGCGGTGAGCATCCGCTCGGTCATCTGCGCGCTCGCCGCCCGCAGGTCCGAGTGCACGCTGGCGACGACGACGTCGAGCCGGCCGAGCAGCTCGTCGGTCTGGTCCAGGCTGCCGTCGACGTTGATGTCGCACTCGATGCCGGTGAGGATCCGGAAGGGCGCGAGCGCCTCGTTGAGCGCGGCGACGACGTCCAGCTGCTCCTCCAGCCGCGCGGGGGACAGGCCGTTGGCGACGGTCAGCCGGGGGGAGTGGTCGGTCAGCGCCATGTACTCGTGGCCCAGCGCGATGGCGGCCTCGGCCATCTCGCGGATCGGGCTGCCGCCGTCGGACCAGTCGGAGTGCAGGTGCAGGTCACCCTTGAGCGCGGCGCGGAACGCCGCGACGTCGTCGGCCATGGGGACGAGCTCGGCGAGGTCCTGCTCGAGCTTCGCCAGGTACTCCGGCACCTGCCCCTTCTGTGCCTGCACGACGACCGCGGCGGTCTTGGGGCCCACGCCCTTCAGGTCCTCGAGCGTGTTCGTGCGGATCTTCAGGTCGAGCTGGCCCTCGCCGAGGCCGTCGACGACCGCTGCGGCGGTGCGGAACGCCTGCACCCGGTAGCTGGGCTCGCGGGCGCGCTCCAGGAGGAAGGCGATCCTCCGGAGCGCGGCCGCGGGCGCCAGGGGCGTGCTCAGGGCTCGACCCCGCTCAGTGCTTCGGAAGCTTCTTCGCGGCCTTCTTCTGCGCCTTGGCGGCGCGCTCGGAGGCCTTCTCGAAGCTCTTCTCCGTCGCCGCGGCGGCGGCCTTGGCGCCCTTGCGCGCCCGGTAGCCCACCGACGGCTTGCCCTCGGTGTCGACGGCGGCCAGCAGCAGCCCGCCGATCAGCCCGAGGTTCTTGACGAAGTGCGCGATCTTCTCGAAGGAGACCTTGGGGTCGTCCTCCTCCCAGAACCGGTGACCGGCCAGCGTCGTCGGCACGGTCGAGCCGGCGAGCGCCAGCGACGTCAGCCTGGGGAGGCGGCCGAGGGCGAACAGCGCGCCCGCACCCACCTGCAGCGCGGCGTTCGCCTTCACGTACTGCTCGACGTCGCGGGGGACCTGGACCGGCAGCTGCTTGTCGGCGGTCTCGGCGATCTTCTCCACGACCGGGGCTGCCCCCGGGACGCGGTCCTGCGGCTTGCGCAGGGTGCTGATGCCGCCGTAGACGAACGGGGCGGCGAGCAGTGGCCGGGCGATCCGGCGGACCAGCATGGTGACCTCTTTCCCTGTGTACCTCTGCGGACGTCGGGTGCCGCACTGCTCAGCGCCTCGTGCAGATCTCCCCGCCCGACGGTAGCGATCACTGCAGCAACCCGCCTGGTGTGCGTCGAACCCTCCGGCCTCGGTAGGGAGCCTCCTGGGGGCGCGTCCGTCGTCCCGGCTCGTGGCGCCTAGCTCGTCACCGCACGCACGGAGGCGACCAGCGGGGGGTCGGCCGGGCGATGGAGCTGCGGCGGGGACCACTCCCGGGCCGGCTGCGACCGGACCGGCTGGTCGGCCAGCCACTCGACGAGGTGCTCGCCCGCGACGTAGGAGATCCCGGCGCACACGGCGACCCGTTCCGGGAACGGCGCCCAGACGACGACGACGGCCCGCGGGGCGGTGACGGGCCGGCCACTCGCCGTCGCCAACGCCCGCGCGACGGCGGAGGCGGTCGGTGGCAGCGCGCGGTGCGGGCCGCGGGCGGTCCAGGCCGACCCCGGGTCGCGCTCGGGGGTGATCGTCGCGCCCTTGTGATCCACGGTCACCAACCCCTGCCAGGCCTTGCTGGCGAACACGTACACGCCGCTGGGCCCCACGGCGAGGTGGTCGACCCGGGCGATGCCGGGGAGGCGGACGTCGTGGGTCACGTCCCACGCGTCGCGGTCGAGGACGGCCAGGGCTCGCGACGTGCGCCGGCGGGCGTCCGTCGCCGCGGCCCACGTCTCCACACGAGCGGCAGCCCCGGCGAGGGTCCGGAGCAACGGGAGGACACCAGCCGCGCCCGGACGGCCCTGGGAAGAGGGAGGGACGGTTGTCCGCATGATGACCAACCCAGGTCGACGAGCGAATGCGATTCGGGGACGGTAAGCGCAGGATCCCGTCCCCGCCACGGGTTCGCGTCGCTACGTTGGGTGACCGCGACGGGCCACCGCCCTGCCGATCAGCGGTCGCGGCAGCAGTACACCGTCAGGGACGCGCGCTTGCGGAACCGGAACTCGGTGGCCGGCTCGCCCATCTCGCCGTCGTAGGCCACCCGCTGAGGGCCGGACCGCGACACCACGTCCAGCTGCGCCGTCTGGAACTTGCCGTAGCTGCGGCTGTGCTCGCTGACGCCGAGCAGCGTGGCCAGCACCGCGCGGGTACGGCCGAGGCGGAGGTCGGCGCGCAGGTACTGGACGTCGAGCAGCCCGTCCTCCAGCCGCGGGCGCCACGCAGGGGAGAGCCCGCGCGGGGTGTAGAGGCCGTTGCCGACGAAGAGGATCCAGACCCGCAGCCGCTGCCCGTCGACGTCGAGCTCCACCGGCGTCCCCGTGCGCAGCACCTGGGCCGCGGCCACGGTCAGCGCCAGCCACTTCCCCAGCCGCCCGGACAGCCGGTCGCGGCGGCGCACCATCTCCGGATAGGCGCCGATGCTCGACGTGTTGAGGAACGGCGTGCCGTTGACCTCGGCGACGTCGACGGTCACCCCCTCGCCGGCCAGGACCGCGT
Organism: Mycobacteriales bacterium; assembly: GCA_038256725.1. Classification (GTDB taxonomy): domain Bacteria; phylum Actinomycetota; class Actinomycetes; order Mycobacteriales; family Geodermatophilaceae; genus Blastococcus. The sequence continues at coordinate 24,816 of JBBSKB010000022.1, read as the reverse complement.
CGACGGCGTCCTGCGGGGTGAGCAGGCCGACATCGCGGGCGAAGTGGTTGAGCGTGCCGGCAGGGATGACCGCCAGCGGCAGCCCGTGCTCGAGCGCCACCGCGGCGGCCGCGGCCACGCTGCCGTCCCCGCCGGCGACGCCCAGCGCCCGCGCGCCCTCGCGGGCCGCCGCCCGCAGCAGTTCGTCGACGCCGGCGTCCTCGGTCAGCTCGAGCACCTGGGCGCGGGGGAGCAGCCGTCGGATGTCACCGGCGGCGTCGTAGTCGTCCGGGCCCGAGCGCGGGTTCACCGCGACGACCAGGCCCTCGCCGTCCGGGAGGGCGGACGCGTCCGAGGCCGGGCGCACCCGGGCCGGCTCGGTGGGCCGCACCCGCCACCAGTGCTGGGTGGCCGCGGCCACGCCCACGCCGACGGCGAACCCGGCGGCGACGTCCCCCGGGTAGTGCACGCCGACGTGCACCCGCGAGTAGCCGACGGCGAGCCCGACCGGCGCGAGCGCGGCACCCACCGGCAGCGACTCCATGGCCACGCCGGTGACGAAGGCCGCCGCGGAGGCCGCGTGCCCGCTCGGGAAGGACGACGACGTCGGCGCGCGGCGCAGCAGCCGCTCGCTGCGCCCGCTGTGCTCGGGACGGCCGCGCCGGAACACGCCCTTCAGGAGGGTGTTGACCAGTGCGCTGGTGATCGCCAGCGAGCCGGCTCCGCGCAGCGCGCCGCGGCGCAGCGGCCCCCGGCGGATCGCCAGCAGTCCGCCGATGACCAGCCACAGCCGGCCGTGGTTCGCGGCGCGGGTGAGCCGGTGCAACCAGCGGTCGGCGGGGGAGCTGGGCAGCCCGCCGACGAGGGCGTGCAGCCGGGCGTCCAGGTTCGGCGGGGTGGGCACGCCGGGACGGTAGTTCAGCGGCGGCCGGGCCGCGGCCCGGGACGCGGAACGGTCAGGCGACGAGTGCAACGGGTGCGGTGCCCGCGAAGGCGTAGCGGCCGGCGAAGTCCCACGCGCCGGCGACCCACTTCTCCAACCGGTACTCGTCGGGGTCCGGGGCGTCGATCGCAGCGCGCACGTGGGTGTCCCGGAGCTGCAGGCCCCGGCGCATCGCGGCCAGGTCGTCGTCCGGTGCGAGGAACGCACCGGCCTCCTGGCCGTCCTGGGTCACCACTCGGTAGCGCATCACGGCCGCAGCGTCGCCCGGGCCGGGGTCGGAACGGGCCAGGCTCGCTCGGGGCCCTTCCCGTCCGCCCCATCCGCACCGCCCCGCCCAGCCGTGCGGGCGAGGCGCTCAGTGGCGGCTGCGTGCCGCCCGGTTCGGCAGCGCCACCAGGCGGCGGGGCTCGACCGAACCGCGGTACTCGAACTGCACGGCGCCGTGCGGGTCGAACGTCTCGACCGGCCCGAGGACGCACAGCGTCGACCAGTCGGCGCCGGCGTGGTCCTCGTCGGCGGCGATCTGGCGGCCCAACTGGGTGCGGAGCGCGGACGTCGCTCCGGAGAGATGCGCGAACGGCATCGTCGTCGTCGTCCTGAACCTGCTCATGTCCGGGAAGTTCGGCTGCGCCCAGTGCCCTCTGGATCGACCTCGGCAGCGTTCACCCGATCGGGTGAGATCGACGCGCTGACCAGCAGGTTCACCCGGAAGAACAGCCGGTTGCGTTCCGGAATCGGATCGGCCCCGAAGGATCAGTCCGTCTTCTGGCGGGCGCGGTACGCGGCCACGGTGGACCGGCTGGCGCAGGTGTTGGAGCAGTAGCGGCGGCTGGCGTTGCGGGAGGTGTCGACGTAGACGTCGTCGCAGCTCTCGGCCGCGCAGACGCCCAGCCGCTGCCAGCCGTGCTGGACGACGACCTGGGAGAGCCCCATCGCCACCGTCGTCGTCAACTGCTCCAGCACGGGGGCGTCGGGGCGGGCGTAGTGCAGGTGCAGCTCGCCGTCGTGATCGGTGGCGTACGGCCGCGGCCGGGCCAGCGCCAGCAGTTCGTTGAGCCGCTCCAGGACGTCGGCCTGCGACTCGGCCAGTGCGACGGCGCGCACCAGCGCGGCGGTCGCGGCGGCCCGGGAGGTCTCACCGGCGGAGAGCTCGAGCGAGGTGCCCGGGGTGAACCACTCGTCGTGGGAGCCCAGGAAGGCGCGCGCCCACTCCGGGTCGCTGCGTTCGATGTTGGCCAGCTCGATCGCCAGCTCCACCGCAGTCGACCCGTAGGTGTCGTAATCCATATGACTCCCTACCGATCCGTGTTACCGTCGCGTCCCGTAGGTGATCAACCGTCTTTGACCCCCTACGGATTCCTTCTTCCCGCAAGTGTGAAACGAGCTCTCCCGTGCGTGCGTACCTCCCTGTCTGGCGGCTGCCCTCGGCCCCCGTGCTGCTGCTCGCCGGCTTCGCCGGCCGGCTGCCCTCGGCGATGGTGCCGCTGGCCCTGTTGCTCATGGTGCAGCAGCAGACGGGCTCCTATGCCATGGCCGGGCTCGCGGCCGCCACCCTGGGCGTCGCCTCGGCGGTCATGGCCCCGATCCTCGGCCGCCTCGCCGACCGCCGTGGCCCCCGCCCCGTGCTGCTCGCGCAGGCCGCCGCCTACCCGCTGCTCCTGGCGCTGCTGATCGTCGTCGTCCTGGGCGGCGCGCCCGACGCGGCCGTCATCGCCGCCTCCGCCGGAGCCGGTGCGACCACCCCGCTGGTGTCGGGCACCGTGCGCGCGCTCTGGTCGCGGGTCGACCCCCGGGTGCGCCCGACCGCCTACGCGCTGGACGCCACCGCCACCGAGCTCGTCTTCGTCGTCGGTCCGTCGCTGGTCGCCGCGCTCGCCGTGCTCACCTCCCCGGCCCTGGCCATCGGCGTCGCGGGCGTGCTCGCCGTCGCCGGCTCCCTGGGTATCGCCACCTCGGCGGCCACCCGGGCCTACGTCCCCTCGCCGGGGACGGGCGCCGGGATGTTCTCGACCGTCCGGACGCCGGGCATGCCGCGGCTGCTGATCAGCGGCGCGGCCCTGATGCTCGGTTTCGGGGCGCTCGAGGTCGCCGTCCCGGCGTTCGCGGAGCAGATCGGTGCGCCCGGCATGTCCGGCCTGCTGCTGGCGCTCTGGGCCCTCGGCTCCATCATCGGCGGCCTCTGGTTCGGCGCCCGCGTGCTCAGCATGTCGCTGCCGCGCCAGTACCGGCTGCTCCTGCTCGGCGTGACGATCGGTCTCGCGCCCCTGGCCTGGGTCTCGAGCCCGTGGGCGCTGGGCGTGCTGCTCTTCCTGGGCGGGACGGCGATCGCCCCCACGCTGACCGTGCAGAACACGCTGGTCGGCTCGATGGCGCCGACGCACGCGACCACCGAGGCCTTCACCTGGCTCTCCACGATCACCGTCGGCGCCTCGGCCATCGGCGCGGCCGTCGGTGGCGCGCTGATCGAGGGCCGGTTCGGGGTCAGCGGCAGCCTGTCGCTGGCCGCCGTGGGCGCGGCCACCGCCGTCGCCATCACGCTGGTGCCCGGACGCCGCCCCTCGGTGCTGGCGGGCGACGCCGTCCGCCGGCCCGTCGCCGCCTGACCGAGCGGCCCTCGTGCGCCGAGTGCGACGAACTCGTGGCCATCGGCCGCTGATCGCCACGAGTTCGTCGCACTCGATGTAGGGGCGCGTGAGCGGGAGGGTCGGCCCGTCACCCGGGCTGCGACGGCGGTCCGGGGCGCTGGTAGTCTCTCCGTCGGCGGTTACGAGGGAACTCGGACCCCGGGAGGCTTCGCCTAGTCCGGTCTATGGCGCCGCACTGCTAATGCGGTTTGGGTTAATCCCCATCCCGGGTTCAAATCCCGGAGCCTCCGCGTACGACAACTGAACACAGGCACCCGTAGCTCAACGGATAGAGCATCTGACTACGGATCAGAAGGTTAGGGGTTCGAATCCCTTCGGGTGCACGTCTGGTTGAGACACCGAGCGGCCCCGCACTTCGACGGAAGTGCGGGGCCGCTTCGTCGTCTCCGTGGCCCGCACTCCCTTTGCGTTCCGGTGACGATCCGGCCGATCACGCGGCCGGCCGCCCGGATCGGGGCACGGTGGGGTTCGGCCCCGTCGCCATGGCGGGCCCCGACCCCGCTGCTGCCGAAGGAGTCCCGTGCCCGCCCGTCCCGCTGACGGACTGCTGCTGCCCGCCGTCGAGGATGCCCCGCCCACCCGCCCACGCCGGCTCCGGGCCCTGGGGCTCCTCCTCCTCGGCATCGTCCTGGCGGGAGCGCTGACCGCGGGGCTGGCCTGGCCCCTGGTCGGTGGGGCCGCCCTGGCCACCCGGACCACGGCCGAGGTGTTCCGCCCGGTCGGCGCCGACCTGCTGGACCGCACGCCGCCGGGCAACACCCGGATCCTCGCCGCCGACGGCCGCGTCCTCGCCGAGCTGTACCGGCGCAACCGCACGGTGGTCCCCAGCGAGGCGATCGCGCCGGTCGTCAAGGATGCCCTCGTCGCCATCGAGGACTCACGCTTCTACGAGCACTCCGGCGTCGACGTCCAGGGTCTGGCGCGGGCGGTGGTGACGAACGTGGCGGCCGGCGGCGTCGTCCAGGGCGGCTCCACGCTGACCCAGCAGCTGGTGAAGCAGATCCGGCTGCAGACGGCGGACGACGCCGAGGCGCGGGAGGGCGCCACCGAGCAGAGCGTGGGCCGCAAGCTCCAGGAGGCGCAGCTGGCCCTGGGTCTGGAGAAGCGCTACACGAAGGACGAGATCCTGACCCGGTACCTCAACCGCGTGTACTTCGGCGCCGGCGCCTACGGGATCGCCGCCGCCGCCGAGACCTACTTCGACGTGACCCCCGAGGCGCTCGACCTGGCCCAGGCCGCCACGCTGGCCGGCCTCGTGCAGAGCCCGGCTGCCTACGACCCGTTCGTCGCACCCGACCGGGCGACCCAGCGGCGTGACGTCGTCCTGGGGCGCATGGTGGAGCTCGACATGGTCGAGCAGCAGGCCGCCGACGAGGCGCGGCGGGCCCCGGTCGTGCTCCAGCCGGGGGAGGGCCCGCCGCGGGGCTGCCGCGAGGCGACCGCGGCCGGCTTCTTCTGCGACTACGTGCTCCAGTACCTCACCGGCGAGCTGGGCCTGTCCCGGGACCTCCTGGAGACCGGCGGGCTCACGGTGCGCACGACGCTCACTCCCGCCATGCAGTGGGCGGGTGACCTGGCGGTGCGCGCCACGGTCGCCGAGGAGGACCCGGTCGCCGGCATCTACACCGCGGTGGAGCCCGGCACCGGCCGGGTCCTCGCGATGGCGGTGAACCGGACCTTCGGCGCCGCGCCCGGCAACCCCACCCGGACATCGGTCAACCTGGCGCTGACCGCCGGGCAGGGTGCGGGCTCGATCTACAAGACGTTCACCGCCGCCGCGGCGATGGAGCAGGGCTTCGGTCTCGAGCACCGCATCACGACGTCGGACCCGTACGTGTCCGACGTGTACACCGACGGGGACGGCCCCTACGACGTGGAGAACGTCGGCGCCTACCCGAGCACGCTGACGATGGAGGAGGCCCTGTACCGGTCCTCCAACACCTATTTCCTCGCGCTCGAGGATCGGCTGGGCTCGGTGGAGGGACCGGTGCGCATGGCCCAGCGGCTCGGGCTCACGTCGCTGGATCCGGTGGCCGACGCGATCGTCGCGGAGAACCGGGGGTCGTTCACCTTCGGCTCCGAGGCGACCAGCCCGCTGGCCCTGGCCAACTCCTACGCCACGCTGGCCTCGGGCGGGGTGCGGTGCGCACCCACGCCGGTCGACGAGGTGCTCGACCGCGACGGGCAGCCCCTCACCGACGCCGACGGCCGGCCGCTGGGCGGGTCGCGTGGGTGCGAGCAGGTGGTCGACGTCGGCCTGGCGAACACCCTCTCCCAGGCCCTGCGCAAGGACGTCGAGCCGGGGTTCCCGGGGCAGACCGCCCGCCGGGCCTACGTCCCCGGGCACGAGATCGCCGGCAAGACCGGCACGACGCAGAACAACTACTCGATCGGTTTCGTCGGCTTCACGCCGCAGATCTCGGCGAGCGTCCTGCTCTACGACCCCGTCGCCAACCGCGACGTCGGCGGTTTCGGTGGCGGCAAGGCCGCCCAGATCTGGCACGACTCGATGGCGCCCATCCTCTCGGACCGGCCGGCCGCCCGCTTCGCGCCGGCCGATCCCCGGTACGTCGAGGGCACCCGGCGGACCGTGCCCCGCGGCTGCGTCGGCGCCGACGAGAGCCGGTGCCGCAGCCTGCTGGCCGGCGTGGGGCTCACGGCGGCCGTCACGCCGGTCGACAGCGCCCGTCGGCCGGGAGCGGTCGTGGAGGTGCGGCCAGGACCGGGCATGGTCGCGAGCACCGACCAGCCTGTGACGGTCCTGGTGAGCAATGGCGCCCGGTGGACGCCGCCGCCTCCGCCCGCCCCGGAACCGTCGCCCGCCCCGGAGCCGTCGCCTCAGCCCGAGCCCGAGCCCGAGCCCGAGCCGTCGCCTGCGCCCGAGCCGGGACCGGCCCCGGAGGGCATGGCGTCCCGCGAGGCGTCACCGGAGACCGCGCCCGGGGGGTGAGGACGCCCACGGGGGCGGCGGCCTCAGGCGCGGGGCCGGCCCCGCCCGGCCCCGCCCCGCCCGGCCCGGTCAGGCCGGAACGAGGTCGGCGAAGACGACGATGTTGTCGGAGTAGCTGCGCTCGGCCGGGTCGAAGGACCCGCCGCAGGTGATCAGCCGGAGCCCCGGGTGGTCCAGGTCCCCGTAGACGGCGGCGGTCGGGAACTCGTCCTTGGCGAACTGCTGCACCGAGGTGACGGCGAAGACAACCGAGCTGCCGTCGGCCCGCGCGACCGTGATCCGGTCGGCCGGCTCCAGCTCGCGCAGGTCGTAGAAGACCCCGGGCTCACCCGCCCAGTCCACGTGCCCCGCCATCACGGCTGGGCCGATCGCACCGGGCATCGGGGCACCGGTGAACCAGCCCGCCGGAAAGCCTGCAGGTGGCACCTCCAGCGAGCCGTCCGCCTGCAGGCCGAGCTCCATCAGGTCGGTGTCGACGCCGATGCCCGGGACGAGCAGCCGCACGGGCGCCGCCGTCGCTGCCTCCGCCATCGGAGCGGCCGGCGACGACGCCGCCGGAGAGGCGGGAGCCGCGTCGACCTCCGCGTTCCCGGTGCCGCACCCCGTCACGAGGACGGCGAGCAACGCGCCGGCCAGCGCCCCCCGGGCCCGGATCCAGCCGGGGAAGATCACTCGCGGGTGCCGGGCGCGCTGCTCCCGTCGCCGGCGTCCACCGAGCCGACCGGGACGCGCGAGACCTGGGGGCCGGTGCGGGCGGGAGAGCCGTCGCGGCCGGATGCGGTCGGGCCGGTGCCCGCGGTGCCCGCGGTGCCCGCGGTGCCTCGGGTCGCGGGAGCCGGCGTGCCGTCGGCTGCGGGGGCCGCGGGGGTCGCGGTCGCGCTGGGCGTGGCGGGCGGTGTGCTGCAGACCGGCCGGGTGATGACGTTGTCGATCATCGTCACCGCACCGTTCCGGGCGAGTAGCCGGCCCCTCACACTGGCGCGGTCGTCCAGGGTGATCGACGTGCCCGCCAGGATGGTGCCGACGAACTCGCTGTCGGAGCCGAGCGTCGCCGAGACGGCCACCCGCCAGTACACGTTGCACGCCTGGGCGCCGTTGGTGAGCACGATCCGGCTGGCGGAGCCGGTGGTGAGCGTGTCGTCGGCCTGGAAGATGAAGACCGAGTCGGCGTTGCCCTGGCCGTCGAGGGTCAGGGTGCCGGTGAGCCCCATCGCCGTCGCCTGGGTGTAGACGCCGGGGGTCAGCGTCGCGGCCGGATTGGCGAGGTCGGCCGAGATGGTCTGCGTGGGTGCCTGGGCCGCTGCGGCGTCGAACGCGGCGAGCAGCCCGGCCTGGGCGGCGGTGGCCTCCGGAACGGTCCGGTGCTCGCCGTCGAGGACGATGTCGTACTCCCCGGTGACCGACGGGTTCGGAGCGGTGCCGAGGTCACCGGTGATCTCGGTGCTGCCGGTGTTCGTGATCCCGGAACCGGCGAGCACGGCGTAGCCGTCCGCCGCGCCCAGGTCGATCGAGGTGGCGGCCCGGGCGCTGCCGGACTGGTCGAGCAGGAGGCCCGCCGTCGTCAGCAGGGCGAGAGCCGCGGTAGCGGCGCCGAGGCGTCGCCGGGTGGAGGTGGGCGCGTTGTGGTCGAGGACCGACGGCACGTCGGTGCTCCCGTCTCCCGGCACGAGGACGCCGGAGTTGCCGTGCTCGAGGACGACGGCGACATGGTGGTCGGCATCGAAGAGCCCTCGGCGACGACCCTACGGCCGCGTGATCGGATAACTACTTTGTGTCATCAGATCAGGCGAATGTCGCCGCCGGAAGTCGCAGGCGCCTCAGGCGTTCCGCAGCGAGTGGACCGCCCGCGGGAGAAGAGGGGCGGGGGGCCGGTCCTGACGGTCTGGCCGCGTTGGTCGGTCTTCCCAGCGATGGGAAGCCACTCGTTACCGGCTACCCCCGCCCGAGGCCAACTGTGAGCTAGGCCACACATGTCCGTCAAGCCTTCGGGACGAGTTCGTCCGGCCGGGCGTGTCCTCGCAGGTCACGTCGGAATCAGCGACACACCGGCCGACACGCCGAGGCGGCCGATCGGATCCGGTGACGCACTGGCGACGATGCGTCACCTCGGCCATCATCGGATGAACGAGGCGCCGATCCGGGGGGCAGGCCGATCGACATCACCCAACGCCGCGCTCACCGCGCCGCGACGTCGCGGTTCGCCGCCCGGCTCGCCGGCCTCGTCCTGGGCCTCGCCGTGGCGGGGATCCTCGCGGCCGCGCCGGCCGCGGCCATCGACGATCCGAGCCTGCCCGACGCGCGGGTCACCCGCGGCCCCAGCTGCCAGCCCGGCGGCTTGGTCGTCGAGGTCGTCGCCGGCACGTCCGCCTACGCCGTCCGGCTGGCCACGACGCGGATCCCCGGGGGCGAGGACGAGGCCCTGCTCCAGCCCGGCGAGACCGTCGTCCTGCGCACCGGCGACGTCGAGCCCGGGGAGACGATCGACGGGCGGCTGGAGTACACCGCGCAGGACGGCTCCGGGACCGGCTTCGTCGACGAGCTCGACGAGTACACCTTCACCCGGCCCACCACCGAGGACTGCGACAAGGTCACCGCTCCGCCGTCGAGCCCGTCGAGCCCGTCGAGCCCGTCGCCGTCCCCGACGACTACCCCGGAGCCCAGCCCCGGGACGGCGACACCGGCCGAGCCGTCGAGCACGCCGTCGTCGTCCTCCCCGTGGCCGACCACGCCCGGGCCCGCTCCCTCCTCGACCGCGACGACGTCGTCCCCGACCCTGCCCGGGCAGGGCGAGCCCGCCCCGTCGTCCTCCCGCCCGCCGGCGCCGCAGGCCGGGGCGCGGACGAGTGCCGCGCCGGTCGCCGCCGGCGGCACCATCCGGGTCCGCGTGGACGGATACTTGCCCGGCGAGCGGGTCACCATCGCGCTGCACGGCAGCGGTGAGGTGCTGGGCTCGGCCATCGCGGACCACGACGGCGCCGTCGTCACCGAGGTGCTCATCCCCGCCTGGACCGCGGCCGGCGAGGCCTCCCTCGACGTCGTCGGCACCAGCTCCACCGCCGCCGCGGACGTGCCTCTGGACGTGGCCGCAGCCGTGACCGGCGGGCCGGAGGACGAGCGGCCGCTCGTGCCGCTGCTCGCCGCGGCCGGGGCGCTCACGGCCACCGGTGCGGGGCTGGTCTCGATGACCCGACGGCGGCCCGGCCGGCACTGATCCGGCCACGACCCGCCGCCCGTGCGCGGCCCGGATGAGGTGCCGGCGGGGGCTGGTGCAGAGTGGGCGGGAGCGGGCGCGCTGCCCGCACGAGCGGACGGGGAGCCTGTGATCGACAAGAGGGTCGGTTCGCTGCCCGAGGCGGTGGCCGGGATCGCGGACGGCGCGACCGTGCTCGTCGGCGGGTTCGGCAACTCCGGCATCCCGGTGGAACTGGTGCACGCCCTGCTCGACGAGGGCGCCCGCGACCTCACGCTGGTCACGAACAACGCCGGCAGCGGCGAGACCGACGTGGCCGCGCTCATCCGCGAGCACCGGGTCCGCAAGATCATCTGCTCCTATCCCCGGACCAGCGGCTCGATCTGGTTCGAGGAGCGCTACCGCGCCGGGGAGATCGAGCTGGAGCTCGTCCCGCAGGGCACGCTGAGCGAGCGCATGCGCGCGGCCGGCGCCGGGCTCGGCGGGTTCTTCACCCCCGCGGGTGCGGACTCGCTGCTCGCCGAGGGCAAGGAGGTGCGGATCATCGACGGACGCCGGCAGGTCTTCGAGGAGCCGCTGCACGGTGACGTCGCCCTGATCAAGGCGCGGAAGGCCGACCGCTGGGGCAACCTCGTCTACTCCACGGCCGCGCGGAACTTCGGCCCGACGATGGCCACCGCCGCCACCGTGACCGTCGTCCAGGTGCGCGAGTTCGTCGAGCTCGGCGACCTGGACCCCGAGTGCATCGTGACCCCCGGCATCTTCGTCGACCGGGTCGTGCGGGTGGAGGGCTCGTGAGCGGCCCCCGGCTGTCGCTGTCCGACATGGCCCGCCGCGTGGCCCGCGACATCCCCAGCGGCGCCTACGTCAACCTCGGCATCGGCATGCCCACACTGGTCGGTCAGGTCGTCTCGCCCGACAAGGAGATCGTCTACCACTCGGAGAACGGGATCCTCGGGATGGGACCGGCGCCGGCGCCGGGGGAGGGCGACCCCGAGCTGATCAACGCGGGCAAGCAGCCGGTGACGCTGCTGCCCGGCGGCTCCTACTTCCACCACACCGACTCGTTCATGATGATGCGCGGCGGGCACATCGACGTCACCGTGCTCGGCGGCTTCCAGGTCTCCGCCGCGGGGGACCTGGCGAACTGGGCCACCGACGAGGTCGGCCACCCGCCGGCGGTGGGCGGTGCGATGGATCTCGCGGTCGGCGCCAAGCGGGTGCTGGTGCTCATGACCCACACCACCAAGGTGGGCACCCCGAAGATCCTGCCGCTGTGCACCTATCCGCTCACCGCGGCCGGCGTCGTGGACCGCATCTTCACCGAACTGGCGGTCATCGACGTGACCCCCGGCGGGCTGGTCGTGCGCGAGCTGGTGGCGGGGCTGAGCCGCGAGGAGCTCCAGGCGCGCACGGGCGCCCGGCTGACGTTCGCGGACGACGTCGTCGAGCTGGTGCCCGAGGCGGGCTGAGCGGCCCGACGCGTCGAGCCCCTGTGCGAGTCCGCTACCCGCGCTGGCGGAGGGCGTCGTAGAGCACCGTCTGCAGGTCGTTCTCGTCGAGCGCGGGGTAGGCGGCGCCGCCGGTGGACTCGCCGATCTGCTGCAGAGCGCTCAGGTCGGCGTCGGGGCCGAGGGCGATGCCGACGACCTTCACCGGCCGGCCGGGATCGGCCTCCGCGACGAGGGTCCGCAGCAGCCCGTCCAGGCCCACGCTGCCGTCGTCCTCGTCGGTGCCGTCGGTGATGATCACGACCGCGTTCACGGCGGTCGGGTCGTAGTCGACGCGGGCCTTGCGGACGGCGGCGAGGACCGTGTCGTAGAGCCCCGTGCCGCCGGGGGAGAGGCGCGAGGGGAACGAATCGGCCTGCTCCTGGAGGATCGCACGCTGCGTGCGTCCGTCCACCTCGGTGTCGAGGGCGCGGGTCGGCACCAGCTCCTGCCAGTCGGTGCCGCCGTCGAGCTCGCGGGCGAACACCCACAGACCCAGCGCGGAGCGGCCCGGGATGAGCGCGAGCGTGCTCTTGGCGGCGTCGCGGGCGAGGGTGGCGCGGGTGCCGCCGCCGCCGACGCCCGCCTCCATCGACGCGGAGACGTCGACGACGGCGAGCAGCCGGGACGGTGCGGCGAGCGCGGCCAGCCGGGCGAACAGCGCCTGCACCTCGGTCGGGTCGAGCGCGATCGTCTCGGGGGCCTCGGCGAGGATGCCGCTCTCCTCGCCGGCGGCCGGGGGTGCGGCGCCGTCGGCATCACGGAAGCCGGCCTCGGCGGCGGCGGCCCGGGCCTCGTCGGAGGTCAGCACCGCGACGACGGAATCGACCGCGCGGCTCTGGTCACCGGTCGGGGCGCCCACCCGGACGACCGGGTAGTCGAGCACGGGGGAGCCGCCCGAGGGGTAGACCGCCACGAGCGCGGACGTGGCGTCGGACGCCCGGGCGGCGTAGACCGCCTGCTCGGAGACCGGGACGAGCGGGGCGTCGGTGCTGTTCGCACCGGCGGACTCCAGCGCGCTGGTGGCGCCACCGGCGGCACGGTCGGCGGCCAGCACGGCCTGCACGACGGCGGTGTCGCCCGCGTCGCCGTCGCCGACCGCGGTGCGCAGCGCGGAGAGCGCGGCCAGGGCCTCGCCGCTCGAGGCGATGTCCGGCATCGCGACCGGCTGGTCGCCGGTGAGGGCGGCCCCCCAGGACGGCGCCTCGTCGGACCAGCCGCGCGCCTCGACGACGGCGGTGCTGGTGGCAAGGACGACGGGGGAGGTGGCCATCGACGAGCCCGGTGAGAGCTCCGCGTCCCCGGCTCGGGGGAACCACAGGGAGGAGTCGGGCACCCAGACGTCGGGCAGTGCGTCGGCGTCGAGGGCGGCGAGGTCACCGGCGGTCTGCAACGGCTCCTGGGCGGTCACCTCGGCGGTGACGCAGCCGTCGGCGCCGAGCGCATCGGGGTCGGTGAGCAGGTCGTCGGCCAGGGCGGCCAGCTCGGGGGTCACCGTCACGGCCACGGTCGACCGGGTCGCGCAGGCCACGCCGTCGTCGCCGCCCGCCAGCAGGAACCACGCGAGGCCCCCCGCGAGGAGCAGTGCGACCACGGTCCCGGCAGCGATGAGGAGCGGGGGGAACCGGCGCGGGATGGCGGTGGAATCAGCGTGGCGGCCCATGCTCGCTCTCTGTCATCGACTCGGGACGAACGCGGCCCCCCGGTCCGCAGGGCCAGCCTAGTGGGCAGCGCCGGTCGCGCTGCCCAGCCCGCCGGATCGGCCGGCAGGGGGTGGGGGGCGGCTGACACGGCGACGATTCGGTCACGAGTGGGTCCGTCGGCACCAGCTCGCGCGTGCGGCGGGTCACAATGGGCTCGCCGCACAGTCCTGGCAACCACATGTTGTGCTGTGCGTCACGTCTCGTCCAGGTCGCGCTAGTCGGAGAAGGAGATCGAGTGCAGGCGTTCGACACCGAGGTCTCGTCCCATCTGGTCGACCTCGCCCCACTGCTGCTCGAGCAGCTGGACGCCATGACCGATCGGATGGTGGACGTCCTCGCGCGCACCGAGCCGGCATATCGGAACTTCATCGCCGAGTCCGAGTCCGAGGTCGAGCTGCGCCGCTCGACGCGGGACAACCTCGAGCACGGTCTCCTCGCGCTCGTCGGCGCGCCCGTCCCCGACCGGCCGGCGTTGCGCGGTGCCCGCGAGGTGGGCCGCCGCCGGGCCTCCCAGGGCATCCCGCTGGAGTCGGTGCTGCGTGCCTACCGGCTCGGCGGGCAGGTCACCTGGGAGGCGCTGCTCCGGGTCTCGGCCCAGGCCGGCGGACGGCACGACACGTTGCTGCTGCAGGTGGCCGGAACGGTCTGGCGCGCCAACGACTTCGAGTGCGCCGCCCTCGCGGAGGGCTATCGCGAAGAGCAGTACCGGCTGGCCGGTGTCGACGACGAGACCCGCCGCCAGGTGCTCGACGGGCTGTTGGACGGCCGCGGCGACGACCCGTCGTTCGTGCGCGCCGCCGCTGACATGCTGGCGATGTCGCTCGACGGCCGACTGATGGCCGTCGTCGCACTGCCCATCGAGGACGGCGCCTCGGGGCTCGAGGGCGTGGGCCCGGAGCTGCTCCGGCACGGCGTCCGCTCGGTGTGGGGCACGCGGTCGGGCGCGCAGGTCGGGCTGATCGCGCTCGGTGCGCTGGGCGCCAACGAGATCCGCTCCCGGCTGCAGGCGCTCACCACCGGGCCGGTCGGGGTGTCCGCGCCCGTGGACGGCGCCGCGATGGTGAGCTCGGCCTACCGGCTGGCCGAGACCGCCGCCCGCACGCTCCCGCGCGAGACCCGCCGGGTCGTGACGATCGACGAGCGGCTCCCCGAGGCGCTGCTGAGCAATTCCCCGGAGATCAGCTCCCGGCTGGTGGGCCAGACGCTCGGTGGGCTCCTGGCGCTGCCTCAGGACGAGCGCGAGGTGCTGATGGACACGCTGTCGGCCTTCCTGGCCTCCGACGGCTCGCCCACCCGCGCGGCCGACGAGCTGTACTGCCACCGCAACACCGTCATGCACCGGCTGCGGCGGATCGAGCAGGTGACCGGCCGCAAGGTGGCCGACCCGCGCGCCCGCCTGCAGTGGCAGCTCGCGCTGCTGGGCGCACAGCACGGCAGGCCGGCGCAGCGGTCGGCCTGACCGCCTACTGCAGGTAGCTCTCCACCTGCGGCTCCGGGCGGGGCTGCGCCTCGTCGGGGTCCTCGTCGTACTGGCGCTTGGCCCGCCGCTGCCGCAGCAGGTCCCAGAGCTGGTCCAGGTCGGCTTCGAGCTTGCCCATGCGGGCGCGGGTCTCGTCGGTGTGCTCCGCGCTGTCGCGGAGCGCATGCTCCTCGTCGACCAGCGAGTGGATGCGGCTGAGGATGTCGGTCTCGTCCATGCGGGGGTGCCTGCCCCTCCTCGGCGGCCCGAAACGGTCAGGCGGGCACCCAGCCCTCCAGGAACGCCGCCAGCCGGCCGGTGACCGCGCCCCCGGCGCGGCCCAGCGCCAGGAGCGCTGCCCGCTCGAGCGGCACCCGCACCGTCCGCCGGCCGGCCTGGCGGGTGGCGACGGCGTGCCCGACGGCCACCAGCTCCGGCCACGGGCGGTCCAGCTCGGCGCGCACCCGGGCCAGCGCCGCGGCCGTGGGACCGGCGTTGCCCTCGACCATGGCGGTGACGAACGCCGGGTCGCTGCCGATCACGCGGGTGCCGGAGCCGAAGCTGCCCGCGGCCAGCGCCAGGGCGAGCGGGCCGGCGTCCGCCGCGGCGGACGCGAGCGCGGCGGCGAGCAGGTGCGGCACGGAGCTGATCGCGGCGACGGCGGCGTCGTGCTCGGCGGCGGTGACCGGCACGACCTCGGCGCCGACGGCGAGCGCCACCTCGGCGACCCGGAGCCAGCGCGGCAGCTCGGTGTCCGGCTCCAGGCACAGCGCCCAGCGGGCGCCGGTGAACAGGCCCGCGTCGACGGCGGCGTGGCCGGAGCGCTCGGTGCCGCACATCGGATGCCCGCCCACGAACCGGCGCCCGAGCACCGGGGTCAGCGCCTGGAGCACGGGGAGCTTGACCGAGCCCAGGTCGGTGACGGTCGCCTCGGGGTCGGTGGTCAGCCCGTCGAGCGCCGTCGCCATGGCCGGCAGCGGGACGGCGAGGACGACCACGCCGGACAGCTCCCGGCTGATCACGACCCCGCGCGCGGAGGCGGCGTCGCGGGCGGCGGGGTCGACGTCCCAGCCGGACACGGGACGGCCCGCGGCGACCAGCGCGGCGGCCAGCGAGCCCCCCAGCTGACCGAGCCCGACCACGCAGACCGGCGGTACCGGCATCGTGGAGACCGGCGAGGAGGGGGTATCGGCCATGATCAGAGGCTATGACCCCCAGGTCGTTCCTCCTCACGCCGCAACTCGCCGAGTACGTGCGCGCCTCCTCGGACCCGCTCGACGAGGTGATGGCCGACCTCGTCCGCGAGACCGCGGAGCTGGCCGCACGGGGCGAGGTGTCCGCCACGATGCAGATCGCGCCCGAGCAGGGCGTGCTCATGCGGCTGCTCACCACCGCCCTGGGCGCCCGGACGGCGATCGAGATCGGCACGTTCACCGGCTTCTCCGCGCTCTGCATCGCCCGCGGGCTGCCGGCGGACGGCTCGCTGCTGTGCCTCGACCGCGACGAGCAGGTGACGGCGGTGGCCCGCCGCTACTGGGCGCGCGCCGGGCTGGCCGACCGGATCGAGCTCCGCCTGGGCGACGCGCTGCCCTCGCTGCGGTCGCTGCCGGCCGAGCCGACCTTCGACCTCGCGTTCGTCGACGCCGACAAGACCGGCTACGCCGCGTACGTCGCGGAGCTGCACCCGCGGCTGCGCCCGAACGGCGTCGTCCTCCTGGACAACACGCTGCGCGACGGCCGGGTGCTCGACCCGCGGGACGAGGACGACCGCGCGCTCGCCGAGCTCAACACCGCCCTCGCCGCGGACCCGCGCTGGGACACCGTGCTGCTGCCGCTGGCCGACGGCCTGACCCTGTTGCGCAAGCGATGAGCACGGTCGACGGCGCGCCCGCCGTGCCGGGAAACTACGCGGTGCGGGTGTCCCACGCCGGGGGCCGCTGGCAGGTCGAGCTGCTGGCCGGGGACGCCGGGGACGAGCTGCCGGTCCTCGAGCGGGCGCTGGGGGAGTTCGACGCCTCCGCCTGGCCGCCCCCGTTCGTGGTGGTCGTCGACTCGCGGCTGTACTTCGTCATCCTGCGGCACGGGCCCGGTGGCATGGTGCGGGCGTTGATCTCCGACGCGACGATGCTGGAATGGGTGCTCGCCGCCGAGGTGGTGGAGCGGTACGGGATCGGCGTCGACACCGACGGCGCCTTCGACGACGACGAGAGCGGCTGGCCGGGCGGGGATCTGGGGATCTTCGCCGACGACGGTCTGCCTGCTGAGGAGCTGAGGACGATCGTGACTGCGGATGACCTGTGGGCCGAGGAGATGGTGGAGCGGATCGCTGCCCGGCTCGGGTTCGCCGACGAGCTCGCCGCGGCGGTGACTGCGTGAGCGGCGCGGTCTCGGCGGTGATCTTCGACCTCGGCGGGGTGATCACCGAGAGCCCGATGACCGCCTTCGCCGCCTACGAGCGCGAGGCCGGCCTGCCCGACGGGCTGATCCGGCAGCTCAACTCCACCGATCCCGACACCAACGCGTGGGCGAGGTTCGAGCGCAACGAGCTGGACGTGGCCGGGTTCTCGGCCGCGTTCGAGGCCGAGGCGGCGGCGCTGGGGCACCGGCTGGACGCGGGCCGGGTGCTGGCCGCGCTCAGGGGCGAGGTGCGCCCGACGATGGTGGCGGCGATCCGCGCGCTGAAGGCCGCCGGCCTGCCGCTGGGGATGGTGTCGAACAACGTCTCGCCGATGGAGCGCGGCGGGCGGATGGACGACATCCTCGACCTGTTCGACGTCATCGTGGAGTCGTCGATCGAGGGCATCCGCAAGCCGGAGCCGGAGATCTACGTGCGGGCGCTGGACCGGCTCTCCGAGGCGGTCGGCCGGCGGATCGAGGCGGGTGACTGCGCCTACCTGGACGACCTGGGCATCAACTGCAAGCCGGCCCGCGCGCTGGGGTTCTCCACGATCAAGGTCGTCGACCCCGCCGTCGCGATCGCCGAGCTCTCCGCGCTGGTCGGCTTCCCGCTGGACGACCCTGAGTGAGCTGGAACCTGTTCTCCGCACAGTCGGCCTCTGCCCACACCGGCGGGGCAGAGGTCGACTGTGCACAGGGGTACTCGTGACCCTCGACCTCGACGCAGCGATGGGTCGGGCGCTCGAGCTGGCCGCCGCGGCGCAGGAGTGGGGAGACACCCCGATCGGCGCCGTCGTCCACGGGCCCGACGGGGCCGTGCTGGCCGAGGCGGCCAACGAGCGGGAGAAGACCGGTGACCCGACGGCGCACGCGGAGGTGCTGGCGCTGCGGGCAGCGGCGCAGCGGCACGGTGACGGCTGGCGGCTGACCGGCTGCACGCTGGTCGTCACCCTGGAGCCCTGCACCATGTGCGCCGGCGCGAGCGTGCTGGCCCGGGTCGACCGGGTGGTCTACGGCGCCGACGACCCCAAGGCCGGGGCGGCGGGGTCGCTCTGGGACGTCGTCCGCGACCGGCGACTCAACCACCGGCCGGAGGTCACCTCGGGGGTCCGGGCCGAGGAGTCCGCCACGCTGCTACGTGCGTTCTTCCGCGCGCAGAGGGGCCTGTAGTCTCTTCGGCGGTGGCGTGTCCGAGCGGCCGAAGGAGCACGCCTCGAAAGCGTGTGAGGTTCATAGCCTCCGTGGGTTCAAATCCCACCGCCACCGCAGTCCGACGGCGGCGTCTCCTCGTGGGGACGCCGCCGTCGTCGCGTTCCGGGCGGTCTACCGGGCCTCGTCCCGCGCCAGCAGGAGCCGGCCGTTCGCGTCGGCCGCGAACTGCACCACGTGCTGCTCGGTCTCGCGGGAGCCGTCGGGCCGCACGTAGGTGATGTCCAGGGTCGCCCGGTCGTCGCCGTCGGCCTGCACGTTGCTGATCTGCACGTCCGAGAAGTCGCCCCAGAAGCCCGCGAACCGGGCCAGCGGAAACTCTGCCTGGAACGACGGGCTGGTCAGCGCGTGCGCCGCGGGCAGGTCGCCGGGGACGAGCGCGAAGAAGGCGGTCGCCGCGGCGGCGGGGTCGGCGGGGTCGGCGGCGGGAGCCGGGACCTCCTCGGCCGGTTGCTCGACCGTCGGGGCGGCGCCGTTCCCGGCGCCCGCCGTGGTCTCCCCGGCGACGCCTTCCTCGGTCTGCTGCTCCTCCGACGATGGTGCCGCGGGCGACGAGGACGCCGGCTGGTCGGCCTGCGTGCCACCGCCCTCGGGATCGTCCCGGCCCAGCGCCCAGAAGCCGACCAGCGCGGCGACGGCGAGGACGGCCAGCGACGCCGCCACCCACAGCGCCGTCCGCCGCGCGGGCTTCCAACCAAGGGGCGCCACCCGGGGCCGCTCGGTCGCCGCAGGAGCAGGGGTGGGCTCCGCGGCGGAGAGGACCTCGGTGCGCGGGCGCCCGCCGGCCGGGCGCAGGTCGGTGCGGGCCAGCAGCACGGTGGTGGTGTTCCCGCTCCGACCGGCGGCGAGCGTGGCCAGCTCGTCCCGGACCTGGGCCATCGCGGGCCGCTCCGCCGGGTCGGTGGCGAGCATCCGCATCAAGGGCGCGGTGAGGGAGCCGGCCCGCTCCGAGGGCCGGATCGAGCCCGCGGCCACCTTGTGCAGCATCGCCAGGGCGTTGTCCTCCATGCCGAACGGCGGCTGACCCTCCAGGCAGGTGTAGAGCGTCGCGCCGAGCGAGAAGACGTCGCTGGCCTCGCCCATCTCGTAGCCCTGGGCGACCTCCGGGGCGAGGAACGCCGGCGTCCCGGTGATCTGACCGGTCGTGGTGAGGGTGACGTCGCCGTGGGCGTGCGAGATCCCGAAGTCGGTGATCTTGACCAGGCCCTCGATCCGCTCGCCCTGGCCGATCAGGATGTTCGCCGGCTTGACGTCGCGGTGCACGATCCCCGCCGCGTGCGTCGCGGCCAGCGCATCGGCCACCTGCGCCCCGATCTGCGCCACCTGGTCCACCCGCAGCAGGCCGTCGGCGCTGACCACCTCGGCCAGGCTGCGCGAGGGGAGGTACTCCATGACCAGCCAGGGCACCTCGCCCTCCTGGGCGACGTCGTAGACCGAGATCGCGTGCGGATGACTCAGCCGCGCAGCGATCCGGCCCTCCCGCAGCGCGCGCTGCCGCTGCTGCTCGGCGAGCGCCTCGTCGTTCTCGGAGACCAGCACCTGCTTGACCGCGACCTGCCGGCCGAGCAGCTCGTCGCGGGCCAGCCAGACCGCGCCCATGCCGCCGCCACCGATCTGCGACTGCAACCGGTACCGCCCGGCGACGAGGCGTCCGGGCGCCGTGAGGGGAGTGGACATCGGGGAATCGGACCGGGCGGTCAGACGTCCGCGGGCTCCCCGTAGCGGCGCACGTACTCCTCGCGGGCACCCGCGGGGAGGGCGTCGAAGAGCTCGCCGAGCTCGGTGTGCACCGACGGGTCCAGGTCGTCGAAGATCTGCGCCCACGTGGGCGGCTCGTCGTAGCTCCGGGTCACCAGCAGCTCCCAGGCCTGCGACTGGCGGTCCCGCTTGCTGCGGTCGGCCACGAAGTCCGAGAGATAGGAGTCCTTGGCCGCCGCCTTCTCCGCGGCGGTCGCACCCTCCGGGAGGGACCCGGCGTCGCCGCCCTTGAGGACGCCGACGATCGCCTCGACCACGTCCGGCCGAACCTGGGTGTCCTCGTTCATGTCCGTCTCCTCCTCCGGTCGCTCCGGGGAGCGTTCCCCGGGGCCACTGGTTCCCTATCCGTGCGGGCATGCCCGCAGGTCGGAACACTCAATCACCCGGGGCGCAGAAGGGACCTCCTGGTCTCGCTCGACGCGCTGGCCGGGGTCCTCCCCGGCGCGCGGGAGACGGCTCCGCCGGCGAGGTCGTCCGGCCCCCTCGGCGTCCTGGCAGAGTCACCCCTCGTGCACGACCGTGGTGAGGTGTCCGGAACCACGTTGGAGCGTTGGACCGCCGCGACGGAGTGGCCGCTCATGGTGGCGGCCGCCGCCTTCCTGGCCGCCTACGCCTGGCCCATTCTGGCCCCGGATCTACCTGCGGGTCCGGCGCTGGCCTGCGTCACGGTGACCTGGCTCGCCTGGGGAGCGTTCGCGGGCGACTACGTCGCCCGCGTGGTCCTGGCACCGGACAGGCAGCGGTACGTCGTCCGGCACCTCCACGACCTCGCCGTCATCGTGCTGCCACTCCTCCGGCCGTTGCGCCTGCTCCGGCTGGTGACGGTCATCGGTGCCCTCAATCGTGGAGCCGGGTCGTCGCTGCGCGGCCGGGTCGTCGTCTACGTCACCGGGGGCACCACGCTGCTGGCCGCCGTCGCCGCACTGGCCATGCTCGACGCCGAGCGGGCTGCCCCCGGGGCCAACATCACCACCATCGGGGACGCGCTCTGGTGGTCGGTCACCACGATCACGACCGTCGGGTACGGAGACCGCTACCCGACGACGACGACGGGCCGGTGGGTCGCCGTCGCGCTCATGCTCGCCGGAATCGCACTCCTCGGGGTCGTGACCGCCACCCTGGCCTCCTGGCTGATCGAGCGGGTCAGCGCCGAGAACGCGGCCGGCCGAGCTGCCACGACGGACCAGGCCGAGGCGCTCATGCTGGAGGTCCGGGCGCTTCGCGCGGAGTTGCGCGCTGCCGGTGCAGGTGGCCCGGCGGAGCGGCCGACGGACGAATCCGACACCGCGGGCAGGCCGTCGTCCGCTCGGCGGGAAACGTCGTCCGCTCGGCGGGAAACAGGGTCCTGAGCGCCCGGGGCCAGTCGGTGCTCGGCTACCGCGTCGGGGCGACCGGCGCGGTGCGGCTCCACCCGGCGAAGAGCGGGGTCGTGAGCCTCGCCGCGGGCGACTCGGTGCTCGTCGTCGAGAGCCGTGGCCAGGTCGCCGGGGGCGCCCGGTAGCATCGACCCCGCAGTTGGAGGATTCGCCTAGTGGCCTATGGCGCTCGCTTGGAAAGCGGGTTGGGATAAAACCCTCGGGAGTTCGAATCTCCCATCCTCCGCAGCACCGGGCCCGCCCCGTCCTCCCGGACGTGGCGGGCCTGCCTCGTTCGGGTCCGCCGCGGCGGTGCTCTACAGTGGACGCGACCCCTCGTGTGGCGTCACCCTGTGAACCTCCCCAGGGCCGGAAGGCAGCAAGGATAAGCGGGCTCTGGCGGGTGCGCGGGGGGTCCCTTTTCTTTTCCGCGGACCCCGCTGATCGTGCCCCGCCGCGCAGCCGCCGGTCAGTTCCGTGCGTGTCGAGGACGCTGTCGGACGGGCAACGTAACCTCGCCCCGTGGCTCTGGCTCTGTACCGCAAGTACCGCCCGGCGACCTTCGCCGAGGTGGTCGGGCAGGAGCACGTCACCGGGCCGCTGATGAACGCGGTCGACGGCGGCCGGATCAACCACGCCTACCTGTTCAGCGGCCCGCGCGGCTGCGGCAAGACGTCCTCGGCGCGCATCCTGGCCCGCTCGCTCAACTGCGAGCAGGGCCCGACGTCCACCCCATGCGGCGTCTGCGGGTCGTGCATCGCCCTGGCGCCCGACGGCCCGGGGTCGCTGGACGTCATGGAGATCGACGCGGCCAGCCACGGTGGCGTCGACGACGCCCGCGACCTGCGCGAGCGGGCGTTCTTCGCGCCGGTCAACAGCCGCTACAAGGTCTACATCGTCGACGAGGCGCACATGGTCACCACGCAGGGCTTCAACGCCCTGCTGAAGGTGGTCGAGGAGCCGCCGGAGTTCCTGGTCTTCGTCTTCGCGACGACGGAGCCGGACAAGGTGCTGTCCACCATCCGGTCGCGCACGCACCACTACCCGTTCCGCCTCGTGCCGCCGACGACGCTGCGCGGGCTGCTGGAGCGGACCTGCGAGGCCGAGGGCGTCACGGTCGAGCCGACGGTCTTCCCGCTCGTCGTGCGCGCCGGTGGCGGATCGGTGCGCGACTCGCTCTCCATCCTCGACCAGCTGCTCGCCGGGGCCGGTCCCGAGGGCGTCACCTACCGGACCGCGGTCGGTCTGCTCGGGGTCACCGACGACGCGCTGCTCGACGAGACCATCGACGCCCTGGCCGCCCACGACGCCGCGGGCGTCTTCCGCGCGGTCGACCGGGTGGTCGAGGCGGGGCACGACCCGCGCCGGTTCGCCACCGACCTGCTCGACCGGCTGCGTGACCTGATCGTGCTGGACGCGGTGCCCGACGCCGGCGGCAACGGCCTGCTCGACTCGCACTCCGACCGGCTGGACCTGATGAGCCAGCAGGCGCAGGCGCTGGGGTCGGCGACGCTGTCGCGGATGGCCGACACCGTGCACGAGGGCCTCACCGAGATGCGGGGGACGACGGCGCCGCGGCTGCTGCTCGAGCTCGTCTGCGCCCGCATGCTGCTGCCCGGCGTCGACGGCTCCGCGGTGGCCACGCTGCAGCGGCTCGAGCGCCTCGAGCGGCGGATGTCGATCGCCGGCGAGCACGCCGGGCGCCCGCCCGCCGCCGCTGCTCTGCCGGAGCCGGCGCGCGCCGCCGAAGCGCGGCCGGCGCCGGTCCGCGAGCCGGTCCGTGCACCCGAACCCGCCGCTCGTGCCCCCGAACCCGCTCGTGCCCCCGAACCCGCTCGTGCCCCCGAACCCGCTCGTGCCCCCGAGCCGGCCCGGGCGGCGCCTCCCGAGCCGGCCGCCGCTCCCGCACCCGTCCGCGAGCAGCCGGCCGCGGCCGGTTACGTCCGCCCGTCGCAGCGCCGGGAGACCGCCGCGCCGTCCGCTCCGGCCGCGACGCCGAAGCCCGCGGCGCCCGCCTCCGACGACTGGCCGGAGACCGTGCCACCCGGTTCCGGCGCCCGGGCCACCGCGGCGGCCGCCAGCGCGCCCGACATCCCGTTGCCGCCCGAGCCCACCGATGACGAGGACTGGCCGCACCCCGCCCAGCCCGAGGCAGTGCGGGCCGCCGCCGCACGGGTGGAGGAGCCCCGCGCCGACGCCGCACCGCGTCCGGCCGCCGAGTCCTCGCCCGTGCCCCGGGGCGGAGAGCCCACGCCGGTGGTCTCGGCCAACCCGCCGGAGTCCGAGGGGACGCTGAACACCAGCGACGTCCGGCGCGTGTGGCCCGAGCTGCTCAAGATCGTCCGCGGCCACAAGCGGACCACCGAGGCGCTGCTCAAGAGCGCCCAGGTGCACGACCTCGCGAACGGCGTCCTCACGCTGACCGCCACCTCGCCGGCCCTGGCCAAGATGCTGGGCGAGGACCTGAACCGCGACGTCATCCGCTCGTCGCTGCAGGAGCTGCTCGGCGTCCGCTGGAAGGTGCAGGTCGTCGTCGAGGGCGCCGCGGCGCCGGGGCCGGCGGTCAGCAAGGAGGACGCCCGCGAGGCGGTGCACGCGGCGGAGGCCGCGGAGGCCCGCGAGCTCATGGCGGAGCGCGCGGCGGAGGCGTCCCGCCCCGAGAGCGAGCGCGAGCCCGCCGTCGACCCCGAGCAGGCGGCCCTGTCGCTGCTGCGCACCCAGCTCGGCGCCCGCCCGATCGACTCCTGAGCCCGCCGCCTGCACCACCTGCCCCAGGGGCCGTGGAGCAGCCGCTGCGCGTCGTATCCGCGGCCTACTCTCGAACCATGAACCCCTCCGGCATGCCCGACCTGTCGCAGCTCATGCAGCAGGCGCAGCAGATGCAGCAGCAGCTCGTCGCCGCGCAGGAGGAGCTCGCCGGCCGCGAGGTCACCGGCACCGCCGGCGGCGGGCTGGTGTCGGCGACCATGACCGGCGCCGGCGAGCTGACCGCGCTCACCATCGCCCCGGCCGCCGTCGACCCCGACGACCTGGAGACGCTGCAGGACCTCGTCGTCGCCGCCGTCCGCGACGCCAAGCGCGCGGCCGACGAGCTGGCGGCCGACACCATGGGCCCGCTGGCCGGCGGGCTCGGTGGCCCCGGTGGCGGCCTGGGTCTGCCCGGCTTCTGACCGGCACCTCTCCACACCCCAGAGATCGAGGAACACCGTGTACGAGGGTGCCGTCCAGGACCTCATCGACGAGCTCGGCCGCCTCCCCGGCGTCGGGCCCAAGAGCGCGCAGCGGATCGCCTTCCACCTGCTGGCCTCGGAATCGGCCGACGTGAGCCGACTGGTCGCCGCGCTCAACCGCGTGCAGGCCGAGGTCCGCTTCTGCGTGACCTGCTACAACGTCGCCGAGGCCGAGCAGTGCCGGATCTGCCGCGACCCGCGCCGCACCGAGGACGTCATCTGCGTCGTCGAGGAGCCCAAGGACGTCGTCGCCGTCGAGCGCACCCGCGAGTTCCGCGGCCGCTACCACGTGCTCGGCGGGGCGATCAGCCCGATCGACGGCGTGGGCCCCGACGACCTGCGGGTCAAGGAGCTCATGACCCGGCTGATGAACGGCGCCGTCACCGAGCTGATCATCGCCACCGACCCCAACCTCGAGGGCGAGGCGACCGCCGCCTACCTGGCCCGGCTGGTCGGCCCGATGGGGCTGACCGTGAGCCGGCTGGCCAGCGGCCTGCCCGTCGGCGGC
>JBBSKB010000021.1:0-36948 GCA_038256725.1 Mycobacteriales bacterium | reverse complement strand
GACCGCCGCAGGAAGGTGAAGTCGGTACGCATCCGGACGAGCTCGGCGGCGAGCAGGTCAGCGCTGACCGGGTAGCCGCGGCCGGGCAGTGTCAGCCCGGCCACTCCGAACGGCTGCTCGGTGACCGTTCCGCGCACGTCGTCCACGGTGCCGTCCACCAGCGGCCGGAAGAGCTCACGGGAGCCCCGGTCGATCCGCAGGTCGTTGAGACCGACGTAGATCCGCGACAGTGGGCGCCGGGCGAGGGCGGCCGACCGGTCCACCGCGTCCTGCGTCTCGACGAGGATCCCGACGCCACACCGGCCCGCGGTCAGGTCGAGCGTGCGGTCCACCTCGTCGACCGTGCGGACCATGGGCAGCAGGATCTCGTCGGCCCCGCGGGCCACGGCGTCGGCCACCTCCTCCGGGGTCCAGGGCCCGAAGCCGTTGATCCGGCACACCAGACGTCCGTCGGTGGCGGCCCGCATCCGGGTCAGGTCCTCGGGCGTGTCCTCGTTGATCTGGGTGTTCTCCCCCTGCTGACGCCGCGCCTTGCCCCGCCGTTCCCAGTCGACGACGATGCCGGCTGCTCCCGCGGCGACCACATCGCGCCCCCAGGTCGGGTCGACGGTGAAGAGGAGTAGGTCCACGAACCTGAGCTTAGGCTCACCTAATGCACCCGCCGCTCCGGGGGCCGGGCGGGCGGCCGCATCGCTCAGGCGGAGGGCTGCAGCGGCACCGGGGCGTGTGCCGCGCCGACGGGGAAGGCCCGCGCCGCGCCGCGCACGGTCACCCCCACGTACGCACCCGCCGAGGGCAGCTCGTTGCCGTCGAGCCGGGCGCTGACCGTCACCCCGCCGGGGAGCGTCAGCCGCGCGCGGGCGTCGTGCCCGAAGAAGTCGACGCCGTCGACGGCCGCCACGACCGCGTCCCGCACGGACCCGGCCGGCGAGAGGCGCAACTGCTCGGGCCGCAGCAGCAACCGCGCCGGCCCGTCCGGATGGGCACCGTCCACGGGAACCGCCCCGAGGGCGCACTGCGCCGTCCCGTCCCGCAGGTCGGCGTCGAGGACGACCGCTTCGCCCACGAACATTGCCACGTCGAGGTCCTGCGGGTTCCGGTAGAGGGTCTGGGGGTCGGTCAGCTGCACCAGCCGCCCGGAGCGCAGCACCGCGACCTGATCGGCCATCGACAGCGCCTCCGCCTGGTCGTGGGTGACCAGCACCGCGGTGGCGCCGGCTGCGTCCAGCGCGGCGGAGACGGCGGCCCGCGTCTCCTCCCGCAGCGCCGCGTCGAGCGAGGAGAACGGCTCGTCCAGCAGCACCAGGGACGGCGCTGGCGCCAGGGCCCGGGCGAGGGCGACGCGTTGCTGCTGGCCACCGGAGAGCTGGTGCGGGGAGCGCTCGGCCAGTGCCACGTCCAGCCCCACGAGCTCGAGCAGTCCGCGGACCCGGCCACCGTCGCGCCGCTGCCGGCGGGGCAGCCCGAAGCTGATGTTGCCGGCCACCGACAGGTGCGGGAACAGGCCGGCCTCCTGCGGCACGAACCCGACGCCACGCCGGCGGGCGGGCACACCCCGCCCCGTGCCCTCGGCCACCACCCGGTCGCCGATGGTCACCGTGCCGGAGTCGGGGTCGTCGAACCCGGCGATGATCCGCAGCAGGGTGGTCTTGCCGCAGCCCGACGGGCCCAGCAACGCGGTGAAGCTGCCGGCGGGCACGTGGAGGTCCACGCCGCCGAGCACCGGGGTGACGCCGAAGGCCTTCGTGAGGGCCGTGACGGTCAGGGAACTCATGTCGTCACACCTCGGTGGACATCGCGGGACAGCAGGACGGTTGCGGGTGCCGAGAGCAGCACCATGACCAGCGCATAGGGCGCCGCGGCGCCGTACTCCAGGGAGCTGCTCGCCGACCAGAACGCCGTCGCCAGGGTGGTCGTTCCTGTCGGGGCCAGGAGCAACGTGGCGGTCAGCTCGGTGACGACCGCCAGGAAGACCAGCGCGGCCCCCGCGCCGATTCCCGGGGCCAGCAGCGGGAGCGTGACGCGGCGCAGCCGGTCGGGTGCCGACGATCCGAGGGACGCCGCGACGTCGTCGTAGAGCGGTGGCGCCTGCTCGACCGCCGAGCGGACGGTGACGATCGCCCGGGGGAGGAACATGATCGCGTAGGCGGCCAGCAGCACCGGCACGGTCTGGTACAGCCACGGCGTGACCCGGATGCTGAGGGTCACCAGCGCCAGGGCGACCACGATGCCGGGCACCGAGCTGCCGAGGTAGGTGCTGCGCTCCAGGAGGGTGGCGACCCGGCCGCGGGCACGGACGGCGAGCCAGCCGGTGGGCAGCGCCATCGCCGTGGTCAGCACCGCCGCGGCTGCCGCCAGCGCGAGCGTCGTACCGGTGGTCGCGGCGAGGTCGTGCCAGTCGAGGTCGGCGCCCGCCCCGCGGGCCATCCAGTAGCCCAGGCTGGCCAGCGGCACCCCCAGCGCCAGCACGACGAGGACGCCGAGGCCGAGGAGGACGGGCGCGGTGAGGCCGCGCAGGCCCACCGGGCGGACCGGGCGGGGGGCGCCGCGGCCGTTCCGTGCGTACCCGCGCCGACCGCGCAGCCGGATCTCGGCCAGCAGCAGCACCAGGCAGAGCAGGACGAGGACCCCGGCCAGCATGGTGGCGCCCGGCCCGTTGAAGGTGGCGCGGTACTGGTCGTAGATCGCGGTGGTGAAGGTCGGGTAGCGCAGCATCTGGAGCGCACCGAACTCGGCGAGCAGGTGCAGGGACACCAGCAGGCTGCCGCCCAGCAACGCGACCCTCAGCTGGGGCAGCTGCACCCGGAGGAACACCGCCCAGGTCGACAGGCCCAGCCCGCGGGCGGTGTCCTCGAGCGCCGGGTCCAGCCCCCGGAAGGCCGCCGCGAGCGGCAGGTAGACGAACGGGAAGTAGGAGAGCGTCACGACCAGGAGCGCGCCGGCGTAGGTGTCCAGGCCCGGGAGCAGCGAGATCCAGGCGTAGCTGTTCACGAACGCCGGCACCGCGAGGGGGGCGACGAGCAGCACGTGCCAGATCCGGCGGCCCGGCAGCGACGAGCGCTCGACCAGCCAGGCGGCCCCGAGGCCGAGCACCGCGCAGCAGACCACGGTGCCCACGACCAGTCGGGTCGTGTTCCAGAGCAGCTCCCCCACCCGCGGCCGCAGGACCAGCTCGCGGACGCCGTCCCAGCCCAGGTCGACGGTGTACCAGGCGATGTGGCCCAGCGGCAGCAGCGCGAGGGCGGCCACGGCGACCGCGAGCGCGAGGGTCACCGGCGACCGGCGCAGCCGGCGGGCAGGGGACGCGGACGGCTGCGAGCCCCGGGGCGCCGGGACGATCGGCGCTCCGGGACCCGGCAACGGCAGCGTGGTCGTGGTCAGAGCAGGCCGGCTTCCTGCATCAGCTCGGTGACCAGCGGAGCGTCGAGCGCGCCGGGGTCGACCTCGGGCGCCTGCAGGTCGGCCAGCGGCGGCAGCGCGTCGGCCGACGCCACCCCGACACCGACGGCGTACTCGAGGGCGCTGCTGTCGGCCAGCCGCTCCTGGGCCTGGCGGCTGGTCAGCCACGCGACCAACCGCTGGGCGTCGGCCTTCTGGTCCGACGAGGCGAGCACCCCGGCTCCCGAGACGCTGACGAACGCGCCCGGGTCCTGATTCCGGAAGTAGTGCAGCTCGGCGTCGTCGCCGATGAGACCGTTCTGGGCCTGGTCGCGGAACCAGTAGTAGTGGTACGTGATGCCGACGGGGACCTCGCCCTCGTCGACGGCCTTCATGATGGCGGTGTTGCTCGCGTAGATCTCGGCGTTGCGCTGCAGGCCGGCGAGCCACTCCCGGGTGGCGTCCTCGCCCTCGAGGGTCAGGACCGCGCTGACGATCGCCTGGAAGTCCGCGCCACCGGCCGCGATGGCGACCCGCCCCTGCCACGCCGGTCCGGCCAGGTCGAGGATCGAGGCGGGGAGCTCGTCCTTGGAGATCTCCGCCGGGTTGTAGATCAACGCGGTCGACCGCGCGGCGAACCCGATCCAGTTGCCCGACTCGGGCCGGTAGGGCGCCTCGACCTGGTCCGCGGTCGCCGGGTCGACCGGCTCGAGGAGCCCCTCCTCGTCGACGACGGCGATCGCCGGGCTGTTCTCGGTGAGGAAGACGTCGGCCGGCGAGGCCGAGCCCTCCTGCACGATCTGGTTGGCCAGCTCGGAGTCGTTGGCGTCGCGGAACTCCAGCTCGATGCCGGTCTCGTCGGTGAAGCCCTCGAGCATCGCGCGGACCAGGCTCTCGTGCTGGGCGCTGTACACGGTCAGCGTCGGAGCGTCCGACGCGTCCGAGTCCCCGCAGCCGGCCAGTGCGACGAGGACGGCGGCGGCGGTCAGCAGCCCGGGGAGCGCCCGGCGCGTCGTGGTCACGTGGAGGTCCTCCTGCATCGGCACGACACCTCACCGGTAGGCAAGGCACACCTAATATAGGCACGCCAGGAGTTGCTCCTTCCAGGCGCTGCGCGCGGTCGGCTCGGAGACGGTCGCGGGGAACGGTCGCGGGGCGCCGCCGGTCAGCGGCCCGGGATCGCCGACGGCCCTCCGCAGTCCCGGGCCCGGGTCAGCAGAAGGGCGCGCTCGCGCTCGTTGCGGGTGAGCCCGGCGGCCCGTTCGAACTCCGCGCGGGCCTCCGCGGAACGGCCCAGCGAGACCAGCAGGTCGCCGCGGACGGCCGGGAGCAGGTGGTACCCGACCAGCGCCGGGACGTCGACGAGTGCGTCGACGAGCTCCAGACCCGCGGCCGGCCCGTAGGCCCGAGACACCGCCACCGCGCGGTTCAGCTCGACCACCGGGGACGGGGTCAGCACCGCGAGCGCCTCGTACAGCCCGGCGATCGCGGCCCAGTCGGTCTCGTCGACGCTGCGGCCGCGGGCGTGGCAGACCGCGATCGCCGCCTGCAGCGCGTACCGGCCGAGGCCGCCGGTGCGTGCGGCGAGCCGGGAGGCCTGCAGCTCCATCAGCGCGACCAGCCCGTGCACCTCGGACTCCCCCGGTACCAGGCCGGCCAGGATGCGGCCCAGCCGCATGGCTTCCCGGCACAGCGCCGGACGGGTGAGATCCGTCCCCGCCGTGGCCGCGTAACCCTCGTTGAAGATCAGGTAGAGCACCTCGAGCACGGAGGCCAGCCGGGCGGTGAAGTCCGCGCCCGCGGGCATCTCGAAGGGCACCCG
Organism: Mycobacteriales bacterium; assembly: GCA_038256725.1. Lineage (GTDB taxonomy): Bacteria > Actinomycetota > Actinomycetes > Mycobacteriales > Geodermatophilaceae > Blastococcus. Next base: position 31,748 of record JBBSKB010000021.1, on the reverse strand, counting down.
GGCGGCGGTGAGCGTCCGCTTGGCGCGGACGATCCGCTGCGCCAGCGTCGGCTCCGGCACGAGGAAGGCGCGGGCGATCTCGTCCGTGGCCAGCCCGCCGACCAGTCGCAGGGTGAGCGCCACCCGCGCCTCGCGGGACAGCACCGGGTGGCAGGCGATGAACACCAACCGCAGGACGTCGTCCTCGACCACCTCGTCCAGCGCGGCGGCCCGGTCCTCCTCCACGCCCTCGGCCTGGACCAGCTCGCGGCCCAGTTCGACCGTCTTGCGCTGCAGGGTCTGCGACCGGCGGAAGGTGTCGATCGCGCGGTGCTTGGCGGTGGCCATGAGCCAGGCGCCGGGCTTGGCCGGCACCCCCGACCCCGGCCACTGCTCGAGTGCGGCGACCAGCGCGTCCTGCGCCAGTTCCTCCGCGAGCCCGACGTCGCCGGTCACCCGCGCCAGCGCACCCACGATGCGGGCGGACTCCATGCGCCAGACGGCGTCGACGACGCGGTGCAGGTCCGCCGTCGACGCCGTCCGGGCCGGCGGGGTCCTCACGCCTCGCGCTGGGCGGTGAGCGTGTCGCGCAGCTCGTTCTCCTTCTCCTGCAGCTCCGGCGTGAACGCCTCGCCGAAGTCCTCGAGGGCCGAGAAGGGGCGGATCTCCAGCTCGCCGCCGCGGAAGGGCGCCTTGCGCGCCCACTCGACGGCTTCTTCCTTGGAGGAGACCTCGAAGACCCAGTAGCCCGAGACGAGCTCCTTGGTCTCGGTGAACGGGCCGTCGATGACGGTGGCGTTGCCCTCGTCGTCGAACCGGACGCGGGCGCCGTAGGAGCTCGGCCGCAGCCCGTCACCGTCGAGCATGATGCCGGCCTTGACCAGCTCCTCGTTGTAGGCGCCCATGGCCGCCAGCATCTCCTGGCTGGGCATCGCGCCCTTCTCGCTGTCCTCGGTCGCCTTGACGATCACCATGAAGCGCATCGGACTCTCCCTGTCGTGGAGGCGGAGGCCGGTCGGTGTCGGCCGGCGGAGGCTCCGCTCTACCTTTCCGTCGAACGGGCCCGACCGGAATCGACACGGCCACCCGACATTTTTCCAGCCCTGCCGACAGCGGGTAGGGGGACCCGATGACGCCCTCCGGAGCAACTGCTGCCGATACCCCCGAGACCGAGGGCCTTGCACACCGGCTGGACCGGCCGATGGGGATCCTGGGCCTGGTCTTCGTGTTCGTCGTGCTGGGTCAGTCGCTGGCCCAGGAAGCGTGGTTGATCGCCACGCTCACCGTGGTCGGCTGGGCGTGCTGGGCGGTGTTCGTCGGCGAGTTCGTCTTCCGCGCCTCCACCGCCCGGGACAAGCGCGCCTTCTGGCTCCGCAACTGGTGGCAGCTGGTCTTCCTGGCACTGCCCTTCCTCCGCTTCGTCCGCGCGCTGTCGTTCCTGCGGGCCGCGCGGGTCGGCGGCGTGCTGTCGGCGGCGGTGCGCGGCTCGCGCTCGGCGGGCCGGCTGCTGTCCGGCCGGCTCGGCTGGCTGGCAGCCGTCACGGGCGTCGTGGTCCTGGCGACCAGCCAGCTGCTCTACGTGCTGGGGCACTACGACGACTACGGGCTCGCTCTGTACGACTCCGCCCTCGCCACGGTCAGCGGTGAGCCGCTGTCCGCCGACGGTGGCCTGGCCCGGCTTCTCGACGTGGTTCTCGCCGTCTACTCGGTGGCCGTCTTCGCCACCGTGGCAGGTGCGCTGGGAGCGTATTTCCTGGATCGGAACCGGCCCGGCCACGACGAACCGTTCGCACGTCCGGGTGACCGGTCCAGCGGCGCTCCCGCATGACCGGCTGAGCGTTCGGGCACTGCGACCGCATCACGAACGACGTCCTGCTGCTCATCGCCCGCACGAGGCGACTACTCAGTCCTGACCGTTGCGCCGGTGCGCCCGTGCATAGGTGGCCAGGACATCGGCGGTCGCGGCGCCGGAGCGGAAGAACTGCACGTCCAGGACACGGGCGAAGTCGTCGATGGCCTGCTGGAGCACCGTGGCCGCGACCCGGACGTCCTGACGGGGCGCGGACCGTCCGGTCCTCGCCAGGCTCGCGGCGACCTCGATCATGGCCGGGAGCGCCGCGTCCTCATCCCCGTCGCGGAAGTAGAACGTCTCGGCGTACTGCGTGAGGTCGACCCGGGCCTGGGCCAGCGCGCCCGCCAGACCGTCCAGCAGGGGTGCGGCCAGCGCGGAACCGGGGTCGAGCAGCAGCTCATCGGCGGGCACGGAGCGGAGCGCCGCCAGCCGCACGGCCAGCGATCTGCGCCGGATCAGGGCGGGATAGATCTGCAGCACCCAGGTCACCGATGCGGTGAGCAGTCCGAAGCCGACGAGGGCATGCACCGGGACGGCCAGGCGCAGCCAGCCGCCGGCCGGCACGATGTCACCCAGACCGAGCGTGGCCAGGCCGACGGCGGACAGGTAGACGGCGTCCAGCACGTCGTTGCGCGCGCTGACGTCCAGGCCGCTCTGGAAGACGAAACCCTCGGGCACGTGCGGGGCGTAGACCAGGGCGCCGCCGGCGATCAGCAGGGCGACCCACGTGAGGACCACCAGCGCCAGACCAGCTGGACCGGCGAGCCCGCCCCCGCCCTCGCGTCGGCGACCCACCCACCACACGGCACGCATCACCCAGGTGCTCAGAGAACCCCGTCCGCTGGGATGCCAGAGCGTGTGGAAGATGTCCCGCAACGTGACGGCGACGACGAGCACGCCCGACGCGCTGACCGTCGGGTCCACCCATGCCATGTCGGGAAGGCTGCCAAAGATCGACTGATCCGGCTCGACGGGGTAAGGCCAGGATCATGTGGTTCGACAACTGGTCCGACATCGGACGCGTGCTCGCGGTGGGTGCCGCCGCCTACGTGACGCTGATCGTGGTGCTCCGGCTGACCGGCAAGCGGACGTTGAGCAAGCTCAACGCCTTCGACTGGGTGGTGAGCGTCGCCCTCGGCTCGACGCTGGCGACGATCCTGCTCAGCAGCGACGTCTCCTGGGCCGAGGGCGCCACGGCGCTGGTCCTGCTCGCCTGCCTGCAGTTCGCGGTCGCCTGGACGACTACCCACCTACCCGGCAGCCGCTCGATGGTCACCGCCCACCCGACCCTGCTGCTGGAGGACGGCTCGATCCTTCCGGAGGCGCTCCGGCAGCAGCGGGTGACCGCGGCCGAGATCAGGCAGGCCGTCCGCGCCACGGGCAGCGGCGACCTCGAGGACGTCGCCGCCGTCGTCCTCGAGACCGACGGATCTTTCAGCGTCATCGCGGCTTCGAAGGCCGGTGGGCGTTCAGCGCTCGAGGGGGTCCATCGCGCCTCGTAGCGGCCCGGGCCGGGGGCCGCGCCGGCGGGGACGGCCCCTCCGGGCTGCCGGGAGGCCGGAGCCTGCGGGCAGCCCGGACCGATCAGACCGGGCCGGCGCAGTAGATGGTGCCGGGCTCGGTCACCATGTCGCCCTCCCAGAGGGCGTACTCGGTCTGGTCGACGAAGTCCACGCAGATGTCCTCGACGGGCGCCTCCTCGAAGTCCTTGTAGGTCATCTCCTGGTCGTCGATCCCGACGATCTTGAACTGGGCCTCGTCGGAGCCGCAGTCGACCGTCTCGTAGTCGGTCTCGCTGGTCGTCTTGATGCAGTCGCCGACCTCGGAGGAGCCGCCGCCGAACAGGCCGAGCGCGGTCGCGCCCACCGCGCCGGCGACGACGACACCGCCGGCGATGCCGAGCCACTTCTTCTTCGAGGACGTGCCCTGCCCGGCCGGCGGCGTCGCGCCCTGGGGCGCCGGGTGCTGGGGCGCCGGGTGCTGGGGCGCCGGGTACTGGGCGGCAGGGTCGTAGCCGGGGCCCTGGGGGCCGGGCACGGGCTGGCCGGGGGCGGGCTGGCCGGGAACGGGCTGGCCGGGGGCGTCGGGGCCGGGGACGGTCATGGGTTCTCCTGGGTGCTCCGGAAGTGATGCAGTCGCGGAGAGCTTGCCCCACAGCGGGCTGACCTGGCCGTTCGCCACCTGACAGTCGGACTCGGCGCGGTAACGAAGCGTTCCGGACCGGCTCGCGTGACCCAGCCGTCCCAGGGCGCCCTCTCGGGCACGTCATCCCACCGAGCGCTGCTGCGCGCCTGCCCCGTCCCCCGTTCGGGGGTACGGATCGGACAGCCTGCCTGCAGAAACACACCTGGCGAGGGATCCCGCCGTCCGCGGGGGGCGGCTAACCTGGGGGAGCCCGCACGGTTCTCCGCTGCGGCCGGAGTCCAGGAGGCACCCCGTTCCCGCTCAGCACGGACGATGCGCCGATGCGCACCTCGGCTGCCCCTGCCGGGGGGACGCGAACATCCACCAGGAGCGCGCCGCGGAGATCACCGAGGCCCGCGCCAAGGCGGGCGAGCAGGTCGAGTGCCCCGAGTGCGGCGGCCCGGCCACTCCCCTGCAGATCGTGACGTGGGGGCACTGCCGCCCCTGCCACACCGCCGACTCGCGCTCGATCCAGCCGCTGCGCTGGTAGCGGCCGGCTGACCTCAGCGGCCGGGGCGCGCTCCGGCCAGCTCGCGGGCAGCCGACGCGGCGTCGGCTTCCAGCTGGTCGTCGATCGAGGCCAGGAAGGTCTCCCACGCCTGCTCGGGGGTGACCCCCAGCGCGGTGGCGATCTGGTCCCAGCCGGCCCCGCCGCGCAGCGCGGCGCGGATGCCGACCAGCCGGCTGTCGTGCGCCTTGCGTGCCACGACCTCGCCGAGGGCGAGCAGTTCGAGGGACTCGTGCACGTCGAGCTGGGTCTCGGTGTCCTTCAGGGCGGCCCAGGGATCGTCGTCGTCACGGACGGTGTTGAGCGTGGTGACGCCGTTGTCGCGGCGGCTGAGGAAATCGAGTCGGGTCGCGGCCGTGGGCAGCGAGAACTCCGCAGCCAGGGCCTCGGGGGTGATGCGCATGCCGGAGGTGTCCCCCGCCGCTCCGGCGTGGCAAACCGGCGGGGATGCATCTCACTCGACCGGCGTCGGTGTTGACGCTGCGCGCACGAGCGAGGGCCCGCACCCCGGTACAGGGATGCGGGCCCTCGGGCGGACGGATCAGCTGGAGACGCCGATCGCTTCCTTGGCCAGGTCGGCCAGCCGCGTCTGCGCCGCACCCGCCACGTTCGACCGCAGCTTGTGAGTCTCCTCGTAGCGGATGATCACGTTGATGTCGTGCGGCGTCGTCAGCTTCTTGATCGCCTTCACGGCATCGGTCGCCGCCATCGAGTCGTAGCCCTCGATCGGCAGCTCGTCGGCGGTGACGTCGCCGAGCTCCTCGCGGGCGGCCTTCGCGGTGTCGGCCGCCTCCGGGTTCCCCTCGCGCCGGGCGATCCGCTCGGCGCGGCGCAGGCCGGCCGCGCGGCTGACGGTGAGCGTCTCGCGGACGGCGTCGGTGAGCGCGACGGCGCGGTCGGCCACGGCGCCGAAGCGCTCGGTGGTCTCCTCACCGGCCTGCTGCACGGTGTCGACGGCGCTGTTCACCGTGTTGTGCACGAACCGGACCGGCGCACCGGCGGCACGAGCGACGGTGCCGGCGACCTTCTGCAGCGGCGTGGCCACCAGCGCAGCCGGGCCGCCCAGGGCCTCCTCGGCGAGCACGACGGTCAGCCACTCGACGGTGGCCCTGTGCGCGTCGACCAGCTTCTCGGCGAGGCGCTGGACCGTCGTCTCACCGGCCTTCTCGGCGAGCACCTTGAGGTAGGTGGCGCGGTCGAGCAGCTGGTGCTCGAGCTGGAGGTCGGTGAGCAGGGCCTCCTCGAGCGGGATGGCCTGCTCGAAGGTGGCCTTGAGGACGGCGGAGAGCCGACCGATGACCGGGGTGACGACGTCGGGGACACCGCCGGACGTGCGCAGCGCCTCGGTGATCTCGATGGTCCGCGCCGCCGCGTTGTCGGCGTTCCGGGTGAGCTCACGGCGGACGGCGTCGGTACGGGCCTGGGAGATCCGCGTCCGGGCGACCTGCTCCTCGGTCTGCGTGAGCAGGACGAGGGCGCGCAACTGGTTCTGGATCTTGGTGGTGTCGGTCATGACTGGGAACGCTCCGTGGGATCGGGGGATGACCTGACGGTCTGGGTGATGCCCCGATCCCGTGGAGTGCTAACTTCTGCAAGCAGATTGCTAGCAGTGAGGCCGGTCACGCCCGGCCTCGCCGATCAGACGAACGCGTCCTGCTGGCGGTCCAGCGGCGTCCGCGGGGTGATGCCGAAGCGGAGGACCGGCTGGGTGTCGTCGTCGCGCAGGTGCTGCGGCGCCAGGCGGGGCCGACGCGCCGGCAGCGGGGACGGCGGCAGGCGCTTGCCGCAGCCGACGCAGAACCGTCCGCGCTGCTCGACCGCGTCGCACTGAGTGCACGTCATGGATGCCTCCCCGGGGGGCTGGTGGAGCCGGTGCCCGGTGGTCCCGGACGGGGACGACAGTGGCAGGTCGGGGCGCGATCCGGGCCGTCGCGAGCGGGATGGGACGACACGTCACCCAACCGTCATCCACGTCTCGGGAACGCAGCGCTCACCCAGTGGGATCGGAGCTGGCGAGGTGCTCGGCGAGCCGGTCGAGGAAGGGGACCTGCCCCGGAACGAGCTTGGCGCGGGCCCGGTCGAGGAGGAACCACGCGGCCCGGTCGATCTCGGGGAAGTCCTGCATGCGGCCGGACCGCGGCGGCCACTCCAGCTCGAACGTGTTGCTGATGCACGCGTCCGCGTCCAGGTCGCCCTCCGCCGCCCAGATGGTGAGCACCTTCCCGGAGGCGCGCAGCTGCCCGAGCGGCGTCAGATCGGTGACCGGCACCGGCGAGCCGAGCTCCTCGGCGAACTCCCGGTGCGCGACGGCCAGCGGGTCCTCGTCGGGGCCGTGCTCGCCCTTGGGGATCGACCACGCGCCGTCGTCCTTGCGTGCCCAGAACGGCCCGCCCATGTGCCCGAGCAGCACCTCCCGGCCGCCCGGGCCGAGCCGGTGCAGCAGGATCCCGGCGCTGGTCCTCGGCACGCGGGCGATTCTGCCCCGTCGGCCTCAGACCAGGCTGGTGCGGGTCACGCCCTGACTGCGCCAGTACTCGTCGAGGGCGCTGTTGGTGCGGACGAACCAGATGAACGGCCCGACGAGGATGAAGATGCCGGGGAAGAACCAGAGCCCGGTGAGCGCGGTGACCGGGGGCGCCTGCCCGCGGCGCTCGTAGAGCCTGCCGACCTCGAAGCTGTGCAGGAACGGCGAGACGATCCCGAAGATCACCGCGATGAGCAGGGCGATGATCCCGCCGAGCCCCTCGCCGGTGTGCCGCTTCATCTCCTCGTGGGTCTGGAAGTAGTAGACGAAGCCCCAGATCCCGAGGGTGACGACGAACAGCAGGATGATCATCCCGGTCGGGCGCATGGTGCCGAGGGCGCCCGTGGGTTGGCTGTACTGCGGCCACGGCGGCGGGCCGGGCATCGGTTGCGCCGGGTGACCCTGCTGGCCGTACTCCGGCTGGCCGTAGCCGGGCGGTGGTGGTGGTGGTGGTGGTGGCGTCGATCCCTGGGGCTGCGGACCGCCGGCGCCCTGCTCGCCGTCCGGCCGAGGCGACTCGTGCTCGGGCGTGGACATCCCAGCTCCTCCTGACGTGGGCGCAGGACCGCAGTCTGGACCGCTGCGGAAACCCGTGGGGCCAACCGGAGCGCGGGCCGGAACGCGGACCGGCCGCACCGTGGCGAGGCGACGACACGGCCGGTCGAGGTGCCGCGGGCGGGTCAACCCTGGGCGCCGACGCTGCGCCAGTAGGCGTTCAGGGCGCCGTTGGTCTTCACGAACCAGACGATCGGCCCGACGAGGATGAAGATTCCGGGGAAGTACCAGAGGCCGGTGAGCGCGCTGACCGGCTTCTCCTGGCCGCGGCGCCCGTAGAGGTCGCCCACCTCGTGGCTGTGCAGGTACGGCGAGACCGGGCTGACGAAGATCGCCAGCAGCAGCGCGACGATCCCGCCGAGGCCCTCGCCGGTGTGCTTCTTCATCTCCTCGTGGGTCGCGAAGTAGTAGAACCAGCCGTAGATGCCGGCCGTGACGATGAAGAGCAGGATGGCCACGCCGGTGGAGCGGACCTTGCCCGCCGGGCCCTGCGGCGCCGCGTACTGCGCGTACCCCGGGGCGGCCGGCATGGCGGAGACGCCCTGGCCGCCGGACGGCGCGGTCGGGAAGGGCTGGCCGTACTCCTGAGCTGGGGAACTACCTGGCGTGGACATGCGCCCGCTTCCTGTCGACGAGCCGGCAGGTCCGGCTCCGCGCGGAACCTAGGGCAGTGACGGTCCGGGGTGACGAGAAACCGTCGCCCGCTGCCCGCCAGCCGCCTCATGCGGCTCAGAGGACACCTCCCGGCACAGGGGACCGCGCCGTTCCTGCGCACGGCCCCGTCGGGTCTACCGGCCGCGCCACTCCGGACGGCGCTTCTCGAGGTAGGCGCTGATGCCTTCGCGGCGGTCCTCGCTGAGGTAGGGGTTGGGGCCGACGTCGAGACGGAGTGCCTGCCACAGGGGCAGCTCGACGCCCTTGACCGCGGTCTCCTTCATCCGGCGGACGCTGATCGGCGCGTTGGCGGCGATCCGCTCGGCGAGGTCGAGCGCGGTGGTCAGGACGGCGTCCGCGTCGACGATCCGGTTGACCAGGCCCCAGCGCTCGGCGTCCTCGCTGCTGATGTACTCCCCGATCAGCAGCATCTCCAGGGCGATGCCCATGGGGATGCGCTTGGGCAGGACGACGGAGCCGAAGTTGGCGCCCATGCCGATGGTGGCCTCGGGCAGGCCGAGCTTGATGCCGGGAGCCGCGACGCGGAGGTCGCAGGCCAGGGCCAGTTCGAACCCGCCGGCGACGGCGTGCCCCTGCAGCGCGGCGACGATGGGCACGGGCGTCTCGGTGACGACCTCGAAGATCGACCGGCCGGGGCGGCCCATCGGGGGCCGGAACCGCTCGCCGCGCTCGTCCTGCGCGCGGATCTCCTTGAGGTCGAACCCGGCGCAGAAGGCCGGGCCGTTACCGGTGAGCACGATCGCGCGCACCGTGCCGCCCTCCGCCGCGTCGAGGAGTTCCTCGACCAGGTCGGCCTGGATGTCGGTGGAGAGCGCGTTGCGCCGCTCCGGCCGGTCGAGGGTGAGCACGCGGACGTGCCCCCGGTTCTCGACGACCAGGCCCGACTCGTACCGCTGGGATTCGCTCACGGGGCATTCGTACCGGTCGGGAACGCGGGCAGCGCAACGAGCCCCGCGGCGAGCGTCACCGGGGGCGCGCCGGGCTCCGGTCAGGCGCTGATCAGGAACGGTTCGTCGACGACGATCTCGGTGCCGTCGGGGCGCCAGGTGCGCCATCGGCCGTCGGGTTGTCTCTCGATCCGGAAGCCGTGGTGCACCTTGGTGTGGTGGCGTTCGCACAGGAGCGCCGAGTTCTCCAGGTTGGTGGGGCCTTCGTCGAGGAGCCATTCGGCGACATGGTGGACGTCGCACCAGTGGGTGGGGGCGTCACAGCCGGCGAACACGCAGTGCTTGTCGCGGATCTCGACGGCGCGGCGGAGGTGCGGGGGCACGATCCGTTTGGTGCGGCCGTAGTCGAGCGGTTGGCCTTCGGGGCTCATGACCACGCGGCTGACGACGCTGTCGCAGGCCAGCCAACGGGTCCGGGCGGCGGAGATCGTGGCGCCGAACCCGGTGCGTCCGGCGCCGGCGCCGGGGTGGGGGTCGACCAGGTCGTCGAGGTCGATGACGACTGCGACATGCGGCTTGTGCCCGCGCAGCATCGGCAGGTTGCCCGAGGCGAGGGCGTTGTCGCAGAGCTGGACGAGGGCGTCACCGGCCTGCTGGGCGCGGGAACGGGCGTCCCCGGCGGGGCGGGAGGCCTGCTGGATCGATTCGATCGCCGCCTGCAATTTCTCCCCACCGACCTCGTCCAGCACGAACCGGCCGACGAGGTTCCCGGTGGCGTCCCGGCTCATCACCAGGCTGCGGCACTCGGTCGGATCCGGCTCCGACCCGTCGGGGTCCAGTCGTTCCAGGTAGTGCTTCACGGCCTGCCGCAGATCGGCGTGGGTGACCGTCGTGGCGACGCCGGTCAGCAGCGCGTCGATCGCGGCCACGTCCAGGCCCTGGGCTCCGGCGCGGGCCAGGTTCACCTCGGAGGTCGCCGGCGCGATCACCCCCACCGCCTCAGCCGAGACCGCCCCCGCCGCTGCCGCGGCGGCCAGCACCGGCAACCGCGCAAGCGTGCGCCCGTTGCGCACCAGCCGGCCCGCCTCACCCTGCGACAGCCGGTGGTGCCCCCGCAGCCACGAGGCCATCGTGGCCTTGCCGTCGTGCTCTGCCGCGTGGGTCAGCTCACCCTCCCGCAGCGTGCGGGCGACCTCGGCGTCCAGCCGGTTACGAGCGACCACCAGCGCACCGGTCCGCTCGATCACCGCCGGCCCGAACGAGGACGTGAGCACTTCTCGGCCGAGCGCCTGCAACGCACCGGCGAGGCACTCCCTCGGCGTCTCACATCCAGTCGAACACACGTACGAATAGTACCGCCTATGCCCGACCTCGACCACCTGTTTCCCCAGGTCAGCGACCTATCCACAGATCCCTGCGAGCCCGTTGACCCGCACCCCGGTCGTCCGCTCGGATCACTCCGACCGGATGAACGCGGACATCGACGAACGTCCACGACCCGTCCCGGAAGCAGCGTGACGCGATGAGTTCCACCGAGGACGGACGTCCTCGTGTAGACGGATCCGACGACCACAGCGCGAGACGAGAGGCACCCATGAGCGACACCAGGCCCGACAAGAACCTCCAGCCCTGGACCGAGGCCGCGTACGGCGGGCTCGCGGACCTGCTCGCCGCGGGCCCCGACGAGGTCTGGGACGCCGCCACCCTCTGCGCGGGCTGGCAGGTCCGGCACGTCGTCGCGCACGTGACGATGCCGGCCAGGCTCACGCCCGAGCAGTTCGGCGCCGAGATGTCGGCGGCGGGCGGCGACTTCGGCGTCCTGTCCGACACCGTGGCCGCGCGCGACGCCACCCTGCCCACCACCGAGCTCGAGAACCTCCTCCGCTCCCCCGCGCTGCACGCCTGGGAGCCTCCGGGCGGCGGCGCCATGGGCGCCCTCAGCCACGTCGTCATCCACTCCCTCGACGTGACGGTCTCGCTCGGCCGGCCGCCGGTCGCTCCACCCGAGGCCGTCTCGGCCGTCCTGGACCACCTCGTCGCCGCCGAGGGCGCGGTCTTCGGGGTCGACCTCACCGGCGTCCGCCTCGAGGCCACCGACTCCGCCCGCACCTGGGGCGACGGCGACGCGATCCGGGCGCGGACCGGCGAGCTGGTCGCGCTGCTGAGCGCCCGCACGCTCCCGGATGGCCGCGCACTCCCCCGCCGATGACCGGGAGATCAGCGGGAGTTGCGGACCCGCATCGTGATCGTCGTGCCGATGCCCAGCACCTTGCCCGGGACGGCCAGCCACATCGGCCAGAGGTACGTCACCTCGGTACCGAGGCTGACGAGCAGCCACAAGGTCACGTTGATCACCATCACGGCGGCCCATCCAGGTCCCCGTAGGTCACCGCGGCGTACGCCTCGGCCAGCCGTCGGTCGTACTCGTGCAGGTCGAGCCGGCCCTCGTCGTGGGCGGCGCGCAGGCGGTCGGCCGCCGCCTGCCGGTCGGCGTCGCCTGCGCGCAGTTCGGGTGCGTGGGTCATGCCACTTCCGGGTGCGGGGACGCCCCCGGCATCGTCGCACCAGACCCCCGGACAACGGAACGATACGAACCACCACGGCGCCGGCCGTGTGATTCCGACCGGCTTCTCGACGCAGGTGTCACACCCGCCCCACCCGTCGGGGAGCATGGAGGGACCATTCCGTCCTACCCGGTAGACAGGTGACATGGAGAGCACTGCCGCATTCGACCTCCGCGACGCCGTGGCGCCGCGGACGGTGGCTGTCTCCATCGAGATCACCTCCACGCCGGTGCTCAGCTACGCGCTCGCGCACAACGGCATCCCGGTCGTCCCCCGACTGGCCCTCACCTCGGAGAACACCGTCCGCGGCGCCACCGTCCGGCTGTCGGTGCGCGACGCCGAGGGCCCGATCGCCCGCCCGGTCGAGCTCCTGGCCGATCTCGACGCCGGGCGCAGCACCGTCCTCACCGACGTCGGCCTGGTCATGGACCCGGGCGCGATGCTGCAGGTCGAGGAGCAGCGTCCCGGCGTCATCGACGTCGAGGTCTGGGTGGACGACGTCGCCGAGGGCGGCCCGGTGCTCGTCGGCGAGGCGTCCCGGTCGGTGCAGGTCCTGGCCGCCAACCAGTGGCTGGCCTCTCCCCTGCCGCTGGCGCTGGAGATGCTCGCCGCGCACGTCATGCCCAACCACCCGGCGGTCACCGCGCTGGTCGCCGAGGCCATCGACCACCTCGAGGCCACCACCGGCAGCGGCGCCCTGGTCGGCTACGCCGCCACCGCCGAGCGCGTCGACGAGGTGGTCGCCGCGATCGCCAAGACGCTGCGCGGCCGGGGCTTGAGGTACAGCGAGCCACCGGCCACCTGGTCCGACGTCGGCCAGCAGGTGCGCACCCCCGGCGACGTCCTGACCTGGAAGGTGGGCACCCCGCTCGACACCGTCGTACTGCTCGCCGCGGCACTGGAGCAGGCGGGCATCCGGCCACTGCTCTGGCTGGCCGAGGGCCACGCCTTCCTGGGCTACTGGCGCGAGGAGCGCAGCGCGGAGTCCGCCGCCACCACCGACGCCGCCGGCCTGGTCAACCTGGTCGACCTCGGGCTGATCCGCCTGGTCGAGACCACGCTGCTCACGGGCATGGGCGAGGCCGGCGCCGACCTGCACCGCCCCGCCTACGACCGCTGGCTCACCGGTGAGCTGGACCGGATCGTCGGCGTCACCGACGTCCACCGCGCCCGCCGCGACGGCATCGTGCCCCTGCCGGCCCGCGCCCGCGACGAGGCCGGCGTCCTGCAGATCGTCGAGTACCGGGCCGCGGTGCACAGCTCCCCGGCTCCGCCGGAGGGGACGACGACGTCGGCGCCCCGGCCCGAGGCGCCCGCCCGCGTCCAGCAGTGGAAGAACGCCCTGCTCGACCTCAGCCTGCGCAACCGGCTGATCAACTACACCGATCGCACCGGCCTGGCAATCACCGTCCCGGACGCGGCACTGCCGGTGCTCGAGCGGTTCGTGCACGACGGCACCCCGATCACCCTGCTGCCCGGGTACAAGCTGGCCGCCGTCCAGACCGAGCGCGGCCTCGGCGGCGCCGCCGACCTGCCTGCGGGGCAGCTGGCCGACCTGCTGGTCGAGCGCCGCGAGGTGCACGCCGACGTCACCACCGGCGGGTATCTGCCGCGGCTGCGCAACCTCGCCTACCGGGCGAAGACGGTGCAGGAGGAGACCGGTGCGAACAACTTGTACCTGGCGCTCGGTTCGCTGGTCTGGGAGCTCGACGGCCGCCCGCTGCGCTCACCGCTGGTGCTCATCCCGGTCACGCTGACCCCGCTGAGCCGCACCGGCTCCTACCGTCTGGCGCTCGACGAGTCGGGCAGCACGGCGCCGAACTACTGCCTGCTGGAGAAGCTGCGCCAGCTGCACGGGCTGAGCATCCCGACGCTCACCGAGACCGCCGACGGCACGATGGACGTCGAGGCCTCGCTCGAGGCGATGCGGGTCGCGCTGGTAGGCCACGGCCTGCCCTACCGCGTCGAAGCGACGGCGGACCTCGCCGTCCTGCAGTTCGCGAAGTACCGGCTGTGGAAGGACCTCGACGAGCACTGGGCCGACTTCGCGGAGAACCCGCTGGTCTCCCACCTGGTGCACGAGCCGACCGAGCCCTTTCCCGACGCGGCCCTGGACACCGGCGCGTACGCCGACCTGGACGACCTCGCAGCACGGCTCCCCGTCGCCGCCGACTCCTCGCAGCTGCGGGCGATCGCCGAGGCCTCCGCCGGGCGCACCTTCGTGCTGGAGGGCCCGCCCGGCACCGGCAAGTCGCAGACGATCACCAACCTGCTCACCCGGGCGGTCGCCGAGGGCAAGCGGGTGCTGTTCGTCGCCGAGAAGCGGGCGGCCCTGGACGTTGTCGCCCGCCGGCTGGATGCCGTCGGCATGGGCATGTTCGCCCTGGACCTGCACGACAAGGGCAGCCGCGCCTCGATGGTGCGCGCGCAGATCCGGCTCGCGCTGGAGCACGCCGTCCCGGTCGACGAGCAGGGTCTCGCCGCCGACTCGGAGAACCTGCGCTCGGCCCGCCGGCTGTTGGCCCGCTACGCCGACCGGCTGCACGCCGAGAACGCCGCCGGGCTGTCGCTGTACACGGCGCGCACCGCGGAGCTGACCGCCGGCACGCACGTCGCGCCGCTGCCGATCCCGCTGCCGTTCGTGGCGAACGCGCCAGCCGAGGTGCTCACCCAGGTGCGGCGCGCCCTGGCGCTGCTGCCCGAGATCGCCGACCTGACCCGGCCTTCGCTGCGCCACCCGTGGGCGTTCGTGGACTCCCCCGCCATCGACCTCCCCGCGGCCCAGGCCGCGGCCACCGAGGTCGACGCCGCGGTGCGCGAGGTCGCGCTGCTCCCCGAGCTGACCCAGGTGCTCCGGCACGCCCGCACCCCGGAAGACTTCGCCGCGCTCGGCCACCTGCTCAGTGGGCCGGCGGTCGGACTCGACGTGCTCGACGAGACGTTCTCCGGACGATGGACGACGGCGACCGGCGCGGTGCTCGGCGAGGTCGCGGCCTTCCTCGCCTTCCGGCACCCCGGCATGGACCTGGTCGCCCCCGAGGCGCTGGGCCTGCCCCTGGCGGAGATCTACGTCGCCGCGCAGACCGCTGCCGCCTCGTCCTGGTGGGGCCGCCGGCGCCGGCTGGTCGCCGTGCGCGACCGCCTCGCCCCGCACCTGCGCCCCGACGTCAAGGTCAGGCCCAAGGACGTCCCCGCGCTGGTCGAGAACCTGTGGCGGGTGCAGACGGCCGTGCAGCAGATCGCCGGCCGGTCCGCCGCGCTGCCGGGGATGACCGTGCCGGAGGGCTGGAACCCCTTCGTCGACCCGCAGCTGCTCGAGCGCCAGGTCGCCTGGCTGCGCCGTGCCGGTCAGGCGGTCGACGGGTCATCGTCCTTCCACGTGCAGTTGCGCAAGCTGATCGTCGCCGGGATGCCGGTCGGCCCGGAGGCCGCCGGGGCGGTCGCCCGGCTGTACGACTCGGTCACCACCCTGCTGCAGGTCGGCGGCGCGAGCGCCGACCAGCTCGCCACCTGGACCTGCGACGACGGCTTCACCCTCCGCTGGTCGATGACCCGCCCCGAGCGCGGCACCGACGGCTCGGTGCTCATGTCGCTGCGCCGGTGGGTCACCTTCCTCGACACCCTCGAGCCGCTGCGCTACGCCGGGCTCTTCGACGCGCGGCGGCTGCTGGTCACCGGCGCGATCCCCGCCGACGACGCCGTCCGTGCGCTGGACCGCGGCCTGGCGATGGCCTCGGTGATCGAGCGGCTGGACGCCTCCGGCCTGGACATGTTCGACGCGGGGCTGCACGGCACGGCGATCGAGCGGTTCACGGCCGCCTCGCGCGCCGTCCGCGAGCACCTGACCGCGTCCCTCCCCGCCGCGGTGCTCGCCTCCCGCCCGTTCGACGCCGCCTCGGGCGCCGGCCAGGTCGGCGCGCTGCAGCGCGAGCTGGCCAAGCAGCGCCGCGGGCTCGGCGTCCGCCAGCTGCTGGCCCAGTACGGCGAGCTGATCACCTCGGTCATGCCGTGCGTGCTGGTGTCGCCGGACTCGGTGGCCCGCTTCTTCCCGGCCGCCTCCGCCCAGTTCGACCTGGTCGTGTTCGACGAGGCCTCGCAGATCCGGGTGGCCGACGCCGTCGGTGCGCTGGGCCGCGCGAAGGCCGCCGTCGTCGTCGGTGACTCCAGGCAGATGCCGCCGACGTCCTTCCTCGAGCCGACCGCCTCGGTGTCCGACGACGTCGTCGAGGTCGAGACCGCTGTCGAGGACGAGGAGTCGATCCTCAGCGAGTGCGTGCAGGCGCGGGTGCCGCGGCACTGGCTGTCGTGGCACTACCGCAGCCAGGACGAGTCGCTCATCGCGTTCTCCAACGCGCAGTACTACGAGAACCGGCTGTCGTCCTTCCCCGCGCCCACCCACGGCCGGGCGTCGTCCGAGCCGGACGGGCGCGGCGTCTCGCTGGTGCGGGTGCCGGGCACGTTCCACCGGTCCGGTGCCGGGCGGCTGCTGCGCACCAACCCGATCGAGGCGAAGGCGATCGTCGCGGAGATCCGCCGCCGGTTCGACGCGGTGCCCACGTGGGACGGCATCGACGCCGTGCCCTCGATCGGCGTGGTCACCTTCAACGCCCAGCAGCGCTCTTACATCGAGTCGCTGCTGCGCGACGCCGACGACGAGCGGCTGGCCGCGGCTCTGGACCGCACCGACGGCGAGGGCCTGTTCGTGAAGAACCTGGAGAACGTGCAGGGCGACGAGCGCGACGTCGTCTTCTTCTCCACCGGCTTCTCCCCCACCGCCGACGGCGCGTTGCCGCTGAACTTCGGTCCGCTCAACCGCAGCGGTGGCGAGCGCCGGCTGAACGTGGCGATCACCCGCGCGCGGCGGCAGGTCGTCGTCTTCTCGTCCTTCGACCCGGAGCAGCTGCGGGCGGAGGAGACCAGCTCGGTGGGCATCAAGCACCTGCGCGCCTACCTCGACATGGCCGAGCGGGGCACCGACGTGCTGCCGCGCTCGCCGCGGTCGGTCGCCGTCGTCGACCGGCACCGCGAGCAGATCGCCGCCGCCCTGCGCGACCGCGGACTGGTCGTGCGCACCGACGTCGGGCTCTCGGAATTCCGGGTCGACCTGTCGATCTCCCGACCTGTCGACCCGGAGACTCCGGTCGCGGCGGTGCTGCTGGACGGTCCGACGTGGGCGCGCCGGGGCACGGTCGGCGACCGCGACGGTCTCCCCGTCGAGGTGCTCGGCGGTCTGCTGCGCTGGCCGGTCGTCGAGCGGGTGTGGCTGCCGTCCTGGCTGCGCGAGCCCTCGGCCGTCGTCGACCGGCTGGTCCAGGCCGTCGACGCGGCTCCCTCCGCTCCGGCGCTCTCCGCACCCATTCCGCTGCCGACGGCGGCGCTCGAGTCGTTCAAGGGCGTGGCCGCGCTGCGCTCGTCGGTGACCGCGTCCGTCGCGGTGCCCACGACCTCGCCGGCGAAGCCCGCCACCAAGCCGGCTGCCACGCGCACGCCGGCCGGTCCGGTGGTGATGGAGGGCGAGACCGCCTTCGTGCCGTGGATCCCGAAGGTCGCGGGCGAGAAGTCGGTGCTCGACGAGCTGCCCGCGTCGAAGGCCGCCCGCGCGGTGCGCCGTGTGCTGGCCGCCGGCATCAAGGCCGAGGGCCCGATCCACATCGACCGGCTGGCCAAGCTCACCGTCGGCGCGTTCGGGCTGAACCGGGCGACCGAGTCGCGGAAGTCGACGCTGCTCTCGCTGCTGCCGCCGTCCGCGGTGCAGGGCGAGCACCTGTGGCCGGAGGGTATGACGCCGGCGAGCTACGAGGGCTTCCGCCGGCAGGTGTCGAGCACCGACCGGCCGATCGACCAGGTGGCTCCGGAGGAGGTCGCCAACGCCATGGGCGCGCTCTGCCGGGCCGCCGCAGGGATGCGCCGCGACGAGCTGCTCACCCAGGCGGCTGCTGTGTTCGGGCACAAGCGCCGCTCGGCGGCGGTGACCGCGGTCCTCGAGCAGGCACTCACTGCGGCTCTCGAACGCGGAAAGCTCACCGAGCAGCCGAACGGCCTGCTCACCCCCTGACCCTTCCCCGCTTTTCCGCGGAAAAGCGGTCCGCTTTTCCGTGGAAAAGCAGGGGCTCCGGGCAAAAGGAGGTGCGTCGTTCCGGACGCGTGTGTTGACTGCACCGGCTGCGCAGCACCCCTGACCGCACTCGGAGCGAATCGAAAGGACGATGGAGAAGATCAACGGACGCCTGCTCAACTGGGCGTCGATCCTGGAGGACAACACCCGGGAACAGGCAGAGCGCACCGCGCGGATGCCGTTCATCCGCCCGCACCTGGCCCTGATGCCCGACGCCCACCTGGGCATGGGCGCGACCGTCGGCTCGGTCATCCCGACCGACGGCGCGATCATCCCGGCCGCGGTCGGCGTGGACATCGGCTGCGGCATGATCGCCGTCCGCACGCAGTTCACGGCCGACGACGTCGCCGGGCGACCGCTGGACGAACTGCACCAGCAGATCTCGCGCTCGATCCCGCTGTCGGCGGGTGGCCGGAACTCCAAGATCCGGGCCAGCGCCGAGCCGCGGATCGCCGAGCTGCGCGGAACGCCCGGGGCCGGCCAGGCCGACGCCGAGGCACGCCAGTGGCCGCAGCAGCTGGGCACGCTCGGGAGCGGCAACCACTTCATCGAACTGAGCCTCGACGAGGAGGACCGGGTGTGGCTGTTCCTGCACTCCGGATCCCGGGGCGTCGGCAACCGGCTGGCACAGAAGCACATCAAGGTCGCGCGGGAGCAGTGCGCCCGTCGGCACATCCAGCTGCCCGACCGGGACCTCGCGTACCTGGTGGAGGGCGAGCCGGAGTTCGACGCCTACATCGAGGCGCTCCGCTGGGCGCAGCGGTTCGCCTACCTCAATCGCGAGGAGATGATGGACCGTTGCGTCGACCAGCTGGGCCGGTTCGTGGACACCGAGGTCGAGCGCTACGAGACGGTCAACTGCCACCACAACTACACCGAGCGCGAGAGGCATTTCGGGCGCGAGGTGTGGCTGTCCCGGAAGGGCGCGATCTCGGCGCGCAAGGGCCAGCTCGGTCTGATCCCCGGCTCGATGGGGGCGGCGTCCTACGTCGTCGTCGGCAAGGGGAACGTGCCGTCGCTGATGTCCTCACCGCACGGTGCGGGCCGGAACTTCTCCCGTTCGGCCGCGCGCGAGCGGTTCACGCGGCAGGACCTGGACGAGCGGATGACCGGCATCGCCTGGGGGCACTCGGACGCGTTCCTCGACGAGCACCCCGACGCCTACAAGCCGATCGACCAGGTCATGGCCGACGCCGCCGACCTGGTCGAGGTGCGGCACACGCTGCGTCAGCTCGTCAACGTCAAGGGCGACTGACACCGGGCCGACGTCCCCGAGGTGGGACGTCGGCCCGGCGTGTCCCGACGGCACGCGTTCGGCTGTGCCGAACCCGTGATCGATGGGGCCGGGCGGCAATCCGCCGGCTCGTTCTCGCCGGTCACACGGCCGTTACCGCCGCAACGAGATCTTTACGCGGCTCGTATTGACGCGTGACCGCGCTCACCCCTACGTTCCACACAAGCGAACGCCGTACGGCTAGGCGGAACACGCACCGGAGACGGAGGACGGCGGATGACCGACCCGATGCAGGCTCCCGGAGGCCTGCTGGCGCCCTGCACGCTGGGCGACCTCTCCCTGCGCAACCGGGTGTTCGTCCCCGGTCACACCACCAACTTCGGCCAGCAGAACCGCCCCACCGGGCGCATCGCCGCCTACCACGCCGAGCGGGCCCGGGGCGGCGTCGGCCTGATCATCACCGAGGCCGTGCGGGTGCACCCCACCAGCGCGGGGCGGTCGATCAGCCTCGGCTCGTTCGACGACGAGTCGATCCCGGCCTACGCCGCGGTGACCGAGGCGGTGCACGCCGAGGGCGCCGCGATCCTGGCGCAGATCATGCATGCGGGTCGCCAGGCCAACGGCGACGCGACCCGCACCGCCGCCTGGTCCTCCTCCGCCCTCCCCTGGGCCGCCGGCTCGCACATCCCGCACGCCATGGGCCGCGGCGACATCGCCACCATCGTCGGCGCGTTCGGCGACACCGCCCGCCGGATGCGCAGCGCCGGGTTCGACGGCCTCGAGGTGCACGCCGGCCACGGCCACCTGCTCCAGCAGTTCCTCTCCCCGGTCACCAACACCCGCACCGACGGCTACGGCGGCGATCTCGACGGCCGGCTGCGGCTGACCCGCGAGGTGCTCGCCTCGGTCCAGGCCGCCGCGCCCGGCATGCCGGTCGGCCTGCGGGTCAGCGCCGACGAGTTCCTCCCCGGCGGGCTCGCCCCCGACGCGGTCATCGAGATCACCGGGCTGCTGGCCGCCGAGTTCCCGCTGCTCTACGTGCACGTCAGCCACTCCGCCTACCACGGCTCCTGGTCGCTGAGCACCCAGATCGCCGACATGAGCTTCGGCCACGCCCCCTTCCGCCACCACGCCGCGCTGTTCAAGAAGGCGCTGCCAGACCTGCCCGTCCTCGCCGTCTGCCGGCTGGACTCGCTGCCCGAGGCCGCCGAGCTCATCGATGCCGGGGAGGCCGACCTCGCCGGGCTGGCCCGCCCGCACATCACCGACCCGCACCTGGTGCGCAAGGCGATGGAGGGCCGGGCGAACGAGACCCGGCACTGCCTCGCCTGCAACCAGGCCTGCATCGGCCGCCTCGAGCAGAGCCTCCCGATCTCCTGCGTGGTCAACCCGGAGGTCGGCCTCGAGCGCGAGTGGGCCGGCGCCTGGGCCGCCGCCTCCGCCACCCCCGCCCGCCGCGTGCTCGTCGTCGGGGGCGGCCCGGCCGGGCTCGAGGCCGCGCTCTCGGCCTCCCGCGCCGGGCACGACGTCACGCTCGCCGAGCGCACCGCCGAGCTGGGCGGCGCCGTCGCCGTCGCCGCCCGCGTGCCCGGCCGCGAGCGGCTCGGCCTGCTCACCACCGAGCTCGTCCGGGACGTCCGCGCCGCCGGGATCGACGTCCGCACGCTGGTCGAGGTCGACGTCGCCGCCGTGCTCGACGGTGGATGGGACGACGTCGTCGTCGCCACCGGCGCGCACCCCTCGGCCCGCACGCTCGGCGCCGGCGTCCCGGTGGTCGACGCCGTGCGCGTCGTCGAACGGATCGGGCCCGACCCGGCCGACCCCGTGCAGGGCACCGTCGTGGTCCTCGACGACGAGGGCGGCTGGGCGGCGGCCTCCATCGCCGAGGGCCTGGCCCGGCAGGGCTGCCGCGTGCACCTGGTCTCCCCCACCGCGTCGCTGGCCGCCCGAATCACCACCTACTCCAAGCTCGCCCTGGTGCCGCGGCTGCGCGACCTCGGCGTGCGCGCCCACCTCATGCGCACCGCGGCCGTCACCGGCCCGGGGCGGGTCACGCTGACCGACACCCTCAGCGGCGACACCACCGACCTCGAGGACGTGGCGCTGGTCGTCGACGTCGGCCTGCCGGCCGCCGCCGACGAGCTGTACCGGGCCCTCGACGACGTCGACGGCGGACCCCGCGTCCACCTCGTCGGCGATGCCAACGCACCGCGCACCGCCACCGAGGCGGTCTACGAGGGCCGGATTGCCGGGGCCTTCCTGGGCCGCGAGCAGACGCCGGAAGCCAGCCTGGTCCGGCTGACCTACTGACGCACCACCCGAACCCGGGGCCGGCCATGTCCGGTTCCGACCTGCACCGCCCGCACCGACAGCACCCCCACGAGCCGCCTCGACCGAGTCGGCCGCGCACGAGAGCTGGAGACCCACACATGAGGAAGACCTTGCGGTTGACCGCGGCCACCCTGGCCGGCGCCCTGCTGCTCGCCGGTTGCGGCAGCGACAACGAGGCCGGTAGCAGCAACGCATCGGGCGGCGGCGACAGCGGCTCGGCCAGCCCCGCGGAGCTCACCTTCGTCATCGCCTCGGCCGTCACCGCGCCGAAGGAAGAGGTGGCGATCGTCGCGGTCGGCCAGGAGATGGGCTACTTCGAGGAAGAGAATCTGACCATCGACACGGTCAACGCCGACGGCTCGGTCGCCGCTGTGCAGGCCGTGGCCGGTGGCAACGGTGACATCACCCCCGCCGACGCCGGCTCCATCCTCGCCGGCATCCAGGGCGGCGTGCCCATCAAGGCCGTCGGTGGCGTGGTGCAGAACTGGCCGTGGCGGATCGCCACCTTGCCCGGTAGCGACATCACCTCGCCCGAGGACCTCGACGGCAAGCGCATCGGGGTGATCTCGCTGGCGTCCGGCAGCGCGCCGTACGCCCGCGCGTTCGTCAACGAGGCCGACCTGAACCCGGAGACCGACGTCGAACTGGTCCCCGTGGGCGTCGGCGCGCAGGCCGCGGCGGCCCTGACCGGCGGCGACGTCGACGTGCTGGCCCTCTACACGCAGGCCTACCAGGTCATCGAGGACTCGGGCACCACGCTCGAGTACCTGGACAACCCCGACATCTTCGACGGCATCCGGTCGCTCACCTACGCGGTCGCCGCCGATGCGCTCGAGGAGAACCCCGACGTCTACGAGCGCTACCTGCGCGCGGCCTACAAGTCGCTCCTCTTCTCGGCCGCCAACCCCGAGGCCGCGATGCGCATGGGATACAAGGCGTACCCCTCGATCCTCGGCGGCGCCGACCCCGAGACGCGGATCGACGCCGACGTGTCGAGCCTGACCGCGTGGCTGGAGACCGCCACTCCTGCCGAGGGTGAGCCCGCGGACTGGTCCGACTGGGGCCTGATCACCGAAGAGGAGTGGGACAAGACCCAGGAGTACACCGTGTTCGCCGGCCAGATCCGCGAGTCGCTCCCGCTGGACCAGGTGTGGGACGGCAGCCTGCTCGACGCGGCCAACGACTTCGACGCCGACGCCGTCCTGCAGGACGCCGAGGACTGGACTCCCTGACCGACCATCCGACGCATCCAGGACGAGGAACTCACCGTGGCGAACCAGTCAACACTGCAGGACGGCCGAACCTCGGCCGACGTCGACGAGGCCGACTGGATCTCGGTCGACAAGCTGCACAAGCTCTACCAACCGCGGAAGTCCGAGCCGACGCACGCGCTGGCCGACATCAACTTCCGGGTTCGCCGCGGTGAGTTCATCTCCGTGGTCGGCCCGTCCGGCTGCGGCAAGACCACCCTGCTCAAGATCCTGGCGGGGCTCATCTCCAAGTCCGAGGGTGAGGTCAGCATCGCGGGGCACGCGGTGATCGAGCCGCTGCCCGAGGTCGGGATGGTCTTCCAGGCAGCAACCCTGCTGCCCTGGCGGACGATCCTCGAGAACGTCATGGTGCCCGCCGAGATCCAGAAGCTGGACCGGACCAAGCACCGCGCGAAGGCCATGGAGCTGATCGAGATGGTCGGCCTGCTGGACTTCGAGGACAAGTACCCGTACGAGCTCAGCGGCGGCATGCAGCAGCGCGCCGGCATCTGCCGCGCGCTGGTGCACGACCCCGCCGTGCTGCTCATGGACGAGCCGTTCGGTGCACTCGACGCCATGACCCGCGAGTACATGAACGTCGAGCTGCTCAGGATCTGGCAGGAGAAGGCCGCGACGATCGTGCTGGTGACGCACTCGATCTCCGAGGCCGTCTTCCTCTCCGACCGGGTCATCGTGATGAGCCCGCGGCCGGGACGGATCACCGAGATCGTCGACATCGACCTCGGCCGGCCGCGTGACCTGTCGGTCATGAACAGCGACCGCGCGGGTGTGTACGTCAGCCGGATCCGGCACCACTTCAACGCCGCCAGCGTCATCGACTGACCGAGGGACCCGCCATGACCGACACCAGCACCGCCTCCGTCGCCGGCAGCGACCGCGCCGCCCCGGCCGCGCCGCCCCCCGTGAAGCGGAAGGACCGAGGCAAGTGGGATCTGCGCGAGCGTCCCGAGCTCTGGATGGTCCCGGCCGTCTTCGTGTTCGTCGTCCTCGTGTGGGAGTTCGGCGTCAAGCTCTTCGACGTCGACGCCTTTGTCCTGCCACCGCCCAGCGCGATCGCGGAGTCGCTGTGGAACCAGCTGCAGAACGACCTGTTCTGGGGGCACGTCTGGGTGACCACGCAGGAGACGCTGATCGGCTTCGCCATCGGTGTCGCCGTGGCGCTGACCCTGGGCACGATGATCTCGCAGGTCCCCATCCTCGAGAAGACGCTGATGCCCTACATCGTGGCCTTCCAGACGGTGCCCAAGGTGGCTCTGGCACCGCTGTTCGTCGTATGGTTCGGCTTCGGCCTGACCAGCAAGATCGTGATGGCGGCGGTCATCTCGTTCTTCCCCATCCTGATCAACGTCATCGAGGGCCTGCGCTCGGCCGACTCCGACCGCGTTCAGATGCTCACCGTGTTCGGCGCGAGCCGGTCGCAGATCTTCCGCATGGTGCGGCTGCCGACTGCCCTGCCCTTCATCTTCGCCGGCCTGGACATCGGCATCGTCTTCGCGATCCTCGGCGCGGTCGTCGGTGAGTTCATCGGTGCGCAGGAGGGGCTGGGCTACCTGCTGCTCCAGACCAACTACAACTTCGACATCGCCGGCATGTTCGCCGTCCTGGTCGTCCTGTCCCTGATGGGCATGTTCGCCCATCTCCTGATCCGGTTCACGCAACGCAAGGTCGCGTTCTGGGCCGAGGAGAACCGGGTGATCGGCGCGTGAGCACGACTCGACAGGACCCGAACAGCTTCGACGGTCGCGTCGCCCTCGTCACGGGGGCGGCGCGCGGGATCGGCGCGGTCATCGCCGCCACGCTCGCCGAGCGCGGTGCCACGGTGGCCCAGGCCGACGTCCTCCCGCTGGACCGGTGGGAGTCCGGGCTGGACGGCGGCGCGCACAGCCGGCACACGGTGGATGTGCGCTCCGAAGAGTCCTGCCGGGCGTTGGTCGCCGAGGTGCTGGACACCCACGGGCAGCTGGACCACCTGGTGAACAACGCCGGCATCGTGCGGCGCGGCTCGGCGGCCGAGACCTCCCCCGAGGAGTTCGCGACCGTCCTGGACGTCAACCTGACCGGGACCTTCCGGATGGCGCAGGCGGCCTACCCGGCGCTGCGGGCGACCTCCGGGAGCGTGGTGAACATCGGCTCGACCAACGGCCACATCGCGGTGCTCAACACCGTCGCCTACTGCGTCAGCAAGGCCGGCGTCATGCACCTGGCCCGCGTGCTGGCCCTCGAGTGGGCGCCCGACGGCATCCGCGTCAACGCGGTCGGCCCGACCATCGTGCCGACGGACATGACCGCCGACGTCCGGTCCGACCCGGCCTACATGGCCGACAAGATGGCCAGCATCCCGCTGGGCCGGATGGCCGAGTCACAGGACGTCGCCGACACCGTCGCATACCTGCTCAGCCCGGCTGCGGGCATGGTCACCGGCCAGACCGTCTTCGTCGACGGCGGCGTGACCATCTCCTAGGCCCCACCCCCTTCTGCACGACCGAGAGGACCCTTCGTGACCAGCACAGACGCGGCTCAGCCCGACGTGCTCTACACAGCGCGCGTGGCCGTGACCGGCGGCCGCGGCGGTTCCGCCACGTCCGAGACCGGTTCGCTGCAGGTGGAGCTGGCCCGGCCGGCCGAGCGCGGCTCCGGCAACGCCGGCACCGACCCCGAGGAGCTCTTCGCCGCAGGCTTCGCCGCCTGCTTCGACAGTGCCCTGGCCGTCGCCGCCCGGCGGGAGCGGATCACGGTCGGGACGACGTCCACGACCGCGTCGGTGTCGCTCACCAGCACCCCCGAGGGGCGGTTCGCGATCGCCGTCACCCTCGACGTGCAGGCGCCGGACTGCCCGCAGGCCGACCTCGACCGCGCCGTCGCGGTGGCCGAGACGCTCTGCCCCTACGCGAACGCAGTGCGGGGCAACTTGCCGCTGACCCTCCAGGCGACCGGCCGGCCGTGACCACCCCCGAGGACGACGTCACGCCGTCGGGCAGCGCACCCGACGAGGCCGGGCCGCGCTCCGGCCTGCTGCGCGCCATGGCCGTCATCGAGCTGCTGGCCGAGCGGGCGCCGGAGACCGTCGGCGTCTCCACGGTCGCGCGGGCGCTGGACTACCCGAAGGCGGTGGCGCACCGGATCCTCAAGGAGCTGGTGACCGCCGGCTTCCTGGGCTTCGACGACCGCACGAAGCTCTACGGGCTCGGGCCCGGGGCGCTCAAGGTGGGGTTGGCCGCGCTGCGCTCGCTGGATGTCACCCGGGTCACCCGGCCCTACCTCGAGCAGCTGGTCGCCCAGACGCAGGAGACCGCGACGCTCTCCGCGCGGCAGGGCTGGACCCGCGTCTACGTCGACCAGGTGCTCTCCCCGCAGGAGATCCGGATGGCGGTCCCCCTGGGCACCAACCATGCGCTGCACGCCGGGTCGTCGTCCAAGGCGATCCTGGCCGCGCTGCCCGACGAGCAGGTCGAGGCGTACCTGGCCTCGGCCGCGCTGGAGCGGGTCACCCCCGCGACGATCATCGACGTCCAGGCGCTGCGGGCGGAGCTGGCCCGCGTGCGGGGGCTGGGCTACGCGATCAGCACCGGCGAGCGCCAGCCCGGCGCCGGCAGCGTCGCGGCGGCCGTGCGCAGCGCCAGCGGCGACGTCTGGGGCTCGATCTCGGTCTGCGGCCCGCTGGCCCGGTTCACCCCGGAGGCCTTCACCTCCCACGGCGAGCTGCTCGTCGAGGTGGCCGCCGCCATCAGCCTGGAGATCGGCTACCGCGAACCGCACGCCACGCGCACCCGCACGTGACCCCCCGCCTCCGGCTCGGCGACGACCGGAGGAACGTCCCGACAGCGCTCGACGAAGCGCGCAAGAGTGGAGGAGAACGTGTCCGACGGACCGTTGACCGGCTTCCGAGTCATCGATGTCTCCACGATCCTGGCCGGCCCGCTGTGCGCCCAGATCCTGGGTGACTTCGGTGCCGAGGTCATCAAGATCGAGCACCCGGTGGCCGGGGACAGCATGCGCGGCCACGGCCGGGCGAAGGACGGCGTCCCGCTGTGGTGGAAGGAGATCTCCCGCAACAAGCGGACGATCGGCCTGTCGCTGTCGTCGGCCGAGGGCGCCGAGGTGTTCCTCAAGCTCGCCGCCACCGCGGACGTGATCGTGGAGAACTTCCGCCCCGGCACGCTCGAGCGCTGGGGCGTGGGCCCCGAGCAGCTGCACGCGGTCAACCCCGGTCTGGTCCTGGTGCGGATCACCGGCTTCGGCCAGACCGGGCCGTACTCCTCCCGCCCCGGGTTCGGCACGCTGGCCGAGGCGATGAGCGGGTTCGCCCACCTGACCGGGCAGGCCGACGGCCCGCCGACCCTGCCGGCCTTCGGCCTGGCGGACAGCATCTGCGGGATCGCGGCGTCCTCCGCCGCCTCGATGGCGCTGCTCGCCCGGCACACCAACGGCGGCAAGGGCCAGGTCATCGACATGAGCCTGCTGGAGCCGCTGATGGCCGCCGTCGGCCCGGGGCCGACGAACTTCCAGCAGCTCGGCGAGGTCGGCACCCGGCACGGCAACCGGTCGACGAACAACGCCCCCCGCAACACCTACCGCACCAAGGACGACGCCTGGGTCGCGGTCTCCACCAGCGCCCAGGTCATCGCCGAGCGGGTGATGCGGCTGGTCGGGCACCCCGAGGTCATCGACGAGCCGTGGTTCCGCACCGGCGGCGAGCGCGCCGAGCGCGCCGACCTGCTGGACGAGATGGTCGGCGGCTGGATCGCCGAGCGCACCCGCGAGGAGGTCGTGCGTGCCTTCGACGAGGCCGGCGCGGCCATCGCCCCGATCTACACCGCGCAGGACCTGGTCGAGGACGAGCACGTCCGCGCCACGCAGATGCTCACCACCGTGCCGGACGACGACCTCGGCGAGGTCCTCATGCACAACGTCATGTGGCGGATGTCGGAGACGCCCGGGGCCATCCGGTTCCCCGGCCGCGCGCTCGGCGCCGACACCGACGACGTCGTCGCCGGGCTCGGTTACGACGCCGAGGCGGTGGCCGACCTGCGCTCCCGCCAGGTCCTCGCCTGACCCTCCCCGACCATCCGCTCGAAGCCCCCTGACCCCCGAGGGACGTTCCCAGTGACCACCAGTACCACCACCGATCCGCTCCTCCAGGCGCTCACCGGCACGTTGCGCACCTACGACCTCGGCCGGCCGCTCACCGTCGGCATGCCACAGTCGCCCAACCACCCGGCCTTCTGGCACACCCTTCCCCGGCGGCACGGCGACATGGTCCGCCCCGACGGCGGCTCGGCCGCCAACGACATGATCACCATGGGCACGCACGTGGGCACCCACATCGACGCCCTCGCGCACGTCTCGCAGGACGGCAAGATGTTCGGTGGCGCCGATGCCGCCGCGGCCGGGGTGGGCGGCAAGTACACCGAGCTCGGCGTGCACACCATCGCGCCGATGATCCGGCGCGGCGTGCTGCTCGACGTGCCCGCGGCCCTGGGCACCCCGGAGGGCTGCGACCCCGGGTACGAGATCACCCCGGCCGACCTGGCCGCGGCCGAGGAACGCCAGGGCACCCCGGTGCAGCCCGGCGACGTCGTGCTGATCCGCAGCGGCTGGGGCCGGCACTTCGCCGACCCCGACCGGAACGCCTACATAGGCACCGGCTCGGGCGTCCCCGGCGGCGGCGAGCCCGGCGCGGTGTGGCTGGCCGAGCGGGGTGCGCACGCGGTGGGCGCGGACACCATCGCCTTCGAGTGCTTGCACCCCGGTGCGGGGCACAGCGTGCTGCCAGCCCACCGGGTCCTGCTGGTCGAGAACGGGATCTACATCGTCGAGGCGATGGCGCTGGAGGAGCTGGCCGCCGACAGCGTGCACGAGTTCATGTTCGTCCTCGCCCCGCTGCCGATCTTCGGCGCGACCGGCTCGCCGGTCCGGCCACTGGCGGTGGTCACCCGTGGCTGAGCAGCCCGTGGCCGAGCAGACCCTCGCCCAGCAGCTGGCCGCGTTCGCCGAGCGCTCCTACACCGCCGGCGTCCCCGACGAGGTCGCCGCCAGCGTCCGGCAGCGGGTCCTCGACGTGGTCGGCCTGTGCGTCGCCGCGCACCGACTGCCCACCAGCGCCGGCGCCGTTGCCTTCGTCCTAGAGCAGGGTGGCAACGGCCAGGCCACCGGGGTCGGGGTGGCCGACCCGCTGCCCGCCGCCCAGGCCGCGTTCCTCAACGGCGTGCTGGCGCACTCGCTGGACTACGACGACACCCACCTGCCCTCGGTGCTGCATCCCAGTGCCAGCGTCGTCCCGGCCGCGCTGGCCGCGGCCGAGGCCGGCGGTGCCACCGGCGAGCAGACGGTCGCGGCGATCGCCGTAGGCCTGGAGATCGCCGTCCGCCTGGGCATGGCCGGCTACGACAGGGAGCTCGGCAACTCGGTCTTCTTCGAGCACGGGCAGCACGCCACCTCGATCACCGGCGCCATGGGCGCCTCCGCCGCAGCCGCGCTGCTGCTCGGCACCGGCGCAGAGGGCGTCGCCAACGCGCTCGGCATCACCGCCTCCTTCGCCGCCGGGATCATCGAGGCCAACCGCACCGGCGGCACGGTCAAGCGGCTGCACTGCGGCTGGGCCGCGCACTCCGCCGTCAGCGCCGCGCAACTGGTGCGGCACGGGTTCACCGGCCCGCCGACGGTGCTCGAGGGCCGGTTCGGCTTCTTCGAGGCGTTCCTGCGCGACCAGGTCGACCTCTCCCAGGTCACCGGCGGGCTGGGCACGGAGTGGGCGGTCCCGGGCATCTTCTTCAAGCCCTATCCGGCCAACCACTTCACCCACGCCGCCGTCGACGCCGGCCGGGCCCTGCTAGCCCGCGGCATCGACCTGGAGCGGATCGAGCGCATCGAGCTGCGCGTGCCGACCGCCGTCGTCCGCACCATCGGCGACCCGATCGAGAGCAAGCGCACCCCGGAGACCGGCTACCAGGCCCAGTTCAGCGGGCCCTACGCCGTCGTCGCCGGCCTGATCGGCGGCTCGGGCCTCGGCGTCGGCCTGTCGGACTACACCGACGAGCTGGCCACCGATCCGTTCCGCCGCTCGCTCATGGCCCGCGTCGACGTCATCGGCGACGCACGCTGCGACGAGATCTTCCCGATGCAGTTCCCCGCCGTCGTCACCGTCCGCACCGACGACGGCCAGGACTGGACCGAGGAGGTGCTGGTCAACCGCGGCGGACCGCAGAACCCGCTGTCCGACGCCGAGCTGACCGTCAAGTTCCGGGAGAACGTCGCCGGCCGGCTGGACGACGACGCCGCGCGCCGAGTGCAGGAGTCCGTGCTGCACCTCGACCGCACCGACGACGTCGCCGCCGTGCTGGCGCCGTTGCGCCGGTTCTCCGCCGGCTGACCCCACCCCATCCCGAACGAGCAGGAGGCACCGCAGTGAGCTACGACCTGTTGGTCAAGAACGTCCGCGTCGTCCGACACGACCGCCCCGAGCCGGAGACCGCGGACATCGCCGTCACCGACGGGAAGATCGCCCGGGTCGCCCCCGGCATCGACGCGAGCGAGGTGCGCACCGTCGTCGACGGCGGCGGCAAGCTGGCCTTCCCGGGTGTCGTGGACGCCCACCAGCACTGGGGCATCTACAACCCGCTGGCCGAGGACACCGTCAGCGAGAGCCGCGCCTCGGCACAGGGCGGGGTGACCACCGGAATCACCTACATGCGCACCGGCCAGTACTACCTGAACAAGGGCGGC
This sequence comes from Mycobacteriales bacterium, assembly GCA_038256725.1. Taxonomy (GTDB): domain Bacteria; phylum Actinomycetota; class Actinomycetes; order Mycobacteriales; family Geodermatophilaceae; genus Blastococcus. The sequence continues at coordinate 1,347 of JBBSKB010000021.1, read as the reverse complement.
CCGTACGCGGACTTCTTCCCCGAGGTGCTGCAGGCATCCGAGGGCCGCGCCTACGTGGACTACGCCTTCCATTTGGCGCCGATGATGAAGCAGCACATCGAGGAGATCCCGTCGCTGGTCCGCGACCACGGCGTCACCTCGTTCAAGATCTTCATGTTCTACGGCAGCCACGGCCTGCACGGCCGCTCCACCGACCAGAGCTCCTTCCTGATGACCCCCGAGGGCGAGCGCTACGACTTCGCGCACTTCGAGTTCGTCATGCGCGGGGTGCAGAAGGCCCGCGAGGAGTTCCCGGAGCTGGCCGACCAGATCTCGCTGTCCCTGCACTGCGAGACCGCCGAGATCATGAGCGCCTACACGAAGATGGTCGAGGAGGAGGGCACGCTCACCGGCCTGGCCGCCTACTCGGCCTCACGCCCCCCGCACTCCGAGGGCCTGGCCGTCAGCATCGCCTCCTACCTGGCGCACGAGACGGGGCTGCCGACGATCAACCTGCTGCACCTCTCCGGCGCCAAGGCGATGGACGCCGCGATGCGGATGAAGGCCGCCTTCCCGCACATCGACTTCCGCCGCGAGGTCACCGTCGGGCACCTGCTCGCCGACATCACCACCGCGTCGGGCATCGGCGGCAAGGTCAACCCGCCGCTGCGCCCGCGCGAGGACGTCGAGGCGCTGTGGGAGCACCTGCTCGAGGGCAACATCGACTGGGTGGTCAGCGACCATGCATGCTGCCGGGACGAGGTGAAGTTCGGCGAGCCGCGCGACGACGTCTTCGTGGCGAAGTCCGGCTTCGGGGGTACGGAGTACCTGCTGCCCGGCCTGGTCAGCGAGGGCCGCAAGCGCGGGCTGCCCTACTCGCGGGTCGCCCAGCTCATCTCCTGGAACCCCGCCCAGCGTTTCGGCCTGCCCACCAAGGGCGCGCTCGTGGAGGGTCTGGACGCCGACTTCGCGCTGGTGGACGACGACAGCACCTGGACCGTGCGCGCCGAGGACTCGGAGTCCACGCAGGAGTACACGCCGTTCGAGGGCTTCGAGCTCACCGCGAAGGTGACCGACACCTTCCTGCGGGGTGCGCAGGTCCTGGAGGGCGGAAAGGTCGTCGGCGAGCCCGGCGGCCGCTACCTGTTCCGTCCGACCGGCAGGTAGGGACTCCGTGGCGCAGGCACCGCGCAGCTACCTCTACGTCCCGGGCGACCGTCCGGACCGGATGGCCTCGGCCGCCGGTCGGGGCGCCGACGCGCTGATCCTCGACCTGGAGGACGCCGTCCCGGGCCCCGCGAAGGCGGCGGCGCGCGAGCACGTGCGCACGTTCCTGGCGGACGCGCCGGAGGGGCCGCAGTGGTGGGT
>JBBSKB010000020.1:0-37372 GCA_038256725.1 Mycobacteriales bacterium | reverse complement strand
TGCGGCCGGCATCGCTGACGACGGCCCACACCTCCTCGGCGGGACGGTCGATGGTGATGTCGCTGCGCAGCGTGGCCATGGGAGCTCCTGCTCGTCGTGGGGATGAGTGGACAGCCTCTGTCATCCATCGGGGCCGGGCGCGGGCAACTGTCAGCCGCCTGACAGGCCACCGGCCGCCGGCGCCCTGTCATCGCGCTGACAGTGCACGCGGAAACCGGCCCGCCGCCGTGTTCCCCCTGTGACGCGGTGTCCGAACGACCGGAGGGACCCGCACAGCAGGAGGGACGCAGCAGATGGACGACGAGCGGGACTACGACGTCATCGTGCTCGGCGGCGGATCCACGGGCGAGAACGCCGCGTGGTACGCCCAGGTCAACGGGCTGCGGGCGGTGGTCGTCGAGGCAGAACTGGTCGGCGGCGAGTGCTCGTACTGGGCCTGCATGCCCAGCAAGGCGCTGCTGCGCCCCGGCGAGGTGCTGGCCGCGGCCGGCCGGGTCCCCGCCGCCCGGGCCGGCGTCGGGGGGATCGACGTCGAGCGCGCCCTGGCCACCCGGGACGCCTTCGCCGCCGACTGGGACGACTCCTCGCAGGCGGCCTGGCTCGCCGGGATCGACGTCGACGTCGTGCGCGGGCGGGGCCGGCTCGCCGGGGAGCGCACCGTCACCGTCGACACCGCCGACGGTGGCCGGACCACGCTGACCGCGCGGCGAGCCGTCGTCGTCGCCACCGGTTCCTCGGCCGCCGTCCCACCCGTGGAGGGTCTCCGGGACATCGACGTGTGGGACAACCGCGGGGTCACCTCCGCCACGGCGATCCCGAGGCGGCTCGTCGTCCTCGGCGGCGGGGTCGTCGGGGCCGAGATGGCGCAGGCCTTCCGGTCGCTGGGTGCCGAGGAGGTGACCATCGTCGAGCAGGCCGACCGACTGCTGTCGACGGAGGAACCCTTCGCGGGCGAGGAACTCGCCGCCGCGCTCACCGACGGAGGCATCCGCGTGCTGACCGGGGCACGCGCGGAGAAGGCCGCCCGGCCCAGCCCGGGCGGTCCGGTGACCCTGACCCTGGCCGACGGCACCGAGATCACCGGCGACGAGCTGCTGGTCGCCACCGGTCGACGGGCCAACACCGTCGACATCGGGCTGGACACCGTGGGCCTGGAGCCGGGCGGCTACCTCCAGGTCGACGACGAACTGCGCGTGCAGGGGGTCGACGGCGGCTGGCTGTACGCCGCGGGCGACGTCAACGGCCGGGCGTTGCTCACCCACCAGGGCAAGTACCAGGGCCGGCTGGTCGGCGACATCATCGCCGGGCACCCCCGGCAGGCATGGGCCGATCACGTGGCCGTCCCGCGGGTGACCTTCACCGACCCGCAGGTGGCCGCCGTGGGCCGGACCGAGGCCCAGGCCCGCGCGGCCGGTATCCACGTCCGGACGGTGCGCCACGACTTCGGTGCGCTGGCGGCCGGCGCGCTCGCGGGCAAGGACGTGCACGGCACCGCGCAGCTGGTGATCGATGCCGACCGCCGGCTGCTCGTCGGCGCGACGTTCGTCGGCCCCGGGGTCGGAGAGCTGCTGCACGCGGCCACCATCGCCATCGTCGGTCAGGTGCCGATCGACACGCTGTGGCACGCGGTACCCGCCTTCCCCACGCTCAGCGAGGTGTGGCTGCGGCTGCTGGAGAGCGAGCGCGGGGTCTCCTGACCGCGGTTCCGCCGGCGGGCGGGCTCAGGCGTCGCGCACGCGCCCGAGCCCGTCCGCATCCAGCAGCCGGATCGCTCCGTAACCGAGGGCGATCAGTCCACGCCGTTCCAGCTCCTTGAGGATCTTGTTGAGGGAGGGGCGCGCCACCCCGAGCATCGCCGCCAGCGTGCGCTGCGGCAGCCGTACCGTGCCGTCCTCCGCCTCGTCGAGCAGGAGCCCCGCCAGCTGGGCCACCAGCGGACGACCCAGCAGGGAGATCAGCCGAGCGTGGCTGGTCGCCAGGCGCTGCGCGACGCTGGACAGCCACCGCCGGGCCACTGCTGGATGCCGGCCGAGCAGCGATTCGAAATCGGCCGGCGAGAGGTAGAGGCAGACGGTGTCGTCCACCGCGCGCGCCGAGTACGGCACCGGGGTGCCGAGCAGCAGCGGGAGGTCCCCCTCGACGTCGCCGGGTCGCAGCACGCCGACGACCACCCTGCCCCGCGGCGTCGGGACGTCGAGTTCGACCGAACCGCTGCGGACGATCCACACGCCGGGCCGGTCCCCGGCGGCGCCCCCGAACACCGGCTCGTCCCGCCGGAACTCGGTCGGGGTGATCCGGCCTGCGAGAGCCGAGACGTCCTCCGGTCCCAGCGGCGCCGCAACGCCGCGCCCCACGCACCGGGCGATCCACGCAGCGTCCCGGATCAACGCCTCGCGCGGGCCGAGCTGCGCGCCGCCGGCGCGGGGCAGCACCATCCAACGCCCCAGGTCCACGTCGCCGATCGTGTCACCCCGGCTCGTCCGCCCCTCGCGGTGCCCGACATCGCGTGTGGTCCGTGCGGTCCCGGGCACCCACCCCGGCATGACGTCGCTCGGAACATCCCTGCTGCGCGGTGCGATCGCGGGCGCCGTGGGGACCACGGCCCTGAACGCCGCGACCTACGTCGACATGGTTGCCCGCGCGCGACCCGCCAGCTCCACGCCGGAGCGGACCGTGGAGAAGGGCGCCGAACTGCTCGGCGTGCAGATCCCCGGTGACGAGGATGCCCGCCGGGCCAGGGAATCGGGGCTCGGGCCGCTGCTCGGCTCCGCGGCCGGCGTCGCCGCCGGCCTGGTCCTGGGCGCGATGCGCGGAGCCGGCCGGCCCCGGGGACGGGCCGCGACGTTCGGGGTCGCCTCGGTGCTCGCCATGATCGCCGGCAACGGGCCGATGACCGTGCTCGGCGTCACCGATCCGAGGACGTGGGGCGCGACCGACTGGGTGGCCGACCTGATTCCTCACCTCACCTACGCGGTGGCTGCGACCGCGACTTTGGAGGCCTTCGAGGGGCGGTAGCCGCCCGATCCGGCGCAGGGCGGCGTCGTCACGACGGTGGTGCGACGGTGCCGGCCGGCTGCCGCCCGATCCGGACCTGCACGTGGCCGGCCCGCCGCGCCGTGCGACGGACGTCGTCCAGCTCCTGCTCGAGCGACCGCCAGGGCCGGGCCGTGATGTCGGAACCGCTCAGCGCGCACAGCCATCGGGCCAGGGGACGGAACACCCGCCCCCGGCCCACGGGGTCCTGCATGTCGACGACGGCGATCCGGCCACCGGGTCGCGTGCTCTCGCGCATGACCCGCCAGGCGGAGGGCCAGTCCGCGATCACCGAGAGGGCGTAGGTGGCGATCGCCGCGTCCACCGGCGCCCACTCCCTCGGGTCCACCGTCGCGGCGTCGGCGCACACGAACGTGACGTTCTCCCATCCGCGCCGTCGACCCCGTCGACGAGCCTGGCGGAGCATCGACGAGCTCGCGTCGAGCGCGACGATCTGGCCGGTCGGGCCGATCCGTCGCTGCAGATGGCGGAGGTTCAGCCCCGTTCCGCACCCCAGGTCCAGCACGCGGTCACCGGGCCGCAGCCCGAGCGCGGCGATCGCGGCCACCCGACCGGAGCGGTACACCGGCCATTCCAGCGACAGCAGGTCGTACAGGCCGGCGAAGGTCGTGTAGGTCTCGGGACGGCGAGGCAGGAGGCGCACCGGATCATTGTCGGTGCACGGGAACACCACGTCGTCGTCACCGGGTTCCTGCTGCATGTCCCCGTCGCCGGCCGAGCCGCCCGCGGGCCGCGCCGAGCTGTTCCGCCTGCACATCGAGCCGGAACTCGAGGTGCTGCTCCGGGTCGCGCGCACCCTCACCGGGTCGTGGCCCGAGGCCGAGGACCTGACGCAGGAGACGCTCGTCCGGGCCTGGCGGGCGCTCGACCGCTTCGACGGCGCGCACCCGCGGGCCTGGCTGCTCACGATCCTGCGGCACACGAACGTGAACATGCACCGCCGGCAGCGGCCGGACACCGTCGAGGACGTCGGGATCCTGCCCGGCGCCCGCCCCGCGTTCGGCGCCGCGGTCGAGCCGACCCCCGAGGAGCAGATCGTGCTGCAGATCCTGCCCGACGACCTCGAGCGGGCCGTCGACAGCCTGGACCCGAAGTTCCAGACCGTGCTCGTGCTCGTGGACGTCAACGGGCTCACCTACGCCGAGGTGGCCGACCTGCTCGACGTCCCCCTCGGCACGGTGATGTCCCGGCTGAGCCGGGCCCGCCAGCGGGTGCGCGTCCACCTCCACGCCCACGCGCAGCGCGAAGGGAGCCTGCGGTGATCACCGCCCTGGGCAGGATGCTCTCCTGCCATTTCACCGCCAAGCGCCTGCAGCGCTACCTCGACGCCGACCCGGCCGCACCGCTGGAACCGGCCGAGGCGCGCCGCCTGGAGGCACACCTCGCCGAGTGCGACCGCTGCTCGTCGGCGGCCGCGGACTTCCGTTCGATGCGCTGGGCGATGCTCCGGCTGTCCCGGCTCGTCGGCCCCGACCCGGCCGCCGTGCAGCGCCTGCACCGCGCCGTCGACCAGCTCCTCGAGGAGGACCACCGGTGACCGCGAGCGACGACCCCTGGGACCTGCTCGTGATCGGCGGTGGCACGGCCGGCCTGGTCGGCGCCAAGACGGCCGCCGGGATGGGTGCCCGGGTCCTGCTGGTGGAGCGGGCGCGCACCGGTGGTGACTGCCTGTGGACCGGCTGCGTGCCGTCGAAGGCGTTGCTGGCCGCGGCGAGCGCCGCGGCCGGGGCCAAGGCCGCCGGCCGCCTCGGGGTGGACGTGGACGGCGTGACGGTCGACTTCGGCCGGGTGATGGCCCACGTGCGCGCCGCGATCGACACGATCGCCCCCACCGACTCCCCCGCCGCCCTCGAGGCCGCCGGTGTCCACGTGCTCGCCGGCACCGTGCGCCTCACCGGCCCGGACACGGCCGACGTCGACGGCCGGCCCGTCCGGTTCCGGCAGGCCCTGCTGGCCACCGGCGCAGCGCCGGTCGTCCCGCCGATCCCCGGTCTCGACCGCGCGGGGGTGCTCACCAGCGAGAACGTCTGGGACCTGGCGGCGCTCCCCGGCCGACTGGCCGTGCTGGGCGGCGGACCCATCGGGTGCGAGCTCGCCCAGGGCTTCGCCCGGCTCGGCGCCGAGGTCACCCTGATCGAAGGGGCGGACCGGTTGCTCGGGAAGGAGGCTCCCGACGCCGCCGCACTGGTCACCGGGGCCCTGCGGGCCGACGGCGTCCGGGTCCTGCTCGGGCAGCCGGTCACCGGGGTGACCCGGTCCGACCACGACGGGGCCGGCAGTGGGGATCTGCAGCTCGCCGACGGCGGGTCGGTGCCCTTCGACCGGGTGCTGGTCGCCGTGGGCCGGCGGCCGCGCACCGCCGAGCTGGGCTGTGCCGCGGCCGGCGTCGACCTCGCCGAGGACGGCACCGTCGTCGTCGACGCCCATCTGCGCAGCTCCAACCCCCGGATCTGGGCCGCCGGGGACCTCAGCGGCCATCCGCAGTTCACCCACACCGCCGGCGTGCACGGCAGCCTGGCCGCCAGCAACGCCGTCCTCGGCCTGCGCCGCCGCGTCGACCCGGTGGTGCCGCGGGTCACCTTCACCACCCCCGAGGTGGCCGCCGTCGGCGTCGGCTCGGCCGACCCGCCCCCCGGCTGCTCGGTGCAACGGATGGACCACGCGCACGTGGACCGCGCCGTGGCCGAGGGTGCGACGGCGGGGTTCACCGATCTGGTCCTGGACGGCCGCGGTCGGCTGATCGGTGCGACCCTCGTGGGTCCGCGGGCCGGGGAGTCCCTGGCCGAGCTCGCGCTGGCCGTCCGGCACGGCATGCGGGCCTCGGCGCTGGCCGGCACCACCCATGCGTATCCGACCTACGGCGACGCCGGCTGGAACGCCGCCGTGGCCACCGTCCGGGAGCGGCTGGCCGGGCCGTGGGCCTCCCGGCTCACCGGTGCCGCGATCGCCGCCCGCCGCACCTGGCTCGACCTGCGCCGGCCCGGCGGCGCTCAGCGCAGCGACCGGTAGCCCGCCCACATCCGCTGGCCGCTGCTGAGGAACACGACGACCGCCCAGCCGACGGCGATCCGCCACGCCTGCTCGGGGAACAGCAGCCACACCGCGTGCACCACGACGGTCTCGGTGCCCTCCGCCAGGCCACCGAGGAAGGACAGCGAGCGACCGTCGTCGAGGCGGCGGCCCGACCGCTCGGCGATGGAGGAGAAGGCCAGGAACGCGGTGCCGTTGAGGTAGTACGCCAGCAGCACCAGCACGAACGGCTCCCAGGGGGTGCCGGTGCCGGCGCCCGCGGTGCCGACGGCCACGCCGACGACACCGCCGCCGTAGACGGCGAAGTCGGCGGTGATGTCGAAGAAACCGCCGGCGCCCGCGTCCGTCTCCCCCGCCCGGGACCGGCGGCGCCGCGCCAGTGGCCCGTCGAGGCCGTCCGCGAGCCGCGAGAGCAGCCACAGCACCAGGGCGACCGGCCACTGCTGCAGTGCCGCCGAAGCTGCCGAGCCCAGCCCCAGCACCAGCCCGACCGCGGTGATCCGGTCCGGGGACACCCAGGAGCGGTCGAGCCCCGCCGCGCACCGGTCCAGGACGGGCTCGAGCACGCGCCGGGCCGCTGCGTCCAGCACGGGTTCCCCTTCCTCCGGTGCGCGGCCGTCGTCCCGGGAACGTCCGCTCCCCGTGGGAAGCCGGTGGGGTGCCCACCGTGTTCCCGTGGCGTCAGTGCACCCGGGTAGCCGTCCGGTTCCCGCACCCCGTGTCCAGGAGGATGGTCCGTGACCCGACCGAACGCGCAGCCGCACCGTGCCGCCCGGACCGCTGCCGGCCTGGCCGTGCTGGCACTGGCGCTCTCGGCCTGCGCTGCGCCCGACAGCGCCGCGCCCCGGGCGGAGCAGCGCTCGTTCGCCGACGTCCGCGCCGAGGCCGACGGCCAGACCGTCTCCCTGTGGATGTACGGGGGTGACGAGCAGGGCAACGCCTACGTCGACGACGTGCTCGCCCCGGCGGCCGCCGAACTGGGCGTGACGCTGCGCCGGGTTCCCGTGGCCGACACCGGCGAGGCGGTCAACCGCATCCTCAGCGAGCGGCAGGCCGGCGTGACCGACGGCGAGGTGGACCTCGTGTGGGTCAACGGGGAGAACTTCGCCACCGGCCGGCAGGCCGGTGGCTGGCTCTGCGGCTGGGCGGAGATGCTGCCCGCCCTGGCCGGGACCGATCCCGACGACCCGCTGCTGACCACCGACTTCGGCACCCCGGTCGACGGGTGCGAGGCGCCCTGGCACAAGGCGCAGTTCACGCTGGTCTACGACGAGGTCGCGATCCCCGATCCCCCTACGACGCTGCAGGGGGTACTGGACTGGGCGCAGGCCCACCCCGGCCGGTTCACCTATCCGGCCCCACCGGACTTCACCGGCTCGGCGTTCCTCCGGCAGGTCCTCTACACCGTCTCCGGCGGGGTGGACGAGGTGCCGGCGGCCTACGCCGACGACGCGTACGACGAGCTGACCCCACGGCTGTTCGACACCCTGGCCGACCTGGCGCCGTCGCTGTGGCGGGGGGGCGACACCTATCCGCAGTCCGGGGAGCAGCTGAACCAGCTGTTCGCCGACGGCGAGGTCGACATGACGATGACCTACGGACCGGCCACGCTGACCGATCTGGTCGCCGACGGCACCTTCCCGCCGAGCACCCGCGTGCTGACCCTGGACGAGGGCACGATCGGGAACACGAGCTTCCTCGCGATCCCGTCGACCTCCGGCGCCCGGGCCGGGGCCATGGTGGTCGCCGACCTGGCGCTCTCCCCCGAGCAGCAGCTCGCCAAGGCCCGGCCGGGGGTGTGGGGGCAGTTCCCGGTGCTGGACCTCGCCCGTCTGTCGCCCGAGGACCGGGCGGCCTTCGAGCAGCTGCCCCCGTCCCCGGTGGTGCCGCCCTACGAGGAGCTGTCCCGGGGGGCGGATCCCGAGCTGTCGGCCCGGTGGGTTCCCCGGCTGGACGAAGGATGGCGGCGGTCGGTCCTCCCCGCCGGCCGGTGAACGGACTCCCCGGGCAGGCACGGTCGACGCCGGTCCGGCCTCCCGGGTCACGGGCCGGCCGGTCACCACGATCCCGGCGCCGGTGGGCGACCCTGCTGGTGCTGCCCGCCCTGGTGCCGGCCGGCGCCGTCGTCCTGGCCGCCCTGGTCTCCACCCTCGTGACGAGCCTCGGGCTGACGCCCCTGGTCGGCGAACCGCGCCTGGCGCTCGACGCGTGGCGGGCACCGGGCGACGAGCTGTGGACGGCGGCCTGGCTGTCCGTCGCGATCGCCGCCGCCGCGACCGTCCTGGCCGCCGTCGTCGGGCTGGCCACGGCGCTGGCCATCACGGGCGGTCGACGCTCCGGCCGCCTGCTCGCCCTGCTCGGCTCGGTCACCGTGCCGGTGCCGCACCTGGTGGCCGCGGCGTCGATCGGCCTGCTGCTCGCGGACTCGGGGTTCCTGCCCCGTCTGCTGGGCGTCGAGGAGGGCTGGCCGCCGCTGGTGGGCGGGCGGTGGTGGATCGCCGTCGTCGCCGAGTACGCGTGGAAGGAGTCCGCGTTCATCGCCCTGGTGGTGTCCAGCTCCCTGGCCGGTCGGGTCGCCTCCTTCCGCGACACGGCGACGCTGCTCGGAGCCGGCCGGTGGGCCCGGCTGCGGTACGTCACGTTCCCGCTGGCGGCACCGGCCCTGGTCGCCTCGGCATCGATCAGCTTCGTCTACGCGCTGGGGTCCTACGAGGTCGCCTGGCTGCTCGGCCGGCCCCATCCGGAGCCGCTGCCGGTGCTGGCGGTCCGGTTGTTCGGCTCCGTCGACCTCGTCGCCCGCCCGCAGGCCGCCGCCGTCGCCGTCACGACATCGGTGCTGGCCCTGGCTGCCGTGGCCGTGGCCGCCGTGGCGCTCCGCCGGATGGAGGCCCGGCGGTGACCGCGCGCGTGCGACGTCTCGCCGGCGTCCTGGGCGTCACCGCGCTGGCGGGGTGGTTCCTGCTGCCGCTGGTCCCGCTGCTGCTGTGGGGGGTGGCCGACCGCTGGTCGGCGCCCGCGGTGCTGCCGCAGGAGTGGGGGCTGTCCGGCTGGGCCGACGCGACGGCGCAGGGCGCCGGACCCGCCTTCGCCCGGTCGTCCGCTCTGGGCGCAGTGGTGGCGGTGCTCGCCACACCCCTGGGCGCGCTGGCCGGTCGCGCACTGGCCTCCGGGCACCTGCCGGGCCGGGCCGTCATCGGCGCCGTGCTGCTGAGCCCGCTGGTCGTCCCGCCGTTCGTGGTCGCGATGGGCTTCGACGTCCTCCTCCTCCGCCTGGGGCTCCCGGCGGAGGCGGGCGTGGTGCTGCTGCTCACCGTCGCGGCACTGCCATACACGACCTACGTGATGCGCACCGCCTACGGCGCCTACGACACCGGTTTCGACGACGAGGCGCGGACCCTGGGCGCCTCCCCCCGGCAGGTGCTGCGCCGCGTGCAGGTGCCGCTGCTGGCCCCCTCCCTGGCCGCCGCCGCGTTCCTGGCCTTCCTCGTCGGATGGAGCGACTACGTCGTCACCCTCCTCGTCGGCGGTGGCCGGCTGGTCACGGTGCCGCTGCTGGTGGCCTCGGCCGCCTCCGCGGTGGGCAACGAGGCACAGGTCGCCGCACTGTCCCTGCTCACCGTGCTGCCCCCCGTCGTCCTGCTGGCCAGCATCGCCGTGATCGGCCGCCGCGCCCGGCAGGTGCTGCCGTGAACGGGCACCTGCGCCTGGAGAGGTTGTCCCTGCGGTACGCGTCCCAGCAGGATCCCGCGCTCGACGGCGTCGACCTCGAGGTCCCCGCCGGCTCCAGCGTCGCGATCCTCGGTCCCTCCGGCTCGGGCAAGAGCACGCTGCTGCGCCTCGCTGCCGGCCTGGAGCAACCGACGGCCGGCTCGGTCGTCCTCGACGGCATCGACCTGGCCGGCACCGCCGCCGAGCACCGCGGCATGGCCATGGTGTTCCAGCGGCCGCTGCTGTTCCCCCACCTCGACGTCCTGGACAACGTCGCCTTCGCCGATCGCATCCGCGGTGTACCGCGCCGGGTGGCACGCCGGCGGGCCGCGGAGTTCCTCGACCTGGTGCAGCTGCCCGGCTTCGGCAGGCGGTCGGCCCGCTCCCTGTCCGGCGGTCAGGAGCAGCGGGTCGCGCTGGCCCGCGCACTGGCCGCCGAACCGCGGGTGCTGCTGCTGGACGAGCCGTTCAGCGCACTCGACAGCGGTCTGCGCGAGGAGATGTACGAGCTGGTGGACGAGCTGCGGCTCCGGTTGTCCCCCACCGTCCTCCTGGTCACCCACGACCACCGCGAGGCCGACGCGCTGGGCGACACGGTGGCCGTGCTCGACGGGGGGCGGCTGCTGCAGACCGGCCCGATGCGCCGGCTGTACACGCGGCCCGCGTCGCTGGCCGTCAGCCGGCTGCTCGGTGGCCGCAACGAGATCACCGGGGAGATGCGGGCGGGCTGGCACCACTCCGCTCTCGGGGCCGTCCGCGTGGCGGCGCCGACGGCCGACGGGCCGGGCGTGCTGGTCGTGCGCCAGGAGGCGGTGCGGCTGACTGCGTCCGACGACGCCGGCGCCGACGCGCGGGGAACCGTCGTCCGGGTCCGGCGCCGCGGGCCGCGGGCCCTGGTCACGGTCGAGATCTGCGGGCCGGGGGCCGGCTCGCCCGCCCTCCTGACCGCCGAACCAGGGCCCGGCCAGGTGCTGTCCGTGGGCCGGGCCGTCGGACTACGGCTGCCCGCCGACGAGCTCGCCGTCGTAACGGCGGAACCGGCATCGGCGGCCCGGGCCGCCGATGCCGTCGGCTCAGCCGAGGACGGTCAGCGGTAGGAGCTCGCGCAGCCGGGCGTTCGCCGGGACGTCGAGGACGGAGTGCTGCGCGCAGGCCGGCACCAGCTGCCCCGTCTCCGGGTGCGCCATGGTGTAGCTGCACGCGGCCAGTCGCTCCTGGGTCGCCCGCAGTTCCGGGTCCTCGGCCGCGACGCCGCGCTGCATCAGCTCCCAGGCCGGGCCCACCTGCGCGGCGTCCATGAAGCTGTGCACCTCGAAGGTCATCGGCCGCACGCGGCGCCGGGCGACGGCCCCGAGGACCCGCCGCACCCCCCCGGCCCGGCGCACCGCGCGGGTGGCCCAGCGCAGGGCGACAGCGGCATCCCCGGGATGGCGCCGCAGCACCCGGAGGATCTTGACGAGCAGCAGCGTGGGCGCCGTCCCGGTGAAGGCGACCCCGCCGAACGCGTCGAGGAAGCGGTCGCGCGCGGCGAGGTCACGGACGTCGTCCGGATCGAGGACGGGAACCCACCGGCCGTCCACCAGCGCACCCCAGGCGGTGCGGTTGCAGCGCGGATCGCCGAACTGCAGGCCCTCCCACGGCACCCGGGCGCCGATCCCTTCCTCCAGGGCGGCCCACACCTCGTCGATGCCGACCTGCCGGTAGTCCTCCCGCCAGCGCCGGTCGTCGCCGACGTGGGCGGCCGGCTGGAACGACATCATCGAGAAGCCCATCGGCACGACCGCCCGCACCGTCTCCGCCACCTCCCCCAGGTTCGCCGGCGTCACCGTCATGTTGTGCGCCAGGTAGTAGCGCAACCCGGTCTCGGCCCGCAACAGGCGGAACATCTCCACGAACCGGCGCCGGAACGGATGCAGTTCGGCCTCGGTGCGCGGCCGCACCGCACCCCGCCGTCCCCGCATCAGGGAGTCGAAGTGCGCGGCGAATCCGACCCGCTCCAGCCGCAGGCCTCCCCGGCCGTCGACGACGAGCTCGCGCAGGTAGTCGGCGTCGAAGTCCCCGTGGGTCATCGACATCGGCTCCCGGCCGTGAGCCCGCATGCGCAGCAGCGCCGCGGCGTGGTCGTCGGGGGACAGCAGACTCACCTCACCGCCGATCAGCTGGGCGTGCGCGTAGGGGCCACGGCGCTGCCGGAAGTAGGCCATCTGGGCATCGACCTCGGCGAGGGTGTGCGCCCCGTCCACCCGGACCTTGTTGGCATCCGCCGAGTGGTAGCAGGGGGTGCAGGTGAGGTTGCACTTCGGGAAGACACCGTGCGTCCCCTCGCAACCCACCGCATGCCGGCCCAGCAGCTGTGCCGGTGTGCGCACCGCCTCGGGGAGGTCCGCCCACCGCTCGTCCAGCACCCGGGCGGTCTCCGGGTGCACCGGCCGGGTGAGCCGCTCCCAGCGGCGCAGCCGTTCGCGCACCTGCATCGAGGTCCTCCGTCTCCGGGGCTGCACCGCGACCCCGCCGCCAGGGGAACACGACGGGCGGGCCGGCGGCTTCCCGGCCCACCCGGCCGGGCCAGGCCATTCGCGACTGTCGGCCAGCTGACCATCCGGAATCGGGCGCACCGTTCCTGGCTTCCCCGTACGTCCACAGCCCCACCCGGAGGAGACAGTTCGTGACCCGCATCCCCGTCCACACCGTCGCCGGCGCCCCCGAGGGCAGCCGCGACCCGCTCAAGTCGCTCGAGACCAGGCTCGGCAAGGTGTTCAACATCCACGGCGCGATGGCGCACGCACCGGTGGTCCTCCAGGGCTACGCGGCGCTGCAGCAGGTGATCGCCGACCACGGCACCTTCGACGGCCGCACGCGCGAGGCGATCGCACTGGTCGTCGCGAACGTCGACCAGTGCTCCTACTGCCAGGCCGCGCACACCGGCGGCGCCAAGGCCGCGGGACTGACCACCGCGCAGACGGTCGCCATCCGCGACGGGTCCTACGCCGAGGAGCCGAAGCTCGCCGCGCTGCTCGCCCTCGTCCGCGAGTCGACCGGGAACCTCGGCAACGTTGAGGACACCACCTGGCAGGCGACACTGGCCGCCGGCTGGACCGACGCCGAGCTCACCGAGGTCTCGGTGCACATCGCCCTGAACCTGTTCACCAACCACTTCAACCACCTGGTGCAGACCGACCTGGACCTCCCGCCCGCTCCCGAGCTCTGACCCGGACCCGGCACCCGCCGGGGAGAACGACGATGCGCGTGATGACGCGTCCCCGTGGGCATGGCCCCGGGGACGCGTCAGCATCCGGCGGCACTCGCGCTCCGCGGCCGACCGACTCCTCGCAGATCGGGCATCCCGTGACCACCTCCCCGTCCGTGATCGTCTTCGACGTCAACGAGACCCTCTCCGACATGGGGCCCATGGCCGGCCGCTTCGCCGACGTCGGCGCACCCGAGCCGCTGGCCGAGCTCTGGTTCGCCACGTTGCTGCGCGACGGTTTCGCGCTGACCGCGGCCGGGGCCTCCCGCCCCTTCGCCGAGCTCGGCGCCGAGGCGCTCCGCACGCTGCTGCGGGAGGTCGACCTCGACCGGGACCTCGACGACGCCGTCGAGCACGTGATGGCCGGCTTCGGGGAGCTGCCCGTCCACCCCGACGTGCCGGCCGGGATCCGCGCCCTCGGAGAGTCCGGCCGGCGCCTGGTCACCCTCACCAACGGCTCCATCCAGGTGTCCGAGCAACTGCTGACCCGCGCCGGTGTCCGCGACCGGTTCGACGCGCTGCTGTCCGTGGAGGACGCCGGGGCCTGGAAGCCGGCCCGCTCCGCCTACGAGTACGCGGCCCGGACCTGCGGAACAGAGCCCGCGGACATGCTGCTGGTGGCCGTCCACCCCTGGGACATCGACGGAGCGGTGCGCGCCGGGATGAGCACCGCGTGGATCGACCGTGCCGGCCGGCCGTACCCGCCGTCCTTCACCCCGCCGTCGCTGCGCGCCGCCGGCCTGGACGACCTCGCCGGACAGCTGACCTGACGTCGAGTCACACGGTGACCTGCACGTCCACCCCGTCCCCGTCGAAGGATCGGTGCCCGGCCGCCGGCAGCGCTTCCAGGAGGGGCTCGCGGTAGGACCACGCCACGTCGTCGTACCGCTGCCCGTCGACGGTCACGTGCTCGTAGCCCGCCACGCCCTTGTAGGGGCAGACCGTGGTGGTGCCGCTCGGTTCGAGGACGCCGTGGCGCACGTCGGCCGCGGGCACGTACCAGCGCACCGGCAGGCCGGTCTCGAACACCGCGACCGGGGCATGGGTGTCGGCGACCACCTGCCCCCCGACGCGGACGACGACGTGCCGCGAGGAGCGCCGGGCGTCCACGCGGTGGAAGGGGTCGCGCGGATGGCCGAGGAGCTGCTCCTCCTCCACGAACCAGGTGTCCAACCGCTCCAGGTAGAAGGAGACGTACCCCGCCAGCGGAGGGCACCCGTCGACCGGATCGGGGTAGGACCAGGCGACGTCCTCCACCCGGGAGTCGCCGACCGCCAGGTGCCAGTACCGGGCCTCGCCCTTGAACGGGCAGGTGGTGCGCGTCGCGCTCTCCTGCAGGAGACCCGGTGCCACGTCGACCTCCGGCAGGTACCAGCGCGGCAGCAGACCCGTTTCGTGCAGCAGCATGGCGCCGGTGGTGTCCACCACCGTGCGCCCGCCGAGGAGACCGCGGATGCGCTCTTGCACCGGGTGCAGGTAGAGCGCGTGGGCCGGGGCCACCGACCACAGGTCGGCGTTCAGCTGCCCTCCCGCGGGGCGGGCGAGGGGGCCGGTGCCGAGGGTCAGTGACATGGCCCGACCGTAGAACGCGCGGCCGCCATCCGCCGCTGGACGGCGATGGCGCCCCCGGCGGTCAGCACGACGAGGACCAGGGCGGCCAGGACGAACGGCCACCGACCCGGCGACGTCCCGTACGCGCCCAGAGCGACGAAGGCGATCGTGCCCGGGATCATCCCCAGCGTCGTGCCGATCACGTAGTCGCGGAGGCGGACGGCGGTCAGCCCGGCGGAGTAGTTGATGACGGTGAAGGGCAGCACCGGCACCAACCGCACCCCCAGGACGGCGAGCAGCCCGTGCCGGCCGAGCAGCGCGTCGACGCGGGCCACCCGGGCGCCGGTCATCCGTTCCACCGCATCGCGGCCCAGCACCCGTCCCAGTGCGAAGGCGGCCAGCGCGCCCAGCAGCGCGGCCAGCAGGACGATGACGAACCCGGCGGGGAGCCCGAAGACCAGACCGGCCGCCACGCTGAGCACGTTCTTGGGCACCGGAGCGAGCGTGGCCGCCGCGTACAGCAGGAGGAACACCAGCGGAGCGGCCGGCCCGATCGCCGTGACGCCCTCCCGCAACTGCTCCACGTCGGGCAGCCCGGCCAGGATCGCGACCACCGCGGCCAGCGCGACCACGACCACCAGCGCCGTCAGCCGGCCCCACACGAAGCGTCGCCCGGCCCGCCGGGCGGGCGGCAACGGCTGACCGTCGTGGACGGCCGGTGGTGATCCCATCAGCGCGCCAGCCGCACGACGCCGCCGGAACCGAACGCGGGCGGTCGTGGAACCCCGACCCTGTCGTAGAGCCAGGGCGGGACGGAGATGTCGGCCAGGTACAGCTCACCGACCTCCGCCGCGGCCAGCAGGCCCCGCTTGAGTAGCGCGAGCGTCAGGGTGGCCGTCGCCTGGATGCACGGGTCTCCGGCGCGACCGGTCGTCGCGTCCAGCCCGCTCGGGTTGTCGAGGGAGACGACCGGTGATCGCTGGCCGTTCGCCCAGCCGATCAGCTCCGCCGTCCGCCCACGGGGGTCTCCCCGGAGCCCGTACCCGACGAGGGCATCCACGACCAGGTCGGCCGGCCGCGGCTCCGGCGACACGGGGACGCCCATGCGGTCGAGGATGTCGGCCTGGTGCGCCGGGACCGACGTCAGGTCCTCCGGCCGCGAGAGGACCACCGCGACCCCGGTACCCCGGTTGGCCAGGTGGCGAGCGGCGGCCAGGCCGCCGCCCCCGTTCCCGCCGGCGCCGGCCAGCACGGTGACGCTCGACGGTGCGAACCGGGCCAGGACCAGTTCGGCCAGGGACCGCCCGGCGTTCTCCATCATCTGCAGCAGGTCGATGCGCAGCTCCTCGACCATGAGGCGGTCGACCTCCCGCATCTGGTCGGCGCTCAGGGCCGGCAGCCGGCCGGCCGGCCAGACCGGCGTCATGTCGTCGTGCTCCCGTTGTCGGGCGCCGACTGCCAGGGCCACCGGCCCTCGAGCTCCACCTCCAGGGCGAAGGACAGAAAGGTGCGGATCACCACGATGATCGCCAGCACGCCGACCGACGTGAAGGTGGGACTGACCGCCACCGTCCGGATGATGTCGCCGGCGACGAGGATCTCCAGGCCGAGCAGGATGCTGCGCCCCATGAACTTCCTCGCCGAGGAGTAGGCGTCGCCGTCGGAACCCGGCCGGGCGGCCCGCCGGACGAACAGCGCGAGTGCGGCGATGACGCCGAGCGCCAGGACGGCGACACCCAGGCCCTCGATCGCCAGCCCCACCGTCTCCACGACGGGCGTGAACGTGGCGTGGCTCAGCATCGGCCGTCGTCGTTCCCGGCCGTCGCCGCGGCTGGTCCGCCCCGCACCGTCACCTGCATGCACGCTCCCTCGGCCGGACCTCGTCGTCATCCACAGGTGAGGAACACGGCGGGCGCGCCGATGTCCTCCCGCGCGAGCGTGGTCCCGGCCACGGACGCTGCGCCGATCAGGGGGCGGCGTACACCTCGATCTCTGCCGCCCCGGTGTTGCCGCCGGTGGTCTGCACGGCGTCGAACCGCAGCATCTGACCGGTGAAGTCGGTCTCGCCGACGGCGGCCGACGTACCGGCGACGAAGGGGCCGTACGTCTCGCCGCCGTCGACGGTGACGGTGAAGGTCTCGATCACCGATGACCCGTCGCTCATCGACCGGCTCCGCAGTGCCACACCCGCGACCCGGACCTGCCGGCCGAGGTCGAGGGTGAGGGATGCGTCGTCGCCGTCACCGGCACTGGACCACGCGGTGCCGAGATTGCCGTCGACGGCCGCGGATGCGGCGAACGCGTCGGAGAACTCGGAGCTGACGTCCACGACCTCGGCGCCCAGCGCCACGTTCCCGTCGGAGGCGGTGTCCCGTGCCGGCCCGGTCCGGAACGTTCTCAGGTCGCTGCGGTACAGGCGGCCGTCGGCGCCGGACCCCTGCAGCCGGTAGAAGTACTCGGTGTCGGGCTCGAGCCCGCTCAGGAGCGGCCGGTGGTCGGCGTGCGCGCCACCGGCCATGTCCGAGTCGGTGGCGATCCCGTCACCGAGGGACTCGTCCCGCCCGAAGACCACGGCGCAGGCCATGTCGATGCTCGTGCTGACCTGGAGCGTGGCGGAGGTGCCCGAGGGATCGGGCGTCACGACCGGCTCCTCGACGAAGACGTCCTCCGCGGCGAGGACGTCCTGCCCGGCATCCGTCGGAGCATCGGAGTCGCCGCAGCCGGTCCCGACGAGGGCCAGGACGATCAGGACGAGGGCGAGCCGAGCGGGCCGGGAGGTCACGCCGTCTCAACGCCGGTGGCACGTCCGGCGTTCCGGCGTTCATGCTCACCGGACCACATGTAGCGGATGTCAGGCCAACGCGGTGAGCACCGTCGCGAGGCCGGCGACCACGATCAGGCCGAGGGTCAGCAGCCGGAAGAGCTCGGCAGGCAACCGCGCGCCGTAGGTCAGGCCGAGCGCATTGCCGAGCACTGCTCCGGGCAACCAGCACGCCAGCAGCAGCCCGAGTCGGTCCAGCGGCAGGCCGCCACCCGCCTGGATGAGCAGCAGCGTCAGCGCGTTGCCGACGACGAAGTAGACCGCCATGTCGGCGATGAACTGCCGCGGTTCGGCTCGCTGACGGGACAGCAGGATCACCGGCGGAGGACCGTTCAGCGAGGTGGTGATGCCGAGGAAGCCGCCGAGGAGGCCCGCCATGCCGGCGTACCGGCGTGCCGGAGGGCCCGCGTCGGTGGACGGCGGCGCCGGCGGCCGGAGCAGCAGCAGGGCGGCGACCAGGACGGCCACGGCTCCGGCGGCCACCTTGAGGACGACGTCGTCCACGGCGTCGCGCACGAGGAAGCCGATGAGCAGCCCGGGCACGCAGCCGAGCACGAGCCAGCCGGCCCGCCGTCGGTTGATGAAGCTCCGCAGCCGGACCGCTGTCGCCACCCGCGTCGTCCCCGAGATGCTCAGGTTGACGACCACCACATCCGCCAGCGGGAAGCCGGCGAGCAGCAGCAGCGGCGTGCAGACCAGGGAGAACCCGAAACCGGTGATTCCGCCCAGCACGCTGGCCGCGAGGACGACGACGGCACCCACGACGAGCACGGTCACGTCCACGGGGGGTCACTGTGCCAAAGCGCGCCCCGGTGGTCCCGCCGCCTCCCGGACGCAGGTTCCGCATCGGCCGCCGCGCGGCGATGACCGGATCGAGTGGCCGCAGCCTCCTCGGGGGCGAGCCCCGCCCCTACGCTGCCGCCGTGACTGCTGACCGGCCTGCGCGGGTCGAGGACGTGCACGAGCTCGCGCAGTCGATGCCGAACGTGACCGTCGTCCACGGGTCGCGCGGCAACGCCGTCTACCAGGTGGGCGGCAGGTCCTTCGTCTTCTTCCGGACCCCGCGGCCGGACGCCGTGGACGCCGCCGGGCAGAAGCTGCCCGACGTGATCGTGCTCTGGGCCGAGTCCGAGGCCGAGAAGCAGGCACTCGTCCAGGACGGGGCCTCGCCGTTCTTCACCACACCGCACTTCGACGGCCACGACTCCGTTCTGGTGCGGGCCGGTCGGCTCGGCGAGATCACCCGGCAGGAGCTGGCGGAGGTGGTGCAGGACGCCTGGCTCGCCCAGGCCTCCGCCCGGAGGAGGACCGCCTGGCTGGCCGCGCGCGACGACCCGCCCCCGGACGGGGCCTGATACCGGAGGCGGAGCTCAGGTATCGGTCGGAGCGATGATCTGACAGATCTGGCTGTCGGTGCAGTCCGCCGGATCGAGGCGCTCGCTGCGTCGTACTCGCGGTACCCGTTGGCGCCCCTCCGCGGCCGCGGGCGCAGACCCATGCGCTCGTAGAAGCGGATGGTCTGCGCCGGCAGGCCAGCGGCCGCGACGGCCTCTCCGATGCGCATGCCGCCACCCTGGTGCTTGACCTTGTACCGCGGTTCAACGTCTAGCGTCGACGTCGTGGACGTCACGCTGCTCTATTTCGAGGACTGCCCGAACTGGCGGGTCGCTGACGAACGGCTGACCGCGCTCGCGGCCGAACGCGCCGACATCCGCGTGACCCGCCATCTCGTCGAGACCCCTGCGGAGGCCGAGCGCACCCGGTTCCACGGCTCCCCGAGCATCCTGGTCGACGGCGTGGACATCTTCGCCGAACCCGGTGCGGAGGTCGGCCTCTCCTGCCGCCGGTATCTCACCCCGGACGGGTACGAGGGCGCCCCCACGCTCGAACAGCTGCGCGCGGCATTTGACGGATGACCTGACCCTGCACGGAGAGGACGGGTGCGCCATGAGTGCTCGATTCGAGGAGCTCGGTTGGGGTTCCACGCCGATCGGTGAGATCAGCCTCCGCCGGCGGCGTCACCCGTCGACCGGGATCGACGTGTTCGAGGTCAAGCTCGGTGACGAGTACCTGATGTCCTCCCTGTTCACCGTCGCCGAGATCGAGGTCGCCCGGCTGGCCCTCGCTCGGCTCGACGGCGACCGGTTCGACGTGGTGGTCGGTGGGCTGGGCCTCGGTTACACGGCTCAAGCAGTCCTCGACGACCGCCGCGTGCGGGAACTGGTGGTGATCGACCTGTTGGAGCCGGTCATCGAGTGGCACCAGCAGGGCCTGCTCCCCCTGAGCGAGGCCCTCACCGCGGACACCCGGTGCCGGCTGGTGCACGGGGACTTCTTCGCGATGTCCGCGGCCGCCGGCCTGGATCCGGTGGTGCCGGGCAGGCGCTTCGACGCGGTCGTCGTGGACATCGACCACTCCCCCGGCGACCTGCTCCACGAGACGAACGCGCCGTTCTACCGTCCTCCCGGCATCCAGCGCCTGGCGGCGTCCCTCCGACCGGGCGGTGTCTTCTCGCTCTGGTCGAACGACCCGCCCGACGCCGACTACGTGTCCGCGCTGTCCGAGGTCTTCGTCGACGTCGACGCGCAGGTGATCACCTTCCCCAACCCGCTCCAGGGCCGACCGGCGACCAACACGGTCTACCTGGCCACGGCCCGGGACTGAGCTCGGGCCTCGCCGGTCCTCGCGGTGGGGATGCGGATCGCTGCATCACAACTCGGTGTCGGACCCGTGCCTGACGTGAACGGCGACTCCGTGAGGGCATGCAACGGACCATCCGCCACCGTTCCGAGGAGGACCCATGCGTCGTCGGACGCTCGCCACGTTCGCCACTGCCACGATCCTGCTGCTGACCGCGACGGCCTGCGGCGGGGACGACGAGCCGGAGGACGTCGATTCCGCCGCAGGAACCTCGACCTCGGGTGACGCGAGCACGGTTCCGGTCGAGCGATCGACGGAACTGGTCGACGCGGGGGGCAGCATCCTCGGCACGGCATGGCTGCGCGAGGCCGACAGCGGAGCCGCCGAGATCGAGGTCCAGGCGTCGGGGCTCGCGCCGGGGTTCCACGGCATGTACCTGGTCGAGGCAGCCAGTTGCGACGCCGTGGACGAGGGTTCCGCCTCCGTCGTGCTCTCGCCCGTGCTCGTGCTCGAGAACGGCATCGGATCGATCACCACGCTGGTCGGCCCGGTCGATCTCGGTGACCTGCTCGACGTCGAGGGGCCCAGCATCGTCATCGCTGACGCCGTGGACACGCCGGACGGCGTGGACGCCTCGGGTCCGGGCTCCCGCGTGGCCTGCGGCGCTTTCTCCGAGTGAGCTGACCCGCGCGTGGCCGGCCGGGTCAGCCGAAGCCCGCGGGCAGTCCGAGCTTCACGAACAGCCCCGTCCCGA
This sequence comes from Mycobacteriales bacterium, assembly GCA_038256725.1. Classification (GTDB taxonomy): domain Bacteria; phylum Actinomycetota; class Actinomycetes; order Mycobacteriales; family Geodermatophilaceae; genus Blastococcus. The sequence goes on along the minus strand of JBBSKB010000020.1, from coordinate 16,567 downwards.
GGTCGAGGAAGCTGGAGACGTGGGCGATCTTCCCGCCCTCGATCTCCAGCACGTGCAGGCCCCACGGCTCGTGGCCACCACCCGCGCAGGGCCGGTACTGCACCAGCGCCGGCGTCCCGTTCGCCGAGGTGAGGAACACCCGCGACCCCGCGCACTCCGCGCCCGGCCCCTGCATCCAGCTCCCGATGTCCGTGGCTCCGCGTAGCCACATCTCGAAAGGGGGCATGTGCTGCGTGGCGTCCTCGTGCAGCAGCCGCACGAGCGCCTCGATGTCGTAGCGCTCGAACGCGTCCAGGTACCGCGCCAGCAGCTCGCGGTCGCCGGCGTCGAGGGTGCGCGGAGCCGGGCGGCCGTCGAGGTCGGCGAGCGTGGCCCGAGCCCGCTGCAGCGCGCTGTTCACCGACGCCACCGTCGAGTCGAGCAGCGTGGCCACCTCGTCGGCCTTCCAGCGCAGCACCTCGCGCAGGATCAGCACCGCCCGCTGCCGCGGGGGCAGGTGCTGCAGCGCCGCGACGAACGCCAGCCGGATCGACTCGCGGGCCACCGCCTGCTCCGCCGGGTCGGCGTCCTCGGCGATCACCTGGCGGTCGAGCACCGGCTCGACCCACGCCGTCATCGGCCGGCGGCCGGCCAGCGAGGCCGGGACCGGCGGGTACGGGTCGCCCGCGAGATCCATCGGCAGCGCCCGCCGGGACCGGCCGTTGAGCTGGTCGAGGCAGACGTTGGTGGCGATCCGGTACAGCCAGGACCGCAGCGCCGAGCGGCCCTCGAAGTCGGCCAGCCCGCGCCAGGCGCGGACCATCGTCTCCTGCACCGCGTCGTCGGCGTCGAAGGACGAACCGAGCATGCGGTAGCAGTAGCCGGTGAGCTCACGACGGTGCTCGAGGAGCCGCGGATCTAGCTGGTCGGTGGGGCCGAGAGCCACGCTGGTCACCTGGGAACCACTCCTCCGGTCGGTGTGCGCATCAGCACATCACAGGACACCGACAGTCCGGGAGCCCCTTCGGCCGGACCGGGGCCCTACTGGTAGGTGACCAGCTCCGGCCGGGGAACCACCTGCTCGATCGTCTGCTGGGGCGTCAGCATCGGCACGTCCTCGTCGTAGAAGTTCTTCCAGCCCCACGAGAGCCCGGGCGGTGCGTTGCCGTGCAGCGCCTGCCACGTCGCCTGCTTGGACGCCTGCGGCCCCTGCCCGTCGGCGTGGATCATGATCCCGAGCTCGTCACGGGCGGTGTCCAGCCGCTCCAGGCCCGGCAGCATGTCGATCCGGAACTGGTGCAGCACGAGCAGCTTCTGCGGCAGGGACTTCTCGCGGGTGAGGTCGGCCAGCCAGGCGACCACCCGGTTGACCTCCTCGATGCCGACCGAGCCGATCTGGGTCAGGTGGACCTCGCCCGGACCCAGCCGCCACTCCGGGTCCAGCGCCAGCCCCACGTAGGGCAGTTCCAGCAGCGGCCGGTAGAGCTCGGCCTGCGTCACGAAGTCGGTGCGGCCGGGCTGCAGGTCCAGGACCACGTAGAGGCCCGCCTCCCCGGCGGCCTCCACCCAGGGGCGCACCTCGTCGACGGTGCTCTCGGTGGAGTAGTTGCCGTCCGGCCCGGCGAACTCCGAGGCGACCGTCACGATGATCTCGAAGGCCGGGACGACGGGGGTGTCGACGAGCGCCTCGTAGGGGGCCGCCGTGTCGCGGGCACGCTGGACCGCCGCGTCCACCGGCTGCTCCCCCAGCACACCCAGGGCGCCGGTCCCCTGGTGTCCGTAGAGCGCCACCATCATGCGGCCCGGGAACAGCAGCTGGCCGCCGCCGGGCAGCTCGGTCCCGGTAGCGGCCGTCTCGAGCTTCCACTCCAGCCCGTCCTCGGCGGCCAGCTCCGGCCCCAGTGCGATCACCGACCCGGCGCCTCCTCCGGACAGCGCGGCGCGCGCCGCCTCCGACGCCCGCGGGTCGGTGCCGTCCAGGACCACGACCTGCGCCCCGGCGGCGCGGGCGGTCGCGACGGCGGCGACCGCGTCGTCGCTCCCCGGGACCAGGACGACGGTGCCGTCGAGGGCGTCGCCGGGACGGACCTGCGGCACCTCGTCCAGGTCCTCGTCGGCCACCGGCTCCTCGTCGACCTCGGCGACCAGCGCCACCGGCCGCTCGCGATCGAGGGCGGCGACCGCACCGACATCACCGTCGGCCGGCACCGGCTGCACCTTCTCCAGCGCCAACCCGGTGGCCGCGGCCACGGCACCGGCCCTCGCAGGCACTCGGACCACATCGGGGCCGTCCCCTCCGACGTCGCCGTCGGCCTCCCCCACCGCGAGCACGGTCTCGGCCCCGAGCCGGTCGAACTCGTCGGCGAGTGCGGCGTCAGAACCCTCCACCAGCAGGGGGACCCCGAGGCCGACCGCGGCCGACGCGGCCAGGAGGAGCCCGGACCGGTCGTCCTCGCGCGCCGTCACGACCACGGGCGCGCTGTCGAAGAGGGCGCCGCTCATGCCCACCGCGAGCGCGGCGGCGTCGTCCTCGGGGAGCACGGTGAGCCCCTCGTCAGGCGAAGAGGTCCCGGCGACGGCGGCGTCCTCGGACGTCGGCGTCCCCGGATCGGTCGAGGACGACTCCGTGCACCCGGTGACGAGCACCGCCGCGAGGACAACAGGAAGCACACGGGCGCGCACGGGGCCCCTTCCGCCTGAGCACGCCGATGGCGGGTCCCGTCCCCCGTACCTGCCACGACGACGCGCGCTACTGGACCGAGCCTAGGCGAACGGAACAGAGGCGGACCCCCGGCCGCCGCAGGCCGGTCACCCCCTCCCCAGCGCCCGCTCCACGTTCTCGACCATCCGCCTGAGCACGAGCACCGTGCGCTCGTACTCCTGCCGGGACAGCCCGTCGGCGGTGTGCCGGCGCACCCGGCCCACGGCCCGCGAGACGCGGTCGTGCGCGGCGACGCCCTCGGCGGACAGCTGCAGGAGGCCGGCCCGGGGCCGGTCCAGCCAGCCGCGGGCGGCCAGGTCGACGACGACGGCGGACGCGTCACCGGGGAAGTCGGCCAGCGCGGCGATGACGTCGGCCTCCTCATCGACGCCGCCGGCGAGCGAGTGCAGCACCTGCCAGTGCCGCCGGGTCAGTCCCTCGTCCGCGACGACGGAGTCGAGCGCCTCGTCGAGGAGCGCGTCGAGGCGCTTGACCCACCAGCCGATCGGCCGCTCGTCATCCATCCGCGCATCCTGAGCAGTTGTTCCCCGGCCGACAACCCGTTGGCGCCCGGAGTCCCCCGACCGGTAGACACGCAGGCGTGCCCGACGACCTCGCCGCCCAGCTCCGGCCGATCACCGCCGACGAGTGGCCGCGCTTCCTGCGCTCGATGTACGGGGGGTTCGGGGACGAGCCCAGCGGGCGGTACGTCGACACCCCCTCGCCGGTGGCCGAACTCGACCGCTCGCTGGCGCTCTGGGACGACGACCGCGTGGTCGCGACGGCCGGCATCTACAGCCGCGAGCTCACCGTGCCCGGCGCCGTCGTCCCCTGTGCGGGCATCACCTGGATCACCGTCGCCCCGACCCACCGGCGCCGCGGCGTCCTCACCGCGATCATGCGCCGTCAGCTCGACGAGATCCGTGCCGCCGAGCGGGAGCCGGTCGCCGCGCTCTGGGCGGCGGAGGCGCCGATCTACGGCCGGTTCGGCTACGCCCCGGCCACCCGGCGCGGCAACTGGACCGGCCGCACCGAGCGGCTGCGGCTGCGCCGGGACGTCGACACCGGCACGGGCGCCGTCCGGCCGGCCGAGCCCGCCGAGTTCCGCGCCGCGGCCGTCGGCCTGCACGAGCGGCTCCGCCGCTGGGTCCCGGGCAATCTCGCCCGCGACGAGCGCTGGTGGGACCGGCTGATGCAGGACGAGCCGGACGAGCGCAAGGGGTGGCCCGGCCAGCAGCTGCTGCTGCACCGGGAGGCCGACGGGACGGCGAGCGGCTACGCCACCTACCGGCGCAAGGCCTCGTGGACCGACCGGGGCGAGCCCGACGGGAAGGTCGCCGTCGGCGAGGTGCGCGCCGCGACGCCGGCGGCGTACGCCGCGCTCTGGCGGTACCTGCTCTCCCTCGACCTGGTGCGCACGGTGGAGGCGTCGATGGCCTCCGAGGACGACCCGCTGCGTCACCTGCTGGCCGACCCCCGCGCGCTGCACGCCCGACCGGTCGACGCCCTGTGGGTCCGGGTGGTCGACGTCGGACGGGCACTGTCGGCCCGCCGCTACCCCGTGCCCCTGGACCTGGTGTTGGAGGTGCGCGACGAGTTCTGCCCGCAGAACACCGATCGCTGGCACCTGCGGGGCCACCCGGCCGGTGCGTCCTGCGACCGCACCGACCGCGATCCGGACATCGTGCTCGGCATCGAGGAGCTGTCCGCGGCCTACCTCGGCGGTGTCTCGCTGGCCACGCTGCAGGCCGCCGGGCGGGTGCACGAGGTGAGCCCCGGGGCCGTCGTGCAGGCCTCGACCGGGTTCGGCTGGCCGGTCACCCCGTGGTGCCCCGACGAGTTCTGATCAGGGATGCGACTGCGGGCCGGTCGGCTGGCCGCCGGCCGGGCGGTGCCGCTCCCGCTCGTAGTCGCTGATCAGCCCGATCCGGCGGACGTGCCGCTCGTCGCCGCTGAAGTCCGTGCGGAGGAACTCCAGCACCAGCTCGGTCGCCTCCTCGACGCTGTGCTGCCGGGCGCCGATCGAGACCACGTTGGCGTCGTTGTGCTCGCGGGCCAGCTGCGCGGTGGCGGTGTTCCACACCAGGGCGGCGCGCACGCCGGGCACCTTGTTCGCCGCGATCTGCTCGCCGTTGCCCGATCCCCCGATGACGACGCCGAACGAGCCGGGCTCGGCGACGGTCCGCTCCCCCACCTCGAAGCAGAACGGCGGGTAGTCGTCCTGGGCGTCGTACTCGAACGCCCCGCAGTCGACGGGCTCGTGGCCGGCGTCGGCGAGCACCCTCTTCAGGTGGTCCTTGAACTCGAGGCCGGCGTGGTCGGTTCCGACGAAGACGCGCATGGCGAGCAGTTTGACAGGCTGGCCGCGTGGCGGTTCTCGGGGTCGACGGCCGGCGCGGGTGCCGGGTGGGCGCCCTCCTGACGGACCGGGCGGTCCGGTTGCTGGTGCTCGACGACATGGCCGCCGTCCTCGCCGACGCCCGCGGACCTTCGGCGCAGGAAGTCCGGGACTTGCGGTGCAGAAAGTTCGGTCAGGAGCTCGTGAGCCGGCGGACGATCGACAGCGGGAGCACTCGGAGCAGCCGGGCCACCGGGCGCCAGGGCCACTCGGGCACGTAGCCGCGCACCGGCTCCCGCTCGACGACGGCGACCAGCGCGTCCACGCCCTCGTCCAGGCCGACGGTCAGGGGGCCTCGTCGTCCCTCGTTGATGTCGGTCGCGATGTAGCCCGGCAGCACAGTGGAGACGACGATCTGCGAGCCGAGCACGTCGGAGCGGATGCCCTCGGCGAGCGCGTTCAGCGCGGCCTTGCTGGCGCTGTACGCGGTCCGGGTACCCGGCATGCCGCGCACCGAGGCGACCGACGAGATGAGCACCAGGTGTCCGGCGCCCTGGTTGCGGAAGACCTCCATCGCCGCCTCGCACTGCGCGTGCGAGCCCAGCACGTTGGTGACGAGCACCGCGCGGTTCTCCTCGGCGGAACCGGTGCCGACCGAGCCGCCCTTGCCGATGCCGGCGTTCACGATCACCCGGTCGAGGCCGCCGAGCTCCTCGGCCAGGCGGGGCAGGACCGCGGCGACCGAGGCGGGGTCGTCGACGTCCATGGCGGCCACGACGACCCGGATGCCGGGGTGGGCGGCGAGCAACTCGTCGCGCAGCGACTCGAGCCGGTCGAGCCGGCGGGCGGTCAGCGCGAGGTCGCGGCCCTGAGCGGCGAAGCGGCGGGCCATGCCCTGGCCGAGGCCGGCGCTCGCGCCGGAGATGAAGATCCGCTGGCGGACGGGGTGCGGCATCCGGCCATCCTGCCGCACCCCCTCCTCCCCCGCTTTTCCGCGGAAAAGCGGCCTGCTTTTCCGCGGAAAAGCAGCCTGCCTTTCCGCGGAAAAGCAGGTCAGCGGCGGGTGAGCTCCAGGGTGTCGGCGGGGACGGAGTCCATGTCCGGGCCGGAGAGACGGGTGCGCTTGAGCTCCCAGAAGTCGGGGAGGTTGGCGAGCAGGACGGCGCCGTCAAAGGCCTTGCCCGCGTCCTCGCCCGTAGGCACCTTGCTGATGACCGGCCCGAAGAAGGCGACGCCGTCGATGTGCATGACCGGCGTGCCGACGTCGTCACCGACCGGGTCCATGCCCGCATGGTGGCTCTTCTCCAGCGCCTCGTCGTACTCGGTCGAGGTCGCGGCCTCGGCCAGCGAGGCAGGCAGGCCGACACGCTCCAGCGCCGGCGCGATCAGGGCCTCCAGCTCCACCTTCTCGTGGTGCCGGAGAACGCCCATGGCGGTGTAGAGGTCGCCGAGCACCTCGTCACCGTGCTGCTGGGCGGCGGCGATCGCGACCCGGACCGGGCCGTACGCCTTCTTCATCGTCTCCTGGTACTCCTCCGACAGGTCGCGGCCGCTGTTGAGCACGGCCAGCGACATGACGTGCCAGTGGAGGTCGATCTCGCGGACCTTGGCGGCCTCGAGCACCCAACGGCTGGTCAGCCAGGCCCACGGGCACAGCGGGTCGAACCAGAAGTCGACGCGGGCCTTCACGGGGGCGCTCTGCACTGCCTCGGTCATGCGGTTCTCCTCGCGGTCGGTGGCCCGGGTGCGGGCACCGGGTCTCGTGGGTGCCAATCAGGATCGGCGTTGCCTTGTTCCCGCGCCCATGGACGCCGACCTGTGCCCGAGCTCCCACCGACGACGCGACTGCCGTCGTCCCTCCGTGGGAAGCTCCCCGACGTGGCCGCACCCAACCTGACCCGCATCGACGCCGCAGCCCGCGCCGAGATCCTGACCGTCGAGAGCTACGACATCATCCTCGACGTCACCGACGGCGCCGGACATCCCGGTGAGCGCACCTTCGAGTCGACGACGACCGTCGTGTTCGGCTGCCGGGAACCCGGCGCCTCGACGTTCGTCGACCTGGTGGCCGACCGCCTCCGCTCTGCCACCCTGAACGGCGTCGAGCTCGACGTCAGCACGTGGCAGGAGGAGATCGGGCTGCCCCTGCCCGACCTCGCCGAGCAGAACACCCTCGTCGTCACCGCCGACTGCCGGTACTCCAACAGCGGGGAGGGCCTGCACCGCTTCCTCGACCCGGAGGACGGGCAGGTCTACCTCTACACGCAGTTCGAGGTCGCCGACGCCAAGCGGATGTTCACCTGCTTCGACCAGCCCGACCTCAAGGCCACCTTCACGCTGCACGTGACAGCGCCCTTCGACTGGCAGGTCATCTCCAACAGCGGCGACCGCACCATCGAAGCCGGGGACGGCGGATCGCAGCTGGTGCACTTCGGGACCACCAAGCGCATCTCGACCTACCTCGTCGCACTGATCGCCGGGCCCTACGCCAAGGTGACCGACTCGCACGACGGCATCCCGCTCGGCCTGTACTGCCGGGCCAGCCTGGCGCAGTACCTCGACCCCGACGAGCTGTTCCGGGTCACCAAGCAGGGCTTCGACTTCTACCACCGGGTGTTCGACTACCCGTACCCGTTCGACAAGTACGACCAGCTCTTCGTGCCGGAGTTCAACGCCGGGGCCATGGAGAACGCCGGCGCGGTCACCTTCCTCGAGGACTACGTCTTCCGCTCGAAGGTGAGCCGGGCCCGCTACGAGCGGCGCGCGGAGACAGTGCTGCACGAGCTCGGCCACATGTGGTTCGGCGACCTGGTGACCATGCGCTGGTGGGACGACCTCTGGCTCAACGAGTCCTTCGCGACCTACATCAGCACGCTGTGCCAGGCCGAGGCCACCGAGTACACGACGGCCTGGACGACGTTCGCCAACACCGAGAAGGCCTGGGCGTACGCGCAGGACCAGCTGCCCTCCACCCACCCGATCGCCGCCGACATCCCCGACGTCGCCGCGGTCGAGGTCAACTTCGACGGCATCACCTACGCCAAGGGCGCGTCGGTGCTCAAGCAGCTGGTCGCCTACGTCGGCCGGGACGAGTTCTTCGCCGGTGTGCGCCACTACTTCCGCCAGCACGAGTACGGCAACACCACCCTCGCCGACCTGCTCGGGCCGCTGTCGGAGAGCTCCGGCCGCGACCTGACGGAGTGGGCCGACCAGTGGCTGCGGACCAGCCAGGTGAACACGCTGCGGCCGGTCTTCGAGCTCACCGACGACGGCCGGTACGGCAGCTTCGCCATCGAGCAGACCGCGGTCGCCGAGCACCCGGTGCTGCGCAACCACCGCCTGGCCGTCGGCCTCTACAGCGAAGGCCCCGAAGGGCTGACCCGCACCGCACGGGTGGAGCTCGACGTCGCCGGCGCCCGCACCGAGGTGCCCGACCTGGTGGGCCACCCGGCCGCCGACCTCGTGCTGGTCAACGACGACGACCTGACCTACGCCAAGCTGCGGCTCGACGAGCGCTCGCTGGCCACGCTGCGCGCCCGCATCGGCGGGCTGACCGACCCGCTGGCCCGGGCGCTGTGCTGGTCGGCGGCGTGGGACATGACCCGCGACGCCGAGCTGCCGGCCCGGGACTGGGTCGACCTGGTGCTCGCCGGCGTGGACGCCGAGAGCGAGAGCAGCGTCGTCCAGTCACTGCTGGCCCGGGTGCAGACGGCGTTGAACAGCTTCGCCGACCCGACGTGGGCACCCACCGGCTGGGCCCGGCTGGGCGACCACGCGCTGGCCGCGCTCGAGGCGGCCCCGGCCGGCAGCGACCAGCAGCTGCTCTGGTCGCGCACGCTGGCCAGCGCCGCCCGCACCGACGAGCACGCCGCCGCGCTGCGCGGCCAGCTCGACGGATCCCGGACGATCGAGGGCCTGGAGGTGGACGCCGACGCGCGGTGGGCGTTCCTGCACGGCCTCGTGGCCCTCGGCTCGGCCGGGGACGACGAGATCGCGGCCGAGGAGGCCCGCGACGCCACCGCCACCGGGGTGCGGCGCGCGGCGACGGCGCGCGCGCTGCGGCCCACCGCCGAGTCCAAGGCCGAGACGTGGCGGCAGGCGTTCCACGACGACGAGGTTCCCAACGCCGTGCACGAGGCGATCGTGGCCGGCTTCTGGCACCCGGCCCAGCGGGAGCTGACCGCCTCCTACGTCGACCGCTACTTCGCCGACGCCCGGCCCATCTGGGACCGGCGGCCGGGCGAGATCGCGAAGAACGCCGTCCAGTACCTCTTCCCATCCGTGGTCGAGCCGCGCACGCTCGTCGCGGCGGACGCCTGGCTGGCCGACACCAGCCAGCCGGCAGCGCTCCGGCGGCTGATCTTCGAGGGGCGCGACGGCATCGCTCGCGCGCTCCGGGCCCGGGAGAGAGACGCCGAAGCCGGCCTCTGAGCCAGGAACGACGCAGGCCCCGCCCACCGGATCGGTGGGCGGGGCCTGTTCGTTCCATGCGGTCCGGAGGACCGCGACGTCCTAGTGGGCCCGGTGAGTGGGTCGCCCCGCCTGGTCGGACAGCTGGCGCAGGCCGTTGATGATGCCGCCGACGAGGTCGCCACCGGCGAACGCCGTCGTCATCGAGAGCACCGCCAGCGCGCAGGCGCGGTCGGGCAGTCGACGGGCCGCGGCGGACCCGGTGACGACCTCCACCACGCGCTGCCCGGGTGAGACGGCGATGAGCACGGCCTCGGCGGTGCTGCCGCCGGAGTGCGTGTGCAGCTCCTCGGCGCGGGCGCGGGTCGGGGTGCCCAGGTCGCCCATGTAGAGGGTGAAGCGCAGCCCCGTCTCCCGCGAGGAGAGCGTCAGCGCCTCGTCGAGGCGGGCCAGCTCGCGGAAGCTGAAGATCTGGTCGGAGTGCTCGGCGACCACCGAGTCAGCTCGCGGGTCGTACATACCGTCGACCGCTGCATCGTGCTCGATCGTGGTTCTCAACGCACATCTCCTGCCCTGCTCGGCGCTACGTCGGCTGCGTGCCGCGCGGATGTCACCAGGTTCCCCGGGCGCCGCCGAGCGGGCCGGCAGGCGCGGCACCGGCGATCGCGGCATGGCTCCCACCGTGCCCACCACCGCTGTGCGGGTGCGGCTCGTACCAGACCGGGGCGTGGTCCCAGGGCTGCCCGGGCTTGTAGCGGGGCCGCCGGTTCCGGACGCCCGGCGCGATGGTCAGCAGGGCGAGCACCAGGATCACGGCCAGTGGCGCCCCGGCGAAGACGAGGATGGTCTCGGCAACGGTCACGGCGCCCAACTTACCGGCACCGCACACCGTCAGCCCGCCCGCTCCCCCCAGACGTCCGGGTGTCGGTGCGCCCAGGGCCGCGCGGCCTCCAGCTGGGCCGACAGCGAGATGAGGGTGACCTCGTCGGCGGGCCGGCCGACGAGCATGCTGCCCATCGGCAACCCCTCCGCCGTCCAGTGCAGCGGCACGCTGATGGCCGGCTGACCGGTGACGTTGTAGAGGGCGGGGAAGGCGGCGTAGCGCTTGTTCCGCTCGAAGTCCCCGGCGCCGTCACCGTCCCCGTCGAACCAGCCGACCGGGCGCGGGGTCATGGTGACCACCGGGGCGAGCAGGACGTCGTAGGCCGCGGTCGCCCGCACGAACCGGCGGGCGGCCGAGCGCAGGGTGGCCATGGCGAGCATCGCGTCCCGGGCCGAGAGCGCCAGGCCGCGGGCGCGCAGCTCCCGGGTGAGCGGCCGGAGCTCGCCCACGCGGTCGGGCGGGACGGGCAGCGTCACCGCGGACAGCGCCCACACCTGCTCGAACGCCGGCATGACCTCCGGCCCGACCAGGCCCTCGGGCGCCGGCCCGACGTCATGGCCGAGGTCGGCCAGCAGCGCCGCGGCGTCCGCGAGGGCGGCCTCGGCCTCGGGCTGCAGCACCCCCGATACCGACGGCGGGACGACGCCGATCCGGAGCCGTCCCGGCGGACGGTCGGCCGCGGCCAGGAACGTCTCCCCCGGCGACAACGGCGCCGCCCAGGTGGGGTCGCCGAGCTCCGGGCCGGCCATCGCGTCGAGCACCGCGGCGGCGTCGCGCACCGTCCGCGCCAGCGGCCCCGAGGTGACCAGCCCGGTCGTCTCGCTGCCCAGCGGGGCGTTGCTCACCCGCCCGCGCGCGGGCTTGAGGCCGACCAGCCCGGTGATGCCGGCCGGGATCCGGATCGAGCCGCCGCCGTCGCTGCCCTGGGCGAACGGCACGAGCCCGGCCGCGACCGCGACGGCCGCGCCCCCGCTGGAGCCGCCGGCCAGCAGCCGCGGGTCCCACGGGTTGCGGGCCGGGCCGACCAGGTCGTTGTCGGTGTAGCACGGGAAGCCGAACTCAGGGGTGCTGGTCTTCCCGAGGCTGATCGTCCCGGCGGCGGCCAGCCGGGTGACGACGGCGTCGTCCACGGCCGGCACGTGGTCGGCGGTGACCCGCGAGCCGTAGGTCGTCCGGACGCCGGCGGTGTTGGTCAGGTCCTTGATCGCCGTGGGCACGCCGAGCAGCGGGGGCAGCCGGCCGCCGTGCCGCAGCAGCTGCTCGGCCGCGGCGGCGGCCGCCAGCGCGCGCTCGGGCGTGACGGTGAGAAAGGCGCCGAGGCCGGCGTCGAGGGCCTCGATCCGGCGCAGGCAGTGGGACACCAGCTCGGTGGGGCTCACCTCGCCCGAGCGCACGGCGGCGGCCTGCTCGAGCGCGGTCAGGTCGTGCAGTTGGGTCACGGGCGGCGAGGCTAGCCGCGCCGCGCAGCCACCCCCGGACCGGCGCGGGTGAGCGGTGACGTACACAAGAGCGATGGACCTCTCCCGTGCGGCCGCGGAGGCCCTCGACGCGGCCGATCCCCTCGCCGGCTTCCGCGCCCGCTTCGCCGGTGCCGACGAGACCGCCGCCGACCGGCTGCTCTACCTCGACGGCAACTCGCTGGGCCGCATGCCGCTGGCCACCCCCGCCGCTGTCACGCGCGTGATCGAGCAGGACTGGGCGCGCGGACTGGTCGGCTCGTGGGCGCAGTGGATCGGGACGGCGTCCCGTCTGGGCGACGACCTCGGCGCGGGAGTGCTGGGCGCCGGCCCCGGCCAGGTGCTGGTCGGCGACTCGACCACGGTGAACCTCTACAAGCTGGTGGCCGCCGGAGCCGCCGCCCGCCCGGACCGCGACGTCCTGGTCTGCACCGCCGACGACTTCCCCACCGACCGGTACGTCGTCGCCGGGGTCGCCGGGGCGCGCGGGATGACGGTGCGCGAGATCGACGCCGACATCGACGAGGGGTTCGACCTCGGGGTGCTCGCGGCCGCGCTGGACGAGCGCGTGGCCGTCGTCGTCCTGTCGCTGGTGGCCTACCGCTCCGGCGCGCTGGCCGACGTCGCCGAGGTGACCCGGCTGGTGCACGAGGCCGGCGCGCTGCTGCTGTGGGACCTCTCGCACGCGGTGGGCGCGGTGCCGGTCGACCTCGACGTCACCGGCGCCGACCTGGCCGTCGGCTGCACCTACAAGTACCTCAACGGCGGCCCGGGCGCCCCGGCGTTCCTCTACGTGCGCCGCGAGCTCCAGGACGAGCTGCGCTCGCCCATCCAGGGCTGGTTCGGCCAGCGCGACCAGTTCGAGATGGGCCCGGCCTACGAGCCGGCCGAGGGCATCGAGCGCTTCGGCGTCGGGACGCCGCCGGTCATGGGCATGGCCGCGGTGGAGGTGGGCGCCGGGCTGGTCGCCGAGGCAGGGATCGGGGCACTGGCCGCCAAGGGCCGCACCATGACCGACCTGGTCGTGGCGCTCGGCGACGAGTGGCTCGCGCCGGCCGGGGTGGCGCTGGCCTCACCGCGGAAGTCCGCGCACCGCGGCTCGCACGTGACGTTCCACCACCCGCAGGCGTGGCAGCTCACCCAGGCGCTGGTCGACCGGGGCGTGGTGCCGGACTTCCGCACCCCCGACCGCGTGCGCCTCGGCCCGGCGCCGCTCTACACGCGGTTCGTCGACGTCTGGGACGCGATGGACCGGTTCCGCGCGATCCTGACCGACCGCTCCTACGAGGCCTTCCCCGCCGAGCGCGCCCGCGTCACCTGATCGCCCGCGGCGGGGAGTGCCGACGAGGTCATGCGCTCACGCTCTCCGGCATGCCCAGCCACTCCCGCCAGCGCGGGTCCACCGTGCGGTGGCCCAGCAACCGCCAGGCGGCACCCGTCGGCGTGCGCGGCGGCTGCGGGAGGGACCAGCCGAGCTCGGCCAGCGAGCGGTCGGCCTTGGTGTGGTTGCAGCGACGGCAGGCCGCGACGACGTTGTCCCAGGTGTGCGTCCCGCCCCGGCTGCGCGGGACGACGTGGTCGATGCTCGTGGCCGATCCGCCGCAGTACACGCAGGTCTGGCCGTCGCGGGTGAAGATCGCCCGCCGCGACAGCGGCACCGACGAGGGGTGGGGCACCCGCACGTAGCGGGTCAGCCGCACCACGACAGGGACCGGCAGGCTCACCCTCTCGGCGTGCACGACATCGGCGGTCGAATCGACGGCGACGGCCTTGTCGGCGAGCACCAGCACGATCGCCCGCCGGCTGGAGACGACGCACAGCGGCTCGAAGGTGGCGTTGAGCAGCAGGGCCGCGCCCGTGGTGCCGGGCGAGGGCACGGGCAGGACCGCTGGGACGGGGTCGCGGCGCGGACCGGGCTGGCCCGCCGTCGACGACCCGGGCACGGAACGCGGCACGGATCACCTCCGGTCGCCCCGGACCGCCGGTGGCTCCGAGACCCGCGGGCTGCACCATTCTGACCCGGCGGAGCCGCAGGCGTCGTCCTCGGCCCCGCAGTGGGCGCGGACGGTGGCTCTACCGTGACCGGATGCGCTATCCCGACGCCCCCCGGCTCGACCTGGTCGAGGACCTGCACGGCCACGCCGTCGCCGACCCCTACCGCTGGCTGGAGGACGCCGGGGACCCCCGGACCGTCACCTGGAGCGAGGCGCAGGACGCGCTGGCCGCCGAGGTGCTGGGCGCCCTGCCGCTGCGCGCGGAGTTCGCCGGACGGATGGAGCAGCTGGTGCGCGCCGGCGCCGTCGGGCTGCCGGTGTGGCGGGGTGCGCGCGCCTTCTCGACCCGCCGCGACCCCGGCCAGGAGCACGCGGTGCTGCGGGTGACCGAGGCCGACGGAACGGTGCGGGTGCTGGTCGACCCGATGGCGCTGGACCCCGCCGGCACCACGACGCTGGACGCCTGGTCGCCGTCGGTCGAGGGCGACCGGCTGGCCTACCAGGTCTCCGTCGGCGGTGACGAGGAGTCGCAGCTCCTCATCCTCGACGTCGCCACCGGCGAGCTGCTCGACGGGCCGATCGACCGCTGCCGCCACTCCCCCGTCGCCTGGCTGCCCGGCGGCGACGAGCTGTTCTACGTGCGCCGGCTCGCCCCCGAGCTGCTGCCCGCGGACGAGGAGCAGTTCCACCGGCGGGTCTGGCGGCACCGGGTGGGCGGCGACCCCGCCGACGACGTCCTCGTGCACGGCGACGGCAGTGACCCCGCCAGCTACTTCGGGGTGCACACCAGCCGGGACGGCCGCTGGCTGGTCGTCTCCCGCTCCGTGGGCACCGCACCGAGGGACGACGTCTGGCTGGCCGACCTCGCCGGGGACGGCGCCCTGCGCGAGCTCCAGGTCGGCGTGGACGCGCAGACCTCCGCCTGGGTGGCCCGCGACGGCCGGCTCTGGCTGCTGTCGGACCGGGACGCCCCGCGCGGGCGGCTCGCCGTCGCCGATCCGGCCGACCCCGCCACCTGGGCGCCTGCGGCCTGGCGGGACGTCGTCCCGCAGCAGCCGGACGCCGTCCTCTCCGACGTCGCGCTGGTCGACGGTCCCGACGGCGGGCTGCAGGTGCTCGCCGTGCACGCCGTGGACGCCACCGACCGGCTGTCGGTCTGGGCGGCGGACGGCTCGGGCCGCTCCGGCGACGTGCCCGCCCCGGGCGCCGGCAGCGTCTCCGGCGTCGTCTCCCGGCCCGAGGGCGGCAGCGAGGCCTGGGTCGGCTACACCGACTACGCCACGCCGCCCTCGGTGCTGCGCTGGGACTCCGGCACGCCGGGCGAGCTGGCGGACTGGGAGCGGGCCGCCGTCGCCGGCGCCGTCCCGGAGCTGACCGTCGTCGAGGCGCACGCGACCTCGGCGGACGGGACGCCGGTGCACCTGTTCGTGCTCTCCCCGACCGGCACCCCCGACACCCCGCGGCCGACCGTGCTCTACGGGTACGGCGGCTTCAACGTCTCGCTCACCCCGGCCTACAGCGCGCAGGCGCTGTCCTGGGTCGCCGCCGGCGGCGTGTGGGTGGTGGCCAACCTCCGCGGCGGGTCCGAGCACGGCGAGGACTGGCACCGGGCCGGGATGCGCGAGCGGAAGCAGAACGTCTTCGACGACTTCGCCGCCGCAGGCGAGCACCTGGTCGCCGACGGCTGGACCACGCACGCGCAGCTCGGCGTCTTCGGCGGCTCCAACGGCGGACTGCTGGTCGGCGCCACGCTCACCCAGCGCCCCGACCTGGCCGCCGCCGTCGTCTGCAGCGCGCCGCTGCTGGACATGGTCCGGTACGAGCTGTTCGGTCTCGGCCGCACCTGGAACGACGAGTACGGCACCGCCGACGACGCCGCCGAGCTGGGCTGGCTGCTCGGCTACTCGCCGTACCACGCGGTCCGGGAGGGGACGGCGTACCCGGCGGTGCTGATCACGACCTTCGAGTCCGACACCCGCGTGCACCCGCTGCACGGCCGCAAGCTGGCCGCCGCCCTGCAGCACGCCACGGCCGCCGCGGCGCCCGTCGTGCTGCGGCGGGAGGTCTCGGTGGGCCACGGCGCGCGGGCGGTCAGCCGCACCGTGGGACTGGCCGCGGACCAGCTCGCGTTCCTGGCGCGGCACACCGGTCTGGAACCGTCCGGAAATTCTGCGGGCGGCACTCGCTGACACGGCCGGTCGAGCCTGACAGTATTTCGGTGATGAACAGGTCACTAACCGTGGTCAGGGTCCGCTGACCGCGACCGCGCCGGACGAGCTGATCCCCGTCCGGCCGGCCACCTACCGCGAGGTCTTCGCCGTCGCGGAGTTCCGCCCGCTCTTCGGCACGTTCCTGCTCTCGACGGCGGGCGACGAACTCGCCCGCGTCGCGCTGACCGTGCTCGTCTACCAGCGCACGAACTCCCCGCTGCTGTCCGCGCTCACCTTCGCGATCAGCCACTTCCCGTGGCTGATCGGCGGGCCGCTGCTGTCGACCCTGGCCGACCGGCTGCCCCGGCACCGCGTGCTCATCACCACCGACGTCGTCCGCGCCCTGCTCCTCGCGCTGATGGCCGTCCCCGGCATGCCGCTGCCGGTGCTGCTCGGGCTGCTGCTGCTCGTCTCGCTGTGCGCGCCCCCCTTCGAGTCAGCCCGCTCGGCGCTGATGGCCGACGTGCTGGACGGCGAGCGCTACGCCGTCGCGACCTCCCTGACCACGGTCACCCTGCAGGTCGCCCAGGTCGTCGGCTTCCTCGTCGGCGGCGCGCTGGTCGCGGTCCACCCCTCGCTGGCGCTGGGCATCGAC
>JBBSKB010000019.1:0-37783 GCA_038256725.1 Mycobacteriales bacterium | reverse complement strand
TGCGCGTCGACGAGGACCAGCCGTGGCACCCGCTGTACCTGGGGCAGCCGGTGTGGAACTTCGTCAACGCGTGCCTCTTCGAGTACGGGATCGCCGCCTACGACCTCGAGCTGGGCAAGAACCTGGCGACCAAGAAGCGCCGGCAGAACCCCGAGTTCCGGGCTGCCACCAAGCAGGTGCTCACGAAGATCCGCAACCAGGCGACCAAGGACTACCTGCTGCACCCGGCGCTCTCGGGCCCCTCGTTCGTGCCGACCCTCGCCGCCAACTTCACCGCCAACGTCGTCCGCAACCTGTGGTCGCACTCGGTGATCATGTGCGGGCACTTCCCCGAGGGCGTCCAGACCTTCGAGAAGGCCTCGATCGAGGGCGAGACGCGCGGCGAGTGGTACCTGCGCCAGATGCTCGGCTCGGCCAACATCTCCGGCAGCAAGGCGATGCACCTCCTCACCGGCAACCTGAGCCACCAGGTCGAGCACCACCTGTTCCCCGACCTGCCCAGCAAGCGGTACGGCGAGATCGCCCCGCGGGTGCAGGACATCTTCGACCGGTACGGCCTGACCTATCACTCGGCGCCGCTCTACAAGCAGGTCGCCAGCGCCTGGCACAAGGTCATCCGGCTGTCGCTGCCGAACGACTGGATGGCCGAGACCAAGCCCGCCAACCTGCCCTCCCAGCTGGGCAAGCTCTGGAAGATGACGACCGGCGGGCCGAAGGTCCGCCGCGCGATGCAGACCCGTGCGGTTGCCGCCTGACGCACACCCGTTGAACGCCAGGGGCCCGGAACCGCAACGGTTCTGGGCCCCTGGCGTTCATTGCCACGTCGGCCTCACCAGAGCTGGCGGGCCTCCTCGGCCCAGCCCACCAGGCCGTCGACGCTCACCCGCTCGCCGTCGTCGGTGCTCGCCCAGCCGGTGAACTCGCCGAAGCACTGGTGGGTCTCCGAGGCGATGATCTTCAGGTCGGTGGACGCTGACCGCTCGTGGAACGGGTGCAGCGTGACGTCGACCGTCTCGCCGTGGATCCGCCAGGGGCGCATCCAGTCGGTGCGGTCGTGGTCCCAACGCAGCTCCTCGCCGATCTTGTGCATCCGGCCGTCGACCAGCACGCCGTTCTCGGTGGAGCCGGTGCCGTCGGTCCACGTCCCGCCGACGGTGAGCCCCCGCCCGCCGGGCGCGCTGCCGGCCGCCCAGTTCCAGGTGATCGAGCGGGGCCACTTTCCGCGCCCGGAGTCCAGGACGGCGAACGAACCCTCCCCGACCGGCACCTCGACGCCCGCCACCAGCAGGTGCCCGGTGACGGGGAGGGAGACCTCCTTGACGGTGTACTGGAAGCGCTTGGGGCTCCACGGCACCACGACGGCCAATGCCTCGTGGGCGGGGTCGCGCTGCACGGTGAGGTCGAAGTCGACGTCGGGCGCGCGGCCCTTCAGGGTCATCGCCGCGGGCGGGCCGCCGAACTCGAAGGCGAGCGTCTTGCCGCGGCCGCTGGCCGTTCCGGTGCGCTCGGGCAGCACCACGCCCTTGGCCAGCGGAACGATGTCGGCCCGCTCGATCTCCCGTCCGGTCGCGCGGTCCAGCACGTAGAGGCTGTAGAGGGCGGCGTAGTCCAGCGAGGAGACGGTTGCGCCGAGGACGTGCGTCGGGGTGACGATGCCCCAGTACTCCCAGCGCTTGGCGCGCCCCCAGCCGCGCAGGTTGGCCCGGTGCAGCGGGGTGCGGCTCCAGCCCACGGCGGCGGGGTTCAGCCGCCCGTCGACGCCGCACAGGTCGACAGGGTCGGTGAGCTCGCGTTCGGTCGTGGGCACCGCGGCAGGCTAGCGGGCCGCCGGACGACGATGTTTCCCGTGGAACAGACGTCAGCCCAGCGCCGGCGCACGGAGATGGACGGAGTCCAGCCGGCGTCCGATGACGGCGCCCGGCTGCCACACCTCCGCGTAGCGGATCGTCTGTTCGACCTCCTGGTCCACCAGGTCGTCGAACTCCAGGGCGCCGATCGCGTCGGGGCCCATGCCCGTGGTCACGAAGTGGTCGGTGAGGGCCAGCCAGACGTCGTCGTAGGAGAGCTCCAGGTCGCGCACCAGCGCGGTGGTGGTGGCCTTCCGGGAGCTCAGCCCGGAGAACGCCCGGCCGCAGCCGCAGCCGCCCGAGGGATCGCGTCGGTCGGTCGCGCAGACGAACCCCGCGAACACCAGCTCGCCCTCGACGGCGAAGCAGAAGTCCCCGTCCCGGTCACCCTGACCCTCGCGGGTCGCAGTCAGCAGCTTCATGGCCGCCACTCTGGCGGGTGGGTACGACAGTTCCCGCCGGTCAGTTGGCCATGTCCACGAAGCGGCTGTAATGGCCCTGGAAGGCGACGGTGACGTTCGCGGTCGGGCCGTTGCGGTGCTTGACCAGCATGATGTCGGCCTCGCCGGCCCGCGGGGACTCCTTCTCGTACATGTCCTCGCGGTGGATCATCATGACCATGTCGGCGTCCTGCTCGATCGAGCCGGACTCACGGAGGTCGGACAGCATCGGCTTCTTGTCCTGACGCTGCTCCGACCCACGGTTCAGCTGCGACATCGCGATGACCGGCAGCTCGAGCTCCTTGGCCAGCAGCTTCAGCGCGCGGGAGAACTCCGAGACCTCCTGCTGGCGGCTCTCCACCTTCTTGCCCGACGTCATCAGCTGCAGGTAGTCGATGACGATGAGCTTGAGGTCGTTGCGCTGCTTGAGCCGGCGGGCCTTGGCGCGGATCTCCATCATCGTCATGTTCGGGGAGTCGTCGATGTACAGCGGCGCATCGGCGATCTCGCCCATCCGCCGGGCCAGCTTGGACCAGTCCTCGTCGCTGAGCGTGCCCGCGCGCATGTGGTGCAGCGGCACCTTCGCCTCGGCGGACAGCAGGCGCATGGTGATCTCGTGCTTGCTCATCTCCAGGGAGAAGATGGCGGCGGGCATGTGGTGCTTCACCGACGCCGAACGCGCGATGTCCAGTCCGAGGGTCGATTTGCCCACGCCAGGGCGCGCCGCGATGACGATCATCTGCCCGGACTGCAGGCCGTTGGTCAGCTCGTCGAGGTCGCGGATGCCGGTCGGGACCCCGCGGCTGACACCGCCGCGGGACGCGATCGCGTCCAGCTCGTCCATCGTGGGCTGCAGGACGTCGGCGAGGCGCGAGTAGTCCTCGCTCATCCGCTTCTCGGTGACGTCGTAGATCTCCTGCTGGGCGCGGTCGACGATGTCGTCGACGTCGCCCCGGCCACCGGCGGCGCCGTAACCGAGCTGGACGACGCGCGTACCGGCCTCGACCAGCCGGCGCAGCACGGCCTGCTCGGCCACGATCGCGGCGTAGTAGCCGGCGTTCGCCGCGGTCGGCGTCGAGGCGATGAGCGTGTGCAGGTAGACCGCGCCGCCCATCTTCGACAGCTGGTCGGTGCGGTTGAGCTCGGCTGCGACGGTGATCGCGTCGGCCGGCTCGCCGCGGCCGTACAGGTCCAGGACGACGTCGAAGACGATCTGGTGCGCCGGCCGGTAGAAGTCGGCCCCGTGCAGCACCTCGACGACGTCGGCGATGGCGTCCTTGCTCAGGAGCATGCCGCCGAGCACCGACTGCTCGGCCTGGACGTCCTGCGGGGGCTGCCGGTCGTACTCCGGCGCCGCCGCCATGGGCCGGCTGTACTCGTCGGCCACCGCCACGGGGCATACCTCCATCTCCTGCGGGCGCGCCCGCACTGCCGCTCACCGAGGGGAAGCCGGGAGGTCGGCGGGCGCCGCCGTTGCCGAACGTGTGTTCGGTCCTTGCTACCGCCGGGCTCTGACAGTTCCCGTTCGGCAGCAGCTGGGAGGGACGTTAGGAAGCTGGAGCGGTGCCGTCCAACACCTCGATCTGCACAACATGTGGACAAGTCGGTGGACGGAGGCGTGTCGACATGTGGAGACGGACGGGGACACATCGGGGTCGTCTTCCCGTCGCGAGCCGGTCACCTGCACGGACGCCGTCCCCGGGCTGTGGACAGGAAGTTCTCCGAAACTTTTTTCCCGGTTGGCACGGGTGGTGTCGCCGTGACGGACGGGGCCGCCCCGACCGGCCTCGTGCACAGCCGCCACGTGCCCCGCTCAACGCCCCTGGACGTCACGAGGGGCGCCGGACGGTGGGTCCGACGCCCCTCGGGACGTGCACGCGCCCAGGGCGCGCTCAGGCGGTTCAGCCGGCGACGACGTCGATCGCCAGGGTGGTGCTGACCTCGGGGTGCACCCGCACGGTGACGGTGTGCTGGCCCGTGGTCTTGATGCTGCTGGGCAGCTCGATCCGGCGACGGTCGAGCTCCGGGCCGCCGGCCGCGGTGACCGCGGCGGCGACGTCGGCGGTGGTGACGCGACCGAAGAGACGGCCACCGTCACCGGCGCGAGCCGGCACGCGGACCTTCAGGCCGGCCAGCTGGCCGGCCACGGCCTGCGCCTCCTCGAGCGAGCGCACCTCACGGGAGGCGCGCGCCCGGCGGAGCGACTCGATCTGCTTCTCGGCACCCCGGGTGGCCTTGATCGCCAGCCCGCGGGGCAGGAGGTAGTTGCGGCCGTAGCCGCCCTTGACCTCGACGGTGTCGCCGGAGGAACCGAGACCGGTGACCTCCTGCGTGAGGATCAGCTTCAGAGTGCTCATGATCAGCGCGCCGTCGAGGTGTAGGGCAGCAGGGCCATCTCACGGCTGTTCTTCACGGCCACGGCGACGTCCCGCTGGTGCTGGCTGCAGTTGCCGCTGACGCGGCGGGCACGGATCTTGCCGCGGTCGGAGATGAACTTCCGCAGCAGCGTCGTGTCCTTGTAGTCCACGGAGGTCGCCTTGTCCTTGCAGAACTGGCAGACCTTCTTCTTGACCTTGCGAATGGGTGGCTTGGGCACCGGAGTACTCCAGAGATCTCAGAGAGAAAGAGGGATCGAGGGATCAGAAGGGCGGCTCGTCGGAGGGGCCGGCCGGCGTCGACCAGGGGTCGCTCGCACCGCCGCCACCGCCGCCGCTGGGGCCGCCGAAGCCGCCGCCACCGCCACCGCCGCTGCCGCCACCGAAGCCGCCACCCTCACCGCGGGAGGCCTTGGTGACCTTCGCGGTGGCGTAGCGCAGCGAGGGGCCGATCTCGTCGACCTCCAGCTCGATGACGGTGCGCTTCTCGCCTTCCTTCGTGTCGAACGAGCGCTGCTTGAGCCGCCCGCTGACGATGACCCGCGAACCGCGGGTGAGGGACTCGGCGACGTTCTCGGCCACCTGGCGCCACACGTTGCACCGGAGGAACAGCGCTTCGCCGTCCTTCCACTCCTGCGACTGGCGGTCGAAGGTGCGCGGCGTCGAGGCCACGGTGAAGTTGGCGACGGCGGCACCCGACGGCGTGAACCGCAGCTCGGGGTCCGACGTCAGGTTGCCGATGACGGTGATGACGGTTTCGCCGGCCATGCTCAGTGAGCCTCGGGGCGCATCAGCTTCGTGCGGAGCACCGACTCGTTGAGGTTCAGCTGACGGTCCAGCTCCTGGACGGCGGCCGGCTCGGCCTGGATGTCGACGATCGCGTAGATGCCCTCAGGCTTCTTGTTGATCTCGTAGGCCATCCGGCGACGACCCCAGATCTCGGTCTTGACGGTGCCACCGGAGTTGGTGACGACGGTCAGGAACCGGTCGAGCGAGGGCGCGATGGTGCGCTCCTCGAGATCGGGGTCGAGGATGATCATCAGTTCGTAATTGCGCACGGAGAACCCCACCTCCTCTGGTCTCGGCGGCTGCAGGGGATCTGCAGCAGGAGGGTTGTGCATGCGTTGCGCGTCCCGACGAGCTCGTGGAGTGCCGGAACGCGCTGGGCCAGGCTACCAGTGATCAGCGGGACGCCCGGCGTCGTCCACAGGGAGGCCGGGAACGGCAGCGGCCGCCGGCCCCCGGAGGGGAGCGCGGCCGCGTGCTCGGCGGGGGGTCAGCGGGAGGCAGGCGAGGCCTGGCGGGTGCGGACCAGGGCGGCGCCGGCGGCGAACTACTGTCCGGAGGCGTGGCCAACCACCCGATCGGCGTACACGTGGGCGCAGCGAGCGAGGGGCCGCTCGCGGCGGCCGCCGAGCTGGACGCCGACGCCGTCCAGCTCTTCCTGACCGACCCGCAGAGCTACAAGGCGCCGGAGCAGCGCCCCGACGAGGACGACCTCCGGGCCGCCGACGTCACCGTCGTCGTCCATGCGCCCTACATGCTCAACGTGGCGTCGACGAACAACCGGATCCGCGTCCCCGGGCGCAAGCTGCTGGCCCAGCACGCCACGGCGGCCGCGGCGATCGGCGCCCTCGGTCTGGTCGTGCACGGCGGGCACGTGCTGGCCACCGACGACCCGGCGGCCGGCGTCGACAACTGGCGCAAGACCTTCGCCTACCAGGCGAAGGACGGCGGCTTCGCGCTGCCGCTGCTCATCGAGAACACCGCCGGCGGCGGCAACGCCATGGCCCGCGACCTCGACGCGCTCGCCCGGCTCTGGGACGCGGTGGGCGAGTTCGGCGCCGGCTTCGTGCTGGACACCTGCCACGCCTGGGCCGCCGGCTGGGACCTGGACAGCGTCGTCGACGACGTCCGCGCGATCACCGGCCGGATCGACCTCGTGCACCTGAACAACAGCCGCGACGCGGCCGGCTCCAGCCGCGACCGGCACGCACCGCTGGCCGACGGCGAGATCCCGACCGAACTGCTCCTCGGGGTGGCCCGCGCCGCGGCCTGCCCCGTCATCCTCGAGACGCCCGGTGACGCCGCCAGCCACGCGGAGGAGATCGCGCTACTGAGGAGCGTCCTGGCCTGACCGCCGGCCCAGGACGACGACGTCGTCGGCGCGTTCCAGCGGACCGCCGGCCGGATCGTCGACGCCGGGCCAGCTGGTGCGGACGACGTCGCGGTCGGGCCGCAGGACGTCGCGGACCACCAGGCCCATGAGGACGACGACGGCGACGTCGCGGATGCCCACGGCGAGGAAGAACCAGCCGACCTCGATGCCGTTGTCGTCGGTGCCGAGGTAGTGCAGCATCGTCGTCACCCAGACCAGCACCTCGGTGGCCTGCCACAGCAGCAGCGACCGCCAGCGCGGGCGGGCCAGCACGGCGAGCGGCAGCAGCCAGAGCGAGTACTGCGGGCTCCACACCTTGTTGAGCAGCAGGAACGCCGCCACCAGCAGGAACGCGATCTGCGGCAGCCGCGGCCGCAGGGGAGCGGCGAACGTCAGCCAGGCCACCCCGAGGCCGGCGAGCACCAGCGATCCGGTCACCACGGCGTTGAGCACCGCGGGCGCCTGCCCCTCGGCGAGCGGCCCGTCGAACAGGTCGCCGTCGGCCAGCCGGCCGAGCATGTTCCAGATCGACTCCGGGTTCGCCCCGCGCTCACGGCTGAACGCGAAGAACCACGACCAGTTCTCCTGCGCGGCCAGCGCCACCGGCAGGTTGACGGCCGTCCAGGCGAGGATCGCCGCCCCGGCCGTCCTGGACCACTCGGTCAGCCGGCCCGCCCGGAGGCACAGCAGGAACAGCGCGCCCAGGATCAGCACCGGGTAGAGCTTGGCGGCGACGCCCGACCCGAGGAGGACCCCGGCCAGCCCGGGCCGGGAGCGGGCCCAGGCGAGCAGCGCGGCCGTCGAGAGCGCGACCGCCAACAGGTCCCAGTTGGTGAAGGCGTGCACCACGAGCAGCGGTGACAGGCCGATCATGGCCGCGTCCCACGGCCGCCGGCCGGCGAGGCGATGGACGGCGCCGACCAGCGCCAGCGCCGTCAGGGCGAGCAGCAGGCAGGTCAGCACGTAGTAGCTCTGGACCGGCGGGGCGTCGGGCAGGAAACCGACGGCCCCGGCCAGGCCGTCGTAACCCCGCGCCGTCGCGGCGGCCAGCGCCATGAACCCGCCGGTCAGGACGGGGTACTCGACGGTCGCGTCCAGGTAGGGCTGCCTGCCCGCGTCCAGACCGTAGGAGCCGAAGAGGGGGACGGCGTCGGAGTAGCAGAAGTGGGTGTACTGGCGGGAGCCGCTCCAGTCGCCGTCGGCACACGGCGCCTGCTTCACCCAGGCCAGGCTCAGCGCGAGGACGACGAACAGCAGGCAGACCCGCAGCGGCGTCCAGAACAGCGCCCGGCCGGTCACCGCGTGCCGGCCCCACGGCCCGCCGACCGCCTCGCTGGCCTGGGCGGCGACCGGGTCGGTCCAGGTCGGCACGACCCGGTCCGGCAACGCCGCGGGCCCGCCCGCGATGGCGGACGGGCCCGACGGTGTGCTGCTCACCCGGTCAGTGTGCGGGACCGGTTCAGCCGTTCCCGGGTTCGGCCGGGGCCGGTGCGCCGCCCTGCTGCTGATTGGGGATCGGCTGCGGGTTGGGCTGCGGGTTCGGCGGCGGCGACGACGGCGACGACGGCGGCGGCGACGACGGCCTGGTGCTCACCGAGGGATCCCGAGGGGCGAAGTCCTGGTCGTCGGGGGTTCCGTCCCCGTCGGTGTCGACCGGAGCCCTCGGCGCGGTGGTGGTCGGCGCCGTCGTCGTCGGGGTGGGCGCCGCCGTCGCGGTCTGCGTCGGCTGCGCGGTCCGCTCCGGCGTCGGCTCGGGAACGCTCTCGCCGGTGTCGCCCTTGATGGACGGCTGCGTCGGGAGCTTCTCCTTCGGCGCTCCCTCGAGGACGCCGTCCATGAACGTCTTCCAGATCGCGCCGGGCAGGCCGGAGCCGTAGATGATCTTGCCCTGGGCGTTGCGGATCGGCTCGTAGCGGTCGGTGCCCATCCAGACCGCCGCGGAGAGCGACGGCGTGTAGCCGACCATCCAGGCGTCGGCGTTCTCCTCGTCCGAGGAGCCGACGGTGCCGGTCTTGCTGGCCACCTCGCGACCCTCGTCCAGCGCCCGCTTGGAGTACGTGGCGACGTCGCGCAGCGCGTAGGTGACGTCGTTGGCCACGCGGGCATCCATCACCTGCTCGCCGGCCTGACCGGTGTTCTCCAGCAGCACGGTGCCCTCGCTGTCGGTCACCTTGACGACGAAGTACGCGTCACGCCGGATCCCCCCGCTGGCGAAGGTGCTGAAGCCGACGGCCTGGTCGATCGGGCGCATGTCGTACTGGCCGATGCCCAGGCCGGAGTCGACGCCCGCGGTCTGCGGGTCGGCCAGCGTCCGGTTGCCGACGAACTGGTCGTTGCCGCTCTCCCACGTCTCCGGCATGTCGGTGGCCGCGAGGATCGTCTCGCGCACCTTCTCCGGGCCGAGCTCGTACGTGAGCCCGTAGTAGGTGGTGTTGAGCGAGCGCTTCATCGCCTCCTCCAACGTGCAGGAGGAGCAGGACGCGCCACCGGAGTTGCGCACCGGCTTGTCCGGGCGGTCGGGGAAGGTCTGCGGCGAGCTGCCGTCCCGGCGGGCCGTGACGCTGATGCCCTGCTCCAGCGCGGTGGCCAGCACGTACGGCTTCACCGACGAGCCCGGCTGGCGCTGGTTGACGCCGTAGTCGGTGCCGGTGCCGTTCGGGCCGCCGTAGTAGGCCTGCACCGCGCCGGTGCGCGGGTCGACGGCGACCAGCGCCTCGCGCAGCACCTCGCGGTCCTCGCCCTCCATCACGGTGTTCACCGCGTCGACGGCGATGTCCTGCGAACGCTTGTCGACCGTCGTGATGATCTTCAGGCCGCCGCCGTAGATCTGGTCGTTGGTGTAACCCTTCATGCGCAGCTCGTCCAGCGCCCGGCCCACGATCAGACCTTCCGGGCCCGACGGGATGCCCATCGACGGCGCCACCTTCGGCAGCACCTCGGGGTACACCGACAGCGCGCGCTCCTCCGCCGACAGCCAGCCCTCGCCGACCATCCCGTCGAGCACCAGGCCCCAGCGGTCCTGCGCACCCTCGGGGTTGTCCGCCGGGTCGTAGGCACCGGGGCTGCGGATCAGCACGGCGAGCACCGCCGCCTGCTGGGCGGTGAGCTCCGCTGCCGGCACGCCGAAGTAGGTGTTCGCCGCGGACTCGATGCCGTAGGCACCGCGCCCGTAGTAGATCGTGTTGAGGTAGTTCTCGAGGATCTGGTCCTTCGAGTAGTTGTTGTCCAGCTTGATGGCCAGGAACAGCTCCTGGAACTTCCGGCTGAACGACCGCTCGGAGTCCTGCAGGATGGCGTTCTTCACGTACTGCTGGGTGATCGTCGAGCCACCCTGCGTCGAGCCGCCGGTCAGGTTGCTCCAGGCGGCGCGGACGATGCCCGTCGCCGAGATGCCCGGGTCGTTGTAGAAGTCGCGGTTCTCCGCCGCCAGGACGGCGTGCTGCGCCGCCTCGCTCACCTGGTCCAGGGGCACGTTGGTGCGGTTCTCGTCGCCGAGGCGCGCGATCTCGGTGCTGCCGTCGGCGTAGTAGACGACGGTGGTCTGGGCGTTGGTGATCGAGTCCGGGCTGGGCACCTCGGTGCTGGCGTAGACGACGCCGATGAAGACGCAGAACAGCACGAACAGCCCGCCGAGGACGCCGAAGCCGATCTTCAGCCGGCGACGACGGCGCTGCTTCTTCGTGCGGGCCGGACGGCCCTTGCCACCCGAGGGCTTGCCACCCGAGGGCGTGCCACCCGAGGGAGGGCGGCCGCCGGAGCCCGGCGGACGGCCGGACCCGGGCGGGCCCCCGGAACCCGGAGGACGACCACCCGAGGCGGGCGGACGTCCGCCGCCCGCGCCCCGGCTCGGCGGGACCGAGGGACGACGGGCGCCCGAGCCGGCGCCGGAGCCGCGGGCGGCACCACCACCGCCACCCGTGCTCCGGGTGCGGGCGGGGGCCGGACGGCGCACCGACCCGGCGCGCGGTCCGACGGTCGAGGTCTCGTCGTGGATCGGCACGCGGTGAACCCCTTTCTGACTGGTGGTGGGCGACGGGCACTGCCCGGGTCGCAGCCTTGCGTCTTCAGCTGTGGGTGCGGGGGAGGTCCTCGTCCGCAGGACCCCTGGCGGGACTGCAGTGACGGAGGGGTCCGCCGGGACGGCGGAGCGGATCGGCTAGGGCAGCTGGTCCGTGGCGGTCCGGCGCCGCCCCCGCTGGGGTCGGCGTCCCGGGACCGGTTCGGCTCCGAGCACGTACGAGCACTCGAGATGGTTCCAGCCGCAGCCCCGGCACACCTCGACGGCGTACACGGTGAACTCCTCCTGGGCGGCGTCCATGCGGGCCAGTTCGACCGGGCTCTTCGCCTGGCCGGCGACCGGGCCGAGACGGTCGCCGTACACGTAGTTCACCCGGGTGAGGCGTTCCCGGCGGCACACCGGGCAGGGCGCCTCGGTCGCCTCGCCGTGGTACTTGGCCGCCCGGGACAGATAGGGACCGGCGTCGCAGACCTCGAACAACCCGGTGCGCCCGGCGTGCACGTCGGCCAGGACGGCTCGCCTCTGCAGCGAGTAGTCCACGACGGATCGACGTCCGGGCACCGCGCCAATGTACGTGGCGAGCCTGTGGACAGGGAGCTTCGCGACGAGGGCCACAGCGTTGTCGCGCCGAGTGGGCCCGGAGGGTCCCGCGCAGGCACGACGGACGCGCTCAGCGCAGCGGGGGAGCGGCACGTGGTCGCGGTGCGGCCTGGAAGGTCGCCCTGTCGTCGTTGTATCGTACCGATACATCGACAACCGTCGGGTCCGAGGAGGCGTGGTGCTCGAGTTCGCCATCCTCGGTCTGCTGCACCAGGCACCGATGCACGGGTACGAGCTGCGCAAGCAGCTCGCGCACGTGCTCGGCGGGCTGCGCAGCATCTCCTACGGCTCGCTGTATCCCGCGCTGAAGCGGATGCGGGCGGCCGGGCTCATCAGCACCGACGAGCCCGTCCCGCACGCGCTGCTGCCGGCGGACGCTCCGCCGCTCACCGGCCGGCGCGGGAAGGTGGTCTACACGATCACCGCGGAGGGCAAGGAGCGCTTCCACGACCTGGTCAGCCAGACCGGGCCGGAGGCGTACGACGACGGTGGGCTCTTCGGGGTCCGCCTCGCCTTCTTCGGGCACACGGCCTCCGACGTACGACTGCGGATCCTCGAGGGCCGCCGTCGCACCGTCGAGCGGCAGCGCGAAGGGTTGCGGTCCTCACTGTCGCGGACCCGCGAGCGGTTCGACCGCTACACCCTCGAGCTGCAGCGCCACGGCCTGGAGTCGGTGGACCGCGAGGTCCGCTGGCTCTCGGAGCTGATCGATTCCGAACGCCGCGAGGCGTCGGGCAGCACGGCAGGACGCGAGGAGCCGGGCGCCGCACCGGCACCGGCGGCCCCTGCACCGTCATCCGCGGACCGCACCCGGTCCGCGTCCGTCGGACCCGTTGAGGGTCCAGGGGAAGGAGAGCCATGGGCTCCGTGAAGGTCGCCATCGTCGGCGTCGGCAACTGCGCCGCATCGCTCGTGCAGGGCGTGCACTACTACCGCGACGCGGACGAGTCCGCGTCGGTCCCGGGCCTGATGCACGTCCGCTTCGGCGAGTACCACGTCTCGGACATCGAGTTCGTCGCCGCGTTCGACGTCGACGCCAAGAAGGTCGGTCGTGACCTCTCCGAGGCCATCGTCGCCAGCGAGAACAACACGATCAAGATCTGCGACGTCCCGCCGCTCGGCATCGCCGTCCAGCGCGGCACCACCCTCGACGGCCTCGGCAAGTACTACCGGGAGACCATCGAGGAGTCCGACGACGCCCCGGTCGACATGGTCGCCGCCCTGCGGGAGTCGGGCGCCGACGTCCTCGTCTGCTACCTCCCCGTGGGCTCGCAGGCAGCCGCCGAGTTCTACGCCCAGGCCGCGATCGACGCCGGCGTCGCGTTCGTCAACGCCCTCCCGGTCTTCATCGCCGGCACCAAGGCGTGGGCGGACAAGTTCACCGCCGCGGGCGTGCCGATCGTCGGTGACGACATCAAGAGCCAGGTCGGCGCCACGATCACCCACCGCGTGCTCGCCAAGCTCTTCGAGGACCGCGGCGTGCAGCTCGACCGCACGATGCAGCTGAACGTCGGCGGCAACATGGACTTCAAGAACATGCTCGAGCGCGAGCGCCTGGAGTCCAAGAAGATCTCCAAGACCCAGGCCGTCACCAGCCAGGTCGACCGGGACATGGGCAAGGACAACGTGCACATCGGCCCGTCGGACCACGTGCCGTGGCTCAGCGACCGCAAGTGGGCCTACGTCCGCCTCGAGGGCCGCGCGTTCGGCGACGTCCCCCTCAGCCTGGAGTACAAGCTCGAGGTCTGGGACTCCCCGAACTCGGCCGGCATCATCATCGACGCCGTCCGCGCCGCGAAGATCGCCAAGGACCGCGGCATCGGTGGCCCGATCCTGTCGGCGTCCTCGTACTTCATGAAGTCGCCGCCGGTCCAGTACGACGACAACCAGGCGCGTGACGCCGTCGAGGCGTTCATCCGCGGAGACATCGAGCGCTGACCTCCCCTCCGTCGCACGGCTCCGAGGCCCGCGTCCCCATCCGGGGGCGCGGGCCTCGTCGCGTCGTCCCGTGGCGGGAGCCCGGGCTGCCTAGGCTGACGGCCATGCGGCTCCGGACCCACGCGCTGCCCGCGGCCGCCCTGGTGCTCGCGCTGGCGACCGGCTGCGCCGGGGGCGACGGACGGCGCACCGCCGGGGACGCCGTGACAGAGCAGGAGGCGGCCCTGCTCGCCGGGCTGCTGCACCGCAACCACACCGAGGGCGGGGCCGACTTCGTGGTCACCGCCCCCTTCGGCCCGGGCGCGGTGCTGACCCTCGTCGGGGAGGTCGACTTCCGCGCCGGGACCGGCCGGGCGCAGGCCGTGACGAGCACCGACGGCACCGAGGTGGTCCGCACCGTGTTCTTCACCCGCGACGAGCTCTGGTTCGGGGACGTGCCGGGTGCGGCCGAGGCGCTGGCCGACTCGGGTGCGACCTTCCTGAGCCGCCCGGTGGCGACCGGCGACGGCGAACGGCCGCTGGTCGACGTCCTCGTGACCGTGCTGCTCGGGCTGTCCGCCGACGGGGACGACGTCCCGGCCGGCTTCCTCGACGGCGGCTACAGCTGGCAGGGCCGGCGGTCGATCGACGGCCGCCCCACGGAGCTCTTCGGCCTGCCGGGGGACCGGGCGGTGGCGGTCTCCTCGACCGACGACGTGCTGGTGCAGTTCGCCACACCGCTGCCGGCCGCCGACGGTGAGCTGGAGGCGACGACGACGCTGGCCGAGCACGGCCGCCGCTCGCTGGACCTGCCGGACCCGGCGCTGACCGCGCCGGTGGCCGAACATCCCGAGCTCGCCGCAGCAGTGGGGCTCTAGGGAAGGTCCGCGCCGGAGCCGGACGCAGAAGTGGGAAGGGGCGGCCTCTTCCCCAGACCGCCCCTTCCCAGGTACTTCCTACCAGATGCGCGGCGTTCCGGCAGCCATCCTCAGTTGATCGTCGGGTCGGCCGGCGCGGACCGGAGGACGGCGAACCGGCCCGTCTGGCGGCCCATGACCGTGCGCCACAGCTGCGGCCCCGAGACCTCGGTGAAGACGTCGTCCGGCGAGCCCGGCAGGCAGGCCCACGCGCCCTCGGCGAGCTCGCCGGCCAGTTGCCCGGGGGACCAGCCGGCGTAACCCGCGAACACGCGCAGGGCCAGCACCGATCCGGCCAGCGGTTCCGGGTCGGCGTCGAGATCGACGAGGTGGACCCCGTCGGCTACGGGGCGCAGGTCGCTGTCCGGCGGCGGGCCGGGCTCGACGCAGCGGGCCAGGCACAGCGCGGTGTCGGTCTCGCAGGGGCCGCCCACGTGGAACACGCCGGGCTCGACGGCGAGATCGCACCAGCCGGGCAGCACGTCGCGGATCTGCACCTGGCTCGGGCTGCCCAGGACCACGCCGAGCGTCCCGGTCTCCGCGTGGTCGAGGACGTACACCACCGACCCGGCGAAAGTGGGATCGGCGAGGCCGGGCATGGCCACGAGCAGCGACCCGGGGCGCACGTCCGCGAGCTCCCCGATGGAGAGCGCCGGCACCGGAGCACGCCGATGACCGGTCACGGGCCGCGCGGGCGGCCCGGACTCGGGATCGGGCGACGCGGGCACCGGGGTCATCGCATCCAGTGTGCCCCACCTCTGCGCCGTCGGCGCCGGCCTGAGCGCCGGTCCTCCTAGGGTGGGCCGGT
This sequence comes from Mycobacteriales bacterium, assembly GCA_038256725.1. GTDB lineage: Bacteria > Actinomycetota > Actinomycetes > Mycobacteriales > Geodermatophilaceae > Blastococcus. The sequence continues at coordinate 22,703 of JBBSKB010000019.1, read as the reverse complement.
GCGGGAGGACGGGGCGACGATGCGGTCCGTCCTGGCCCGCGGGGACTTCCGTCGGCTGTTCGCGACCCGGCTGCTGTCCCAGTTCGGCGACGGCGTCTTCCAGGCCGCGCTGGCCGGAACGGTGCTGTTCAACCCGCAGCGCGCCGCCGACCCGCTCGACGTCGCCGCCGCCTTCGCGGTCCTGCTGCTGCCCTGGTCGCTGCTGGGCCCCTTCGCCGGGGTGCTGCTGGACCGGTGGAGCCGGCGCTCGGTGCTGCTGCGCGCCAACGTCGTGCGCGCCGGGCTGGTGGCGGTCGTGGCCGCGGTGATCCTCGGCGGGATCGACGGCATCCCCTTCTACCTCGCCGGCCTGGCGGTCTTCTCGGTCAACCGGTTCGTGCTGGCGGCGCTGTCGGCCGGGCTGCCGCACACGACCGACGCGCTCGTCCCGGCCAACGCACTGTCCACGACGTCGGGCTCCGTCGCGACCGTCGTCGGCGGCGGTGCCGCCCTCCTGCTGCTGCCGCTGGTCGGGTCGGGGGACGCCGGGTACGCCGCCATCGCGCTCGCCGCGGCGTTGCCCTACCTGGCCGCCTCCGCCGTCGTCTCCGGGTTCGACCGCGGCCACCTGGGGCCGGACGGTGCGTCGGGGGACGGTCGCCCCGCCCGGGACGTCGTCTCCGGCCTGGTGGACGGCGCCCGGCACGCCTGGGCACGGCCGCCGGCCGCCGCCGCGCTGGCCGCCATCGGCCTGCACCGGGTCTGCTTCGGCCTGCTGACGCTGATGACGCTGCTGCTCCACCGCGGCCCGTTCGAGGACGCGACCGGCCTGCTCCGGGGCGGCCTGGCGGGCCTCGGCCAGCTGGTGGCGGCGATCGCGGCCGGCTCGCTGCTCGCGGCGGTGCTCACGCCGCCGGTGGTGCGCCGGGCAGGACGTGTCCGGTGGACGGTCGGGCTGCTCCTGTTCGGCGCCGTCGCCCAGGTGCTGCTCGGGCTGCCGTTCGCGCCGGCCACCGTCCTGGCGGGCGGGTTCGTGCTGGGGCTGGTCGGTCAGGGCGTGAAGATCTGCGTCGACGCGACCCTGCAGGAGACGGTCGACGACGACTTCCGCGGCCGGGTCTTCGCCGTCTACGACACCCTGTTCAACGTCGCGTTCGTCGCCGCCGTCGTGGTCGCCGCCCTCGTGCTCCCGGAGTCCGGCCGGTCGGTGCCGGTGCTCCTGGCCGTCGGCGCCGGGTACCTGCTCGCCGTCGTCGCCTACCTCGGCATCCGCCGCCGGGCACCCCAGCCCACGCGCACCTGACGCCCGCCCTGCTTTTCCCGGGAAAAGCGGACCGCCTTTCCCGGGAAAAGCGGGGGTGGGGGGTCAGAGCTCGGGCACGCACGGCCCCGCGCCGAGCCGGGCCAACCCGGTGAGGTCGCCGTCGGCGAGGTCGGTGACCTCGGGCTGCACCTCGGGGTACATCAGCTGGCCGTCGTCGTCGACGTGCGCCAGCCCCACCAGGTGGCCCAGTTCGTGCAGCACGATCGCCTCGACGATCGCCCGACCGCCACGTCGTTCCAGCACCGGCGTGATCTGCGGGGCGTCGAGCGCCACGGTGCCGGTGACGTAGACGGTCGGTCCACCGCCGAGGGACACCCCCGCGCTCCCGGCCTGACCGATGACGTCACCGGCCAGCGCCGGCTCCTCCTGCTCGGTCAGCCAGCCGATCAGCACCGGCGCCCAGCGGTCGCCGTAGCGCTCGGGCTGGTAGACGGGGCGGTCCACCAGCAGCGGCTCGTCACTGGCCCCGTCGTGCACGAAGCGCAGCCCGGTCGCCTCCGCGATCCGCGCGACGGCGGCGTGCACGAGCTGCTCGCCGTCGACCGGGGCGCCCAGGCCGTTGACCACGTAGTGGATCGGCCGGCAGGGGTCGTAGGCCACCGGGGTGACGCCGTCGGCCTGCAGGGAGGTGAAGGCGTACGCGCCGCCGTCGGCAGGTGGCGGCTGCGGGACCCCGAGCGGCACGTCGGCGGCCTCGAGCCCCGGCGTCGGCCGGTCCCGCGGCTTCTCCGGGACCGGGGGCGGCGGTGGTAGCGGCGCCGGGAGCACGCCGGGGAGGACGGTGACGGGCACCGCCCAGGGCAGCCCTCCGGGACCGCTCAGCACCCCCGCGCCGAGGACGACGACCAGCAGGACCAGCACGACGCCGGCCCCGCGCAGCAGCCGCCGGAGTGCTCTCACAGGAGCACTGTCGGCTGTCGGGGCCCCGACCTGCACCCGGCGCGCCGGAAATCAGGCCTGCCGGCCCGCCCACCACTCGCGCAGCGCCGTCTCCGCGTCGTCCCGGTCCAGCGGGCCCCGCTCGAGCCGCAGCTCCTTGAGGAAGCGCCACGCCAGCCCGACCTCCGGGCCGGGCGCCAGCCCGAGCAGCTCCATGATCGCGTTGCCGTCCAGGTCGGGCCGCACCCGAGCGAGGTCCTCGGCCGCGGACAGCTCGGTGATCCGGGCCTCGAGGGAGTCGTAGGTCTCGGCCAGTGCGGCCGCCCGCCGCCGGTTGCGGGTCGTGCAGTCCGAGCGCACCAGCTTGTGCAACCGGGGCAGCAGGCTGCCGGCGTCGGTGACGTACCGGCGCACGGCCGAGTCTGTCCACTCTCCGCGCCCGTACCCGTGGAAGCGCAGGTGCAGGAAGGTCAGCCGGGAGACCGCCTCGACGACGTCCTTGGAGGACTTGAGCGCCATCAGCCGCTTGCGGACCAGCTTGGCCCCCACCACCTCGTGGTGGTGGAAGGAGACCCGGCCCTTCTCCTCGTGCCGCCGGGTCGCCGGCTTGCCGATGTCGTGCAGCAGCGCGGCAAGCCGGAGCACCAGGTCGGGGGAGCCCGAGTCGGGGTCCGCCACCTCCAGCGCGATCGCCCGGTCCAGCACGGTCAGCGAGTGGCTGTACACGTCCTTGTGCTGGTGGTGCTCGTCGATCTCCATCCGCAGCGCGGAGAGTTCCGGGAGGACGACGTCGGCCAGCCCGGTCGCGACGAAGAGCTCCAGTGCCGCCCGCGGGGACGGCTGCAGCAGCGTCTTCGACAGCTCCGCCTGCACCCGCTCGGCGGTGATCCGGCCCAGCTGGGCCGACAGCGCAGTCATCGCCCGCACGACGCCGTCGTCGGGCTCGAGGCCGAGCTGGGCCACGAAGCGGACGGCGCGCAGCATGCGCAGCGGGTCGTCGGCGAAGGACACCTCGGCCGCCCCGGGGGTGCGCAGCCGTCGGCGGATCAGGTCGCCGAGGCCGCCGAAGGGGTCGGTGACGGTGCGGTCCGGGCCCAACGAGACCGCCATCGCGTTGACCGTGAAGTCGCGGCGGGCCAGGTCGTCCTCGAGCGAGTCGCCCCAGGCGACCTCGGGGTTGCGGGACTCGCGGTCGTAGCGGTCGGCACGGAAGGTGGTGATCTCCAGCCGGGCGCCCCGGACGTCGGCGCCGACCGTGCCGAAGGCGATCCCGGTGTTCCACGTGGAACCGGCCCAGCCGCGCAGCAGCTCGAGCGTCTGCTCCGGGCGGGCGTCGGTGGTGAGGTCGAGGTCGCCCGGGGGCACGCCGCCTCCCGCCCCTCCGCTACCGGATTCGGCCGCCAGCAGCGCGTCCCGCACCGAACCGCCCACCAGGTGCACCTGGAACCCGGCGGCGGTGAAGCGCTGACCGACCTCGGCGAGCACGGGGGAGAGGTCCACCAGGTCCCGCACGGTCTGCTGCACGGCGGGGGGCACGGGCTCCGGGACGGGGCGGGGCCCACTCGTCCCGCTCGCACGACTCGAAGGAGGGACGGACACGACCGACCAGAGTAGTGCGCCGGGCTCTGCAACCTCGGTCCGCCTCCGCGCTCCGGTCCGCTCCTCACTCGTTCCTCGCTGCGATGCTCCCGGAGCTGTCGCCGCACTCGCGCTACCCTCCTGGCATGGCTGGGACGGGCGGACGCGGGCGCCCCGGCCGCCGGCTGCGTCGGGTCGACGAGACGTCCGCCGGGGGCCTGGTGGTCGCCGACGACGGCGTGCACGGGCCGCGGGCCGCGCTCATCGGGCGCACCGACCGTCGGGGCCGGCTCCTGTGGTCGCTGCCCAAGGGCCACATCGAGGCCGGCGAGACGCCCGAGGACACCGCCGTCCGCGAGGTCGCGGAGGAGACCGGGATCATCGGCGAGGTGGTCGCGCCGCTCGGCATCATCGACTTCTGGTTCGTCGCCGACGGCCGCCGCGTGCACAAGACGGTGCACCACTTCCTCCTCCGGGCCGTCGGGGGCGCGCTCTCCGACGCCGACGTCGAGGTGACCGAGGTGGCCTGGGTGCCGCTGGACGAGCTGAGCGGCCGGCTCGCCTACGCCGACGAACGCGCCCTCGTCGAGCGTGCGCCCGGACTGCTGGCCGACACCGCGTGACCCGGCCGGCCGCCGGTGGCGCCGGTGGCCGCCGTGCCGCCGCCCCCGACCCCGTCCGCACCCGCTCCCGGCCCAGGGCGCTGCTGCTCGTCGCCTTGCTCCCCGTCCTGCTGACCACGGTCGGCGTCGTCGCCCCTGCGGCCGCGGCCGCGCCGCACGCCGCCGTCCCGGTCCTCGCCGCGGCGCCGGCCGACGAGATCGGTGACCCCGACCGCCCGGTGCGCCTCCAGGTCAACCTGTTCGAGCCGCGCACGGTGACGCCAGGCTCGCTGGTCCGGGTCAAGGGCACCGTCGTGAACACCGGCAGCTCGCCGATCGAGGACCTCGACCTCCGGCTCCAACGCGGGGACGTGCTGCTCAGCCGGGCCGAGCTCGCCGCCGGCGACGCCGACCCGGACCCCTCGACCAGCGTCGTGCTGCCCTTCCAGCCGCTCGCCGACCGGCTCGGGTCCGGCGAGAGCGCCACCTTCGACTACCAGGTCGACTCCGCGGAGCTGCGGCTGGAGCGCGACGGCGTCTACCCGGTGCTGCTCAACGTCAACGGCAGCATCGACGGCGACGCCCGGCGCGTGGGCGAGCTGTCCACCTTCGTCGTGCAGCAGCCCCTGCAGCCCACGGCACGCACCGCCGTGGCCTGGTTGTGGCCGCTCACCGAACGGACCCACCGCACCGCCTCCGGCCGGTTCGCCGACGACGAGCTCGCCGGGTCGATCGCCGACGAGGGCCGGCTGGACCGGGCGCTCGGCGTCATCGAGCGGCTGCCGGGATCGTCGGCCACGCCCACCCTCCCGGTGACCCTGGCCATCGACCCGGCACTGGTCGAGGAGCTCCAGATCATGGCGGCCGGCGAGTACGAGGTGCCCGGCGGCCAGGGGTCCGGGACCGACGCGGCCCAGGCCTTCCTCGACCGGCTGAAGGCCATGGCCGCCGTCCACCCGGTCGTCGCGCTCCCCTACGGCGACGTGGACGCCGACGCGCTCGAGACCGCCGGCCTCGGCGACGTCGTCACCCGCAGCCTCCCGGGTGCACCCGCGGGGACGGCCCAGGACCCGCCCGGACCACCGGAGGAGACCTCCACCGACGCCCCGCTGCCGCCCGCCGGGGAGTCCGGTGCCCCCGCCGACGTCCCCGTGCCGGAGGAAGGGGCCGGCGCCCGCATCCTCGCCGAGGAACTGGCGGTCGAGCCGCGCACCGACCTGGCCTGGGCGCCGGGCGGGACGCTGCTCCCGGGCACCCTGGAGCGGCTGCGCGCGGGCGGCATCGAGCAGGTCGTCCTCGGCCCGGACGCGGTCTCCACCGGTGACTCCGCGGTCGGGCTGGCCGACGTCACCGCCGCGGCCGCGGTCACCGTCGGCACGGCCGGAGGCCCCGTCGCCGGTCTCGTCGCGGACTCCCGGCTGAGCGCGCTGGTCGGCGGCAGCCAGCTCGCGCCCGGCGGCCCCCGGCTCGCCGAGCAGCGCTACCTGGCGGAGCTCGCCGTCCTCACCGCCCAGGCGGCCCCGGACACCGAGCAGACCGTGCTGGTAACCGCGCCGCGGGACGTCGACGCCGGCCCCGACGGCGCCGGGGCGATGATGGCCGACACCACCTCGCTGCCCTGGCTCCGGCCGATCCCGCTCGAGGCGCTCACCACCGGACCGGCCACGGAGGACGGCGAGCTGCTCGAACCGGCCGCCCCCCTCCGGCTGGACACCGCGGGCCTCCTCGGCGTCACGGGGGCGAACGACGCACGGAACGACCTCGCCGGGGCCGTCGAGGGCGACGCCGCCACGGCGCTGCAGGCGTTCGACGCCGCCACCGCCCGCGCCACCTCGGTGGCCTGGCGGACGGACCCGGACGGGTTCCGCGACGCAGCCGCCGACCTCGCCGCCACGATGCAGCGACTACGCGGTCAGGTCACCCTGCTGGCGCCCGCCGACGGTACGTACACCCTGGCCTCCAGCGACGCCCCGCTCGTGCTGACCGTGCGCAACGACCTCCCCTTCGCCGTGCGGGTGCTGCCCGAGGTGCGGGCCCGGGGCAACCGGGCGCTGTCGATCGGCGACGTCGGCGTCCGGGTGCTGGCGCCCGGGGAGCGGGCGGTGCTGCAGGTGCCCACCTCGCTGGGGCAGTCCGGCGGGTTCGTCGTCACCGCCACCCTCACCACCCCCGGCGGCAGCCCGCTGGGCGAGCGCGTGCAGCTGCAGGTGCGCAGCACCGCCTACGGACCGATCTCGCTGATCATCACCTTCGGGGCAGCGGGCCTGCTGGGGCTGCTGTTCCTCCGCCGCCTGGTGCTGTTCGTGCTGCGCCGCCGCGCCCGTGCGCGCGCCGGCGGCGGCGCGGCCGGGAGCATCCCGCTGGGTCCCGACGGCACCCCGACCCGGAGCCCCGTGTGAGCACCCCGCCCGACGACGAGCAGGCCGCCCCCGAACGACCGCGGCCGCCGGCCGGCCGGCCGCTGCCGCCCGCGCCCTACCGCGCCGCCCCGCCGGAGGGAGCCCCCTTCGCGGCTCCCGAGGACGGCCGCCTCCCGCTGCCCCCGGTGCCCCCGCCGCTGCGGCGCAGCACGCCTGCGCCGCAGCCAGGCCGGAACCGGACCGACCGGGCCGCCGGCCCCGTCCCCCCGCTGCCGCCGCTGCGGCACCGCTGGGTGCCCGCGGCGGACGAGACCCAGGTCTTCCCGATGCCGGTGCTGCCGCCGGTGCCGCGCACCGCGGAGGACACCGACGACGACGTCGAGCAGCGTGAGGGGGCCCCAGGCGCCAGCGGCGGGATCCTGCGGGCCGCGGGCACGATGGCCGTGGCGACGCTGGTCTCCCGCGTCACCGGCCTGGTCCGCACGATGGTGCTCACCGCCGCCCTGGGCATCGGCCTCGTGGGCGACGCCTACAACACCGCGAACACGCTCCCCAACATCGTCTACGAGCTGCTGCTCGGCGGGGTGCTGACCTCGGTCGTCGTCCCGCTGCTGGTGCACGCCCAGGAACGGGACCGGGACGGCGGAGCCGCCTACGCCCAGCGGCTGGCCACGATCGCCACCGTCGGACTGGTGGTCGTCACCGCCCTCGCGGTGCTGGCCGCACCCCTGCTCACCGCGCTGTACGGCATCAGCGACGACCCCGGCCAGGTCCGGCTGGCCAACTGGCTGGCCCGGATCCTGCTGCTGGAGATCGTCTTCTACGGCCTGGGCGCCCTGGCCCAGGCGATCCTCAACTCGCGGGGGATCTTCGGCCCGCCCGCGTGGGCGCCCGTCCTCAACAACCTCGTCGTCATCGCCACCGGTGGGCTGCTCATCGCCGCGACCGGGCCCGGCGCGCTGACCCCGGTGACCATCACCTCCGGTCAGGTGTGGCTGCTGGGCATCGGCACGACGCTCGGCATCGCCGTCCAGGCGCTGGTGCTGCTGCCACTGCTCGCCCGGGCGGGCGTGCCGCTGCGGCCGCGCTGGGGGCTCCGCGACACCGGGCTCAAGGAGGCCGGCACGCTCGGGCTGTGGGTCATCGCCTACGTGGCCATCAGCCAGATCGGCGTCGTCGTCGCCACCCGGGTGGCGAACGCCGCCGGCCGCGCCGACGGCCTGGGGTCCTACGGCTTCGCCAACGCCAGCCTGCTGTTCCAGATGCCCTACGGGATCATCGGCGTCGCGCTGCTGACCGCGCTCGTGCCGCGGATGAGCCGGGCGGCGTCACGCCACGACGTCCCGGGCGTGATCTCCGACCTCTCCCTGGGCACCCGCCTCTCCGCGCTGGGCCTGCTGCCGGTGACGGCGCTGCTGACCGTGCTCGGCCCGGCCCTCGGCGTCGTCGCCTTCGCGCGCGGCAACACCTCGGTCGACGACGCCGCCGCGATCGGCACCGCCCTGGCGATCGGCGCCTTCGGCCTGCTGCCGATGGCGGTGACCCTGCTCCAGCTGCGGGTGTTCTACGCGATGAAGGACGCGCGGACGCCGACGCTGATCCAGCTCGGCATGGTCGCCGTCCGGGTGCCCCTGCTGCTGCTGGTCCCCGCGGTCGTGGGCCCCGAGCACGTGGTCGCCGGGCTCATGCTGGCCACGAGCATCACGTACCTGGCCGGCTGGGTCCTCGGCGACCTGGCGCTGCGCCGGCGGCTCGGCTCGCTCCGCACCCGGGACACGCTCGTCCAGGTCGCCCGGGTGGCTGCGGCGTCGCTGGCCGCGGGCCTCCTCGGGCACCTTGTCCTGATCGTGACCGATGACCTGCTCGGATCGTCGACCGCAGGGTCGCTCGGCCGGGTGCTGGTCGGTACCGTGGTCATCGGCGCCGCGGCTCTCGCAGGTCTCGTGGTCGCCCGCGTACCGGAGATCCGCGAACCCCTGGCAGCCGTCAGGGCGCGCGTCCGGCGCGGATGACCCCCCCTCCTCGCAGGAGGCGGCGCCGATGCCGGTGCAGTCGCACCGTCCGCCAGAGCAAGGCAGGAGGTCGACAGTGTCGATGACGTCCACGGTCACCGGCCTCCCGGAGCGCTACCGGCCGCTCGACCAGGTCGGGCCCGACGAGCAGACCGAGACCGGCGTCATCCAGACCTGGCGGGCCAAGGACCGGATCCTCAACCGCGACGTCGCCGTCCGCGTGCACACCCCCGCCGGCCCGGCCGCACACGCGTGGATCACCCGCGCGCTCACCGCCGGCGGCCTGGCAACCCCCGCCCTGGCGATGGTCTACGACGCCTCCGAGGGCAGCGTGGGGAGGGCGGGGGAGGACCCCGCCCCGGGTGGGGCGGCCTACGTGGTCAACGAGTGGATCGACGGCGTCCCGCTGTCCGAGCGGCTGGCCGAGGGGCCGCTGCCGGAGCGCGAGGTCCGCACCGTGCTGCGCCGCCTCGCCGACGGCGTCGCCGAGGCGCACCGGGTCGGCCTGGCCGTCGGTGGGCTCACCCCCGAGAACGTGGTGCTGCGGCCCAACGGTCTGGTGGGCCTGCGCGGCGTGCCGGCTGCCAGCGGCACCATCGACGGCGACGTCGACGCCTTGGGCGCCCTCCTGGAGGTCTGCCTGACCGGCCTGCGCCCCGGCGAGGCCGAGCCCCGCCCGCTGCACGGCCCCTCCGACCTGGTGGCGCTGGCCCGCCGGGCCCGCTCCACCGAGCCCGGGCAGGCGCTCTCCAGCGTCGCGGCCATGGCGGCGATCCTCGCCGAGCGGCCGCGCAGCCGGACCGCCACCGGCGGGGCCCGCGGGGACCGGTCCGAGCACCAGCGCGCCGACCGCCACCGACTCGACGGCCAGCGCACGGACGGGCACGCCGCCGAGGCACCCGTCCGCCTCGACCCGGACACGCTGCCACCGGTCCCGTTCCTGCGCTCGGCCGGCGCCGGCGACACCGTCATCGCACCGGTCGCCTCAGCCGGCGACACCGTCGACGCCCGCTCGGTCGTCCCCACCGGCGGGGCCTACGCCGGCTCCCGGGCCGTACCGGCCGACGACTTCGCGTTCGGGCCGCTGCCCGACGACCTCTACACCGGCCCGCCCACCGGCTCCACGGGTGCGGACGACGAGGAGGACGGCGCCGGCCGGCACCGTCTGCTCGTCGTCGGCCTGCCCCTGCTGGCGCTGCTCGTGGTGATCGGACTCGCCTGGTGGGTCGGCACCAGCCTGCTGTCGGTCGCCGGCTCCGTCGACGAGGGCTCCACGCCGTCGATCAGCGTGCCCACCGCCGGCGCCTCGGGTGAGGACGACGCCCCCACCGCCTCCTCGACGTCGATCCAGGGCGCGGAGATCTTCGACCCCGAGGGCGACGGCCAGCCCGAGAACGACGGCGACGTCCCGCTCACCTTCGACGGCGACCCGGCCACGACCTGGTCCACCGTCACGTACCGGGGGTCGGCGGCGTTCGGCAACCTCAAGTCGGGGCTGGGCATCGTCTACGACCTGGGCTCCGCGCAGTCCCTCGCCGGCGTGACGGTCACCACCCCCCGCCCCGGCGGGACCGTCGAGATCCGCACCGCCGACTCCCCGGCCGGGAACCTGGACGGCTTTGAGCCCGCCGTCTCCGGCACGCTCGAGGAGAGCACCGACCTGCGCTTCGACGAGCCGGTCGAGGCCCGCTACGTCCTGCTCTGGATCACCGGGCTGGTCGCGGACGGCGACGGCTTCATCGGGGAGATCGGCGAGATCACCATCCAGGCGACGGGCTGACCCGTCGGGGGCAGGCCCGGAATGCCGGACCTACGATTCCGGTTGTGCCGCCTGTGAGTGACTCCCCCACCCCCGGTCCCGCCGTGACGACCGAAGAGATCGTGCACCCCGTGATCCCCCCGGCCGAGCACGACGGCGTCCGCGACCTGATCATCATCGGCTCCGGACCCGCGGGCTACACCGCCGCCACCTACGCCGCCCGCGCGAACCTGCACCCGCTGGTGTTCGAGGGCTCCCAGTTCGGTGGCGCGCTGATGACGACCACCGAGGTGGAGAACTTCCCCGGCTTCCCAGCGGGCATCCAGGGCCCCCAGCTCATGGACGACATGCGGACCCAGGCGGAGAAGTTCGGTGCCGAGCTCGTCCCGCGCGACGTCACCGAGGTCGACCTGACCGCCACGCCGAAGATCGTGAAGGTCGGTGACGAGGTGCACCGCGCGCACGCGGTCGTCGTGGCCACCGGCTCGAAGTACCGGTACCTGGGCCTGGAGAACGAGCAGCGCCTGCTGGGCCGCGGCGTCTCCGCCTGCGCCACCTGCGACGGCTTCTTCTTCCGCGACCAGGACATCGCCGTCGTCGGCGGCGGTGACTCGGCGATGGAGGAGGCGACCTTCCTCACCCGCTTCGCCAAGAGCGTGACCGTCGTCCACCGGCGGGAGGAACTGCGCGCCTCCAAGATCATGCAGAAGCGCGCCCAGGACAACGAGAAGATCCGCTGGGCGCTCGGCAAGCAGGTCACCGAGGTGCACGGCGACACCACGGTCTCCTCGGTCGAGCTGACCGACATGGCCACGGGTGCCACCGAGACGCTGCCGGTCAACGGGCTGTTCGTCGCGATCGGCCACGACCCGCGCACCGAGCTGTTCGTCGGCCAGCTCAAGCTGGACGACGAGGGCTACGTGCAGGTCGAGCACCCGACCACCCGCACCAGCATCGACGGCGTCTTCGCGTGCGGCGACGTCGTGGACCACATCTACCGGCAGGCGATCACCTCGGCCGGCACCGGTGCCGCCGCGGCTATCGACGCCGAGCGCTGGCTCGCCGACACCTTCGACGAGCGCTGACCGCCCGCTGACCGGGCATAGAACCACCGTCCCGCGGGTTCTCCCCGCAGGACTTCGAGCAAGTGGACGAGAGGGAGAACGACGATGGCAGGCAACACCGTGACGGTCACCGACACCAGCTTCGCCACCGACGTGCTGGGCAGCGACAAGCCCGTGCTGGTGGACTTCTGGGCGGAGTGGTGCGGCCCCTGCAAGATGGTCGCCCCCGTACTGGAGGAGATCGCCGCCGAGCACGGCGACAAGCTGACGATCGCCAAGCTGAACATCGACGAGAACCCGCAGATCGCCCGCGACTACCAGGTCATGTCGATCCCGACGATGACGGTGTTCCAGGGGGGCAAGCCGGTGAAGACCATCATCGGCGCCAAGCCCAAGGGCGCGATCCTGAACGACCTCGCCGACTACATCTGAGCCGCAGCCCCTGCCGCGCAGGGGCGCCACACAGCGTGATCACGGGTCCACCTGTCCACCCGGGCAGGTGGACCCGTCGTGGTCCGGGGTACCCCCGTTGGGCCGCGACCGCGGCTCTGGACGACAATCGGGACACGATGGGAGCCAACACCGGTATGCAGATCCTGAGGCTCGGCGATCGTGGGCCCGCGGTCGCGGACGTGCAGACCGCGCTGAGCAGTCTGGGGCTGCTCCCCGACGTCGACGGCAGTGCCGTGCCCCGCCCACCGCAGGCGATGACCACGCTGCCCGACGTCGCGCTGGACGCCGCGGTCTTCGACGACGCCACCGAGCTCGCAGTGCGGCACTTCCAGCAGAACCGTGGGCTGTCCGTCGACGGGCGCGTCGGCGAGGAGACCTACCGGGCGCTCAACGAGGCCCGCTGGTCGCTGGGGGACAGGCTGCTGCGCTACGACCCCGAGCGCGCGGTCCGCGGGGACGACGTCATCAACCTGCAGGAACGGCTGCACGAGCTCGGCTACGACGCCGGCCCGGTGGACGGCGTCTTCGGCGCCGACACCGAGGGCGGGCTGCGCCGCTTCCAGCGCGACTACGGGCTGACCTCCGACGGCACCTGCGGTCCGGCGACGCTGCGGGCGCTGCGCCAGCTCGGCCGCAAGGTCACCGGTGGCCGCCCCCAGCTGCTGCGGCAGAGCGCCTCGTTCGTCGACAGCGGGCCGCACCTGATCAGCCGGCGGATCGTCGTCGACCCCGGCCACGGCGGCTCCGACACCGGCCACGTGCACGGCGAGACGACCGAGGCCGACCTCGTCTTCGACCTCGCCTCGCGCATCGAGGGCAGGCTCGCTGCCGCCGGGGCGACGGTCTACCTCACCCGGGGCCGCAGCCAGAACCCGACGGTCGCCGAGCGCACCGCCTTCGCCAACGAGGCGCGTGCCGACCTCTTCCTGTCCCTGCACGTGGACGCGCACGCGTCCGAGCACGCCCGCGGGGTGGCCAGCTTCTACTACGGCACGGGCTCCGGGGCGTCCTCCACCGTCGGTGAGCAGTTCGCCAACCTCGCCCGCCGCGAGGTGGTGGCCCGCACCGGCCTGCTCGACCTCGACTCGCACGCCAAGACCTGGGACCTGCTGCGGATGAGCCGGATGCCGGCCGTGCGCCTGGACGTCGGCTACCTGTCGCACCCGGTGGACCGGCTGCTGCTGCTGGACGCCCGCGTGCGCGGCTCCATCGCCCACGCCGTGCTCGCCGCCGTCCAGCGGCTGTTCCTGCCCGCGGAGGCCGACCCGCCCACCGGAACGTTCGTCCTTCCCAGCCGCGCCTAGCGGCGCACCGGGTGCTGTGCAGCGCGAGTGGGGCCCGGAGGGTCCCGCGCAGGGATGACCGACGCGCTCGCCACCGCAGGGGGACGGCTCGTGGCCGCGGTGTCGTCAGGAGGACGACGATGTCATCGTGACGGGGTGGTCCGCTCGGGGTCCGGGAAGTCGCTGGGGGACGGGCCTAGACTCTGAGAGTGGCCACCTCCCCGCCCGGCTCGTCGGCCGGTTCCGGACAGCAGGGCGCGCACCGCGGTGCGCCCCACCCCGCCCCGCGGCATCCGCGGCTGGACCCGCTGGCCGACCGCTACGCAGCACGCACCCACGGGATGAAGAGCTCGGAGATCCGCGCGCTGTTCTCCGTGGTCAGCCGGCCCGAGGTCGTCTCCCTGGCCGGCGGTATGCCAGCGGTCACCGCGCTGCCCCTGGACGCGGTGGGCTCGATGATCGGCGACCTCGTCTCCGGGATGGGTGCGCAGACCCTGCAGTACGGCTCGGGTCAGGGCGACCCGCGGCTGCGCGAGCGGATCTGCGACGTGATGGCCCTGGAGGGCATCCAGGACGCCTCGGCCAGCGAGGTCGTCGTCACCGTCGGCTCCCAGCAGGGCCTGGACCTCGTCACCCGCGTCTTCATCGACCCCGGTGACGTCATCCTGGCCGAGGCGCCGTCCTACGTCGGCGCCCTGGGCGTCTTCCAGTCCGCCCAGGCCCGCGTCCGGCACGTCGCCATGGATGACGACGGGCTGATCCCCGAGGCGCTCGAGGAGGCCCTGCTCGACTGCCGGGCCCAGGGCGACCGGGTGAAGTTCCTGTACACCGTGCCGAACTTCCACAACCCCGCCGGCGTCACGCTCAGCGAGCCCCGGCGCGCGGCGATCATCGCCCTCGCCGAGAAGTACGACCTGCTGGTCATCGAGGACAACCCCTATGGCCTGCTCGGCTTCGAGCACGAGCCGCTGCGCGCGCTGCGGGCCCGCAACTCCGAGCGGGTCATCTACCTGGGGTCGTTCTCGAAGACGTTCTCCCCGGGCCTGCGGGTCGGCTGGGTGCTCGCGCCGCTCGCCGTCCGCGAGAAGCTGGTCCTGGCCACCGAGGCGCAGGTGCTCTGCCCGCCCTCGCTCACCCAGTACGCCGTCGCCCGGTACCTGGACACCCAGCCCTGGCGCGAGCAGATCAAGATCTTCACCGAGCTGTACCGCGAGCGCCGTGACGCTTGCCTGGAATCGCTCGAGACCTACATGCCGGCGGGCACGACCTGGACCCGCCCCGACGGCGGTTTCTACGTGTGGCTCAAGCTCCCGAACGGGCTGGACGCCAAGCTCATGCAGCCCCGCGCGGTGAACGCGCTGGTCGCCTACGTGCCCGGCATCGGCTTCTATGCCGACGGCAGCGGCCAGGAGTACATGCGGCTGTCCTACTGCTACCCCGAGCCGGACCGGATCCGCGAGGGCGTGCGCCGGTTGGCCCGCGTGATCGAGGCCGAGCTCGACCTGCACAGCACCTTCGACGCCGTCGACACCGGCACCTTCCGGGCCGTCCGGCCGGACGCCGACGGACGGTTCACCGGATCGGGCACCATCGTCGGGCCCGCCAACAGCAACGCCTACGAGGACGGCCGATGACCGAGTCCGCACCCGCCCCGGCAGCCGCGCTCGACAGCACGCCGCACCCGCTGCGGGCCGTCGTCCTGGCCGGCGGGCTCACCTTCGAGCGCGAGGTGTCGCTCTCCTCGGGCACGCAGGTCGTCGAGGAGCTCACCCGCGCCGGTCTCGACGCCGAGCTGCGGGATGCCGACGCCGACCTGCTGCCCGGGCTCGCCGCCGCTCCGGCGGACGCGGTGTTCATCGCCCTGCACGGCGCCACGGGTGAGGACGGCGCCCTGCGCGCGGTCCTCGACCTCGCCGGGGTGCCCTACGTCGGTTCGCCCGCGGCTGCCTGCCGGTTGGCGTGGGACAAGCCGGCCGCCAAGTCGGTCGTCCGCTCCGCCGGCGTCACCACGCCCGACTGGGTCGCCCTGCCGCACAGCACCTTCCGGGAGCTGGGCGCCGGCACGGTGCTGGACCTCATGGTGGCCCGGCTGGGGCTGCCGTTGATGGTCAAGCCGGCGTCGGGTGGTTCAGCCCTCGGCGTGCAGCGGATCAACCGGGTCGAGGACCTGCCCGCCGCGATGGTGAGCTGCTTCGCCTACGGGGACACGGTCATGGTGGAGCGGTACGTCGAGGGCGTGGAGGTGGCGCTCGCCGTGATCGACCTCGGCGATGGCCCGCAGGCGCTGCCGGCGGTCGAGATCACCCCCGAGTCCGGCGTCTTCGACTACACCGCCCGATACACCCCGGGGCTCACCGAGTACCACGCGCCCGCCCGCATCCCGGACGACGTCGCGGCGAAGGCGGCCGCGGTCGCCGTCCGCGTGCACGAGACCCTCGGCCTGGCCGACCTCTCCCGCACCGACGCGATCATCACCCCGGACGGCAAGGTGCACTTCCTGGAGGTGAACGTCTCGCCCGGTCTCACCGAGACGTCGATGTTCCCGATGGCGATCGAGGCTGCCGGATACGAGCTCGGCGACGTGATCGCCCGGCTCCTCGCCGCGCGGGCGGCCACTCCCCGCTGATCCCGGCCTCGCGCAGCGAGGCCCCCATTACGTCTGTGACGCAATGGGGGCCTCGCTGCGTACAGGAGCTGGTCAGGCCTCCGGGCGGCGTCCGGTGATCTCCGGAGCCATCACGCCGATGATCCGTTGCAGGTCGTCGACCGAGCCGAACTCGACGACGATCTTTCCCTTGGACCGGCCGATCTGGATCTTGACCTTCGTCTCGAAACGGTCGGACAGCCGCGAGCCGAGCTCCTCGACCCCGGGAGCGGAGATGTTCCGCGTGCGGCGCTTGGCCGTGGGCCGCTCCGCGGCGGCCATCGCGACGGCCTCCTCGGTGGCCCGCACCGACATGCCCTCGGCAACGATGCGGGTGGCGAGCGCGTCCTGGGCCTCGGCGTCGGCGAGCCCGAGCAGCGCGCGGGCGTGCCCGGCGGAGATGACCCCGGCGGCGACCCGGGTCTGCACCTTCACCGGCAGCTTCATCAGTCGGATGGTGTTGGTGACTTGCGAGCGGCTGCGCCCGATCTTGCTGGCCAGCTCCTCGTGGGTGGCGCCGAACTCCTCCAGCAGCTGCTGGTAGGCGGCAGCCTCCTCGAGCGGGTTCAGCTGCACCCGGTGGATGTTCTCCAGCAGGGCGTCGCGCAGCATCGCGTCGTCGGTGGTGTCCCGGACGATGGCCGGGACTGTCACCAGCCCCGCGGCGCGGGCCGCCCGGAGACGGCGCTCGCCCATGATGAGCTCGTAGGTGACCGCTTCACCCTCGGCGCCGGCGTTCTCCCGGACGACGATCGGCTGGAGCAGCCCGAACTCCTTGACGCTGTGGCTGAGCTCTTCCAGCGCCTCGTCGTCGAAGACCTGGCGGGGCTGCTTGGGATTCGGGACGACGTCGTCGACCGAGACCTCGCGCAGCTGGGCCCCGGGGACGCCGAGCGCACCGGCGTGCTCGACGCCGCGGACCGCGGGCCCCAGGGCGGCACTGTCCGTCGCCGGGCGGTCGTCCGGGGATCTGTCCGCGGGCGGCGGCACCAGGCTCACCGGTGAACTCGGCCGCTCGTCGTCCGAGGCGCGGGCGGCGGGCGCCTCGGACGTCCGCGTGTCGTCAGCCGGGGCCGACGGCGGCGGTCCCGTCGGGATGAGGGCGGCCAGTCCGCGACCCAGTCCACCGCGCTTGCTCATCGCTGCTCCTCGCTCACTGGTCGTCCTGGGTACCCGGGGCTGGGCCGTCGGCGACGGCGAAGGCCGTCGCGGCGGCCGGTGTGCTCGCGCGGGCGATCGGGGGGAGGTTCACCCCGCGGTGCGCCAGCTCGCGCGCCGCCTCGACGTAGCTGGTCGATCCCCGGGATCCCGGGTCGTAGGTCAGCACCGACTGCCCGTAGCCCGGCGCCTCGGACACCCGGACGTTGCGCGGGATCACCGCGTTCAGCACGACGTCGCCGAAGTGGTTGCGCACCTCGTCCGCGACCTGGTCGGCGAGCTTGGTCCGGCCGTCGTACATCGTGAGCAGGATGGTGCGGACGGCGATCCCGGGGTTGAGGTGCTGCCGGACCAGGTCGATGTTGTTGAGCAGCTGGCCCAGGCCCTCCAGCGCGTAGTACTCGCACTGGATCGGGATCAGCACCTCGTCGCCGGCGACGAGCGCGTTCAACGTGAGCAGCCCCAGCGACGGCGGGCAGTCGATGAGCACGTAGTGCGGCCGCCGCTCCGGGGGGAGAGCGGCGATGTAACCCTCAATGGCCCGGCGCAGCCGGTGCTCGCGGGCGACGACGGAGACCAGCTCGATCTCGGCACCCGCGAGGTCGATGGTCGCCGGGACGCAGAGCAGGTGCGGGCTCGCGGTGGTCGGGTGCACGACCTCGGTGAGGGTGCTGTCACCGACCAGGGCGTCGTAGATGGACGGCGTACCGACCGTGTGGTCCACGCCGAGGGCGGTGCTCGCGTTGCCCTGGGGGTCCAGGTCGATGACCAGCGTCCGCAGCCCGTAGAGCGCGAGCCCGACGCCGAGGTTCACCGTGGACGTCGTCTTCCCGACGCCGCCCTTCTGGTTGGCGATGGTGATGATCCGGATCCGCGCCGGCGGGGGGAAGGGCTCCTGGTCCGCGGCGTGCAGGACCCGGGTGGCCCGGAGCGCCTCCATGGCGATCGGGCTGTCGAAGTCCGCCATGCCCCCGGAGGACGACTGGTCGGCCGCGAGACTGCTCCGCAGCCGCTCGCCCGGGTCGGTCATCGCAGTCCCTCCTGGTGGCGTTTCACGTGGAACGGATCGGGCATCTGCACCTGTTCCACGTGGAACAGGACGCTCCCCAGCAGCTCGCGGAGAAGACCCGTCACCGTGCCCCACGCGTCATGACCACCACGGTAGTGGCAGCGGACCCCAGCGATGCACCGACCGCCCGCGGGTGGATGTCCCGCATGCCCGCGGCTTCCAGTTCGGGGACGAGCGACGGCAGCTCCTCGAGGGCGCGGGCACCCACGAGGGCGACCAGCTGGGTCCCCGGGCGCAGCAGCCCGCGGCACCATCCGACGAGCCGGGGAAGCGGGGCGACGGCCCGAGCGGTCACGACGTCGACGTCACCCACCGCAGTGGCGACCGAGCGCTCCTCCGCCCGTCCGCGGAGCACCCGCCAGGGCGTCCGCTGCCACTCGGCCAGCTCGGCGACCGCCTCCTGCAGGAACTCCACCCGCCGGGCCATCGGCTCGACCAGTGTCAGCGCGACGTCGGGGCGGGCGAGACCCAGCGGGATGCCCGGGAGCCCCGCGCCGCTGCCCACGTCCACGACGCGCGCCCCCTCGGGGACCGCCTCGGCCACCGCCGCACTGTTGAGCACGTGCCGTTCCCACAACCGCGGGACCTCGCGCGGGCCGATGAGGCCCCGGGTCACGCCGTCGGAGGCCAGCTTGGCGACGAACGACAGGACAGCCGGCAAGGCGTCCCCGAAGACCTCCGCCGCAACCGAGGGCGGCGGAGGAGCGGCAGGCGTGCTCTCGGCCGGGTGGGTCACGAGAACGCCTCGCCGGCGCTCGTCGTCCCCGCGCCGCGAGGTGCTCCGCTGACGGGTTCGCTCGCGAGCTCGCTCACTTGTCCGGCAGGACCACGACGCGGCGGTTCGGCTCCTCGCCCTCCGACTCGCTGTGCACCCCGGTCACACCGGAGATGACGTCGTGGACGACCTTGCGCTCGAACGGGTTCATCGCACTCAGCCGCTCCGGCTGGCCGCTGTCAGCGACCCGACGGGCGGTCTCTCCGGCCAGAGCGGTCAGATCGGTCCGGCGCTTGGCACGGAAACCGCCGACATCCAGCATCAGCCGGCTGCGGACACCGGTGGACTGGGCCACGGCGAGCCGGGTGAGCTCCTGCAGCGCCTCCAGGGTGGCGCCGTCCGACCCGATCAGGTCGTTCAGTCGGCCGCCGACGATCGCGACCGAGGCGCGGTCTCCCTCGACGTCGAGGTCGATGTCGCCGTCCACGTCGAGGAGGTCGAGCAGCCGCTCCAGGTAGTCCCCGGCGACGTCGCCCTCCTGGACGAGCAGGGCCTCCCCACGCGGCCCGCTGGACGCGGCAGCCACAGGCGCCCCGTCCGTCTCGAGCTCGGCGGGCTCGACGAGCGCGTCGTCGCTCGCCGCATCGGCGTCCGGGAGCGCCGGGGCGCTGTCGGTGGTGTGCTGCTGAGGGGCACTCACGGAGATTCCTCCACTGTCGGTTCGGGCATCCGGGATGGCCCCGGTGGTCGAGCTCCGGACCGCGGTCCGGAGTGCGCCGTCAACGGCGCTTGCGCTTGCCCCGGTTCGCGGGGCCCTGCCCGGCCCGGCCGGCGCCGGTGCGGGGGCCGTTGCCGGCCGCTCCGCCCGGTCGGCCGTCCGTCGCACCGGCGGCCGTCGCGCCGTTCGGCGTCGCACCGTTCGCCGTCGCGCCGTCGACCGTGTCGTCGACCGTGCTCTCCGGTGCGACGGTCGCGGGGCGGCCCTGCTTGGGGCGGACCGGCTTGGCACCGGGCTTCGGCGCGAGGGTCTTCGGGTCGACGAACGGCTTCTCGGCAGCGGCCTTGGCCTTGGCCGCGGGCGAGCCGGCCGGCGGCAGCTTGCGCAGGATGAAGAACTGCTGGCCGAAGGTCCAGGCGTTGTTCACGACCCAGTAGAGGAGGACGCCGATGGGGAAGAAGAAGCCCGTGACGAAAAGGCTCAGCGGCATGCCGTAGAGCAGCAGCTTCTGCACCATGGCGGCCTGGCCCTCCACGGGGCCGGAACGCTTCATGACCTGCTTCTGCGTGAAGAAGGTGGTCAGGCACATCAGCGGGATGAGGATCAGCGCGACGGTGCGGATGCTGCCGTAGGTGACCCCGTCCAGGGCCAGGATCGCCTGCTCCTTGGGGCCGTCCATGTTGAACGACGAGGAGATCGGCGCCCCGAACAGGTCAGCGCGGGCCGCCTGGTCGGTGAGCTGGTCCGACCAGCTGTAGAGGCCGTCCTTGTCCGGCGCCAGCCGGCGCAAGACGTGGAAGAGCGAGATGAAGATCGGGATCTGCGGCAGGATCGGCAGGCAGCCGGCCAGCGGGTTGACCCCGCGCTCCTTCTGCAGCGCCATGATCGCCTGGCTCATGCCCTGACGGTCGCTGCCGTACTGCTTGCGCAGCTTGGCGATCTCGGGCTGCAGCTCCTGCATGGCCCGCTGGGACTTCACCTGCTTCACGAACAACGGGAAGAGCAGCAACCGGACGGTGACGACCAGCAGCGCGATCGACAGCGCCCAGGTCAGGCCACCGGCCGGGTCGAGGAAGGTGGAGAGCACGTCGTGCCACCGGGCCATCACCCAGGCGATCGCGGTGTACAGCCAGTCAAGCAACGGAGGTCTCCTCGTTCGCCCGGCACAGGGCCGGCGGGGTGGCACGGTCGGGTACGGGTGCCGACGTCGCAGGCACCGGAGTGCACGACGCGTGAGCGGGCTCGCTGGTTCCGGGCACGCCCGGAACCAGGTCCACGCCCCCGGGATGCCAGGGCGCGCACTTCAGGATCCGGCGCAGGGCCAGCCAGCTCCCGCGGGCGGCCCCGTGTCGCTCGATCGCCTCGGCGGCGTACGCGCTGCAGGTCGGGTAGAAGCGGCACCGGGGCGGCAGCGCGGGACTGATCGCCCGCGAGTAGAAGCCGACGGTGGCCAGCAGCACCCGTCGCACCGGCGCGCGCCGGCTCACCGGTCGGCCCGCTGGCCGAGCAGCCGGTCCAGACCGCGGCTCAGATCGCGGCGCAGGACCGCCGAACCGGCGGAGGCCGCCTCCGGCCGCGCACGCACGACCAGATCCGCACTCGCCGGCAGCCGGTCGAGCTCGGCCCGGACCACGGCCCGCAGCTGGCGCGTCACGCGGTGGCGGACGACGGAGTTGCCCACCGACCTGCCCACCACGAAACCGGCCCGAGCAACGGGCGGCGGCACCGGGCGCGCGCTGTCGCTGCGCGCCGGATCGCCACCCGCGTGCGCGGGCCGTTCGGGGAGGAGGTGGAGCACCATGGTCGGCCGCCCGGCACGTCGACCGGACCGGACGACCGCGGTGAACTCCGGGCGCCGGCGCAGGCGTGCCTGCGCGGGCAGCACGTCAGGCGGAGAGGTTCTCGCGACCCTTGCGCCGGCGACCGGCGAGGATCGCTCGGCCGGCGCGGGTGCGCATCCGCAGCCGGAAGCCGTGGGTCTTGGACCGGCGACGGTTGTTCGGCTGGAACGTGCGCTTGCTCACGAGGTACTCCCACTATCACGTTCGGCGGTGCGCGCCACCGGTGGGCGGACGCGCAGGGGGTGCCGGTGGGGACGGTGTGAACCGCACCCACCCCGGACCCCGGAAGCTGGTCTTCCGGGACGGGCTCCCCGCACGCCAGCGCCACGCGGAGCGGGGCATGGCGACAGGAGCCGTCACGGACTCCCGACAGCATAACCGAGGAATCCCACCCGACGGCGGCCGGGATTCATCCGGACCGCCCATGATGCCCCGACCGGGCTGCCGGGCCGGCGGCGGCACGCCGCCGCGACGCGCCCGGACCCGGAACCGCGTCGTTGCCGGGCTGTGGACGGGGCTGTTAGCGTCGCCGTCGCCCCGCATCGGACGACAGGGTCACGGCGCGTGGGCCGACCCGAAGGTCAACCAAGCCCCCGTAGCGCCCGCAGACCCCGACGACGGGGCGCTGACCAGCGGAAACGCTGGACAGTCCCCGGGCCCTCGCCGGCCCCGGTGACATCGCCACCGGTCGTGCACAGCCTGTGGACACCCGTGTGGAACACGAGCGTCCGCAGCTGCCGTGGGGGACGCACCAACAACCCCGGCAGGCACGCTGACGGGATCGGAGCGCCACGGAGGACCGACCGCCGGGGTCGACTGCATGGGGAGGACGACGGCATGGCGGACGCCACGCTGGACCTGGCGACGGTCTGGGACCAGATCCGGGAGCGGCTGGCCACCAGCCTCTCCCCGCAGCAGAACGCCATGCTGAACCTGACCCGCCCACTGGGGCTGGTCGAGGACACGGCGGTGCTCGCCGCACCCAACGAGTTCACCCAGACCGTGCTCGAGTCGCGGATGCGCCGGGTGCTCGCCGAGGCGCTGTCCGAGCAGTTCGGCCGGGACATCCGTGTCGCCATCCAGCTCGAGGACGCGCCGGCCCAGGACGACGAGCAGGACGATCCCGAGCCCACCCGCCGTCCGTGGTCGGCCTCCGAAGCGGCGCTCGAGGCCCGCCGGGCGGCGGAGGACCAGGCCACGCGCGACCGGGCCGACGACGGCCGGAGCGCGTTCGGCGTCCGGACCGACGTCGTCGGCACCGCCCC